>DDDD01000029.1:0-600 GCA_002335945.1 Porticoccaceae bacterium UBA1989
CAGTTTGAAATCATGAAAGCCAATCGTGAAAAAGCGATTGATGTGGAAGTGATATCAGCGCAGGCACTGGACGCAAAGCAACAGCAACAACTCAGTGATGCACTTGGTGCAAAGCTGGAACGTAAAATAAACATGCAGGTTAGTTTAGACAAGAGCCTGCTGGGTGGTGCGGTAATACGCGCCGGGGATACCGTCATAGACGGGTCCATTCGTGGCCGTTTGGCCAAACTCGCCGAGTCACTAAATTCCTAAGGATTGAGGCCTAAGCATGCAGCAACTGAATCCATCAGAGATCAGCGAAATTATTAAGAGTCGTATCGACAACCTTGATGTTTCGTCAGAAGCCCAAAATGAGGGCACCATTGTTTCCGTATCGGACGGTATCATTCGTATTCACGGTCTAGCCGACGTGATGTATGGCGAAATGATCGAATTCGATGGCGGTGTTTACGGTATGGCACTTAACCTGGAGCGCGATTCAGTCGGCGCCGTGGTTTTGGGCGACTACCAGGCACTTGCCGAAGGACAGAAAGCCCGATGCACCGGACGTGTATTGGAAGTCCCCGTTGGACCAGAACTCGAAGGCCGTGTAGTAGACGC
>DDDD01000029.1:709-6967 GCA_002335945.1 Porticoccaceae bacterium UBA1989
ATTGGTAAAACTGCCATCGCGGTTGACGCAATCATCAACCAGAAAGGTTCTGGCGTTAAATGTGTCTATGTAGCGGTTGGCCAAAAAGCCTCCTCTGTAGCTGCAGTGGTACGTAAATTAGAAGAGCACGGCGCAATGGAACATACCATTGTTGTTGCTGCTACCGCTTCTGATCCAGCAGCCATGCAGTTTCTAGCACCTTTCGCTGGTTGTTCCATGGGTGAGTACTACCGTGACCGCGGTCAAGATGCGCTAATTATTTATGATGATTTGACTAAGCAGGCCTGGGCCTACCGTCAGATCTCACTGCTGCTTAAACGTCCTCCAGGTCGTGAAGCTTATCCTGGTGATGTGTTCTATTTGCACTCCAGATTGCTTGAGCGTGCAGCCCGTGTAAATGCGGACTATGTAGAGAAATTCACCAACGGTGAAGTTAAAGGTAAGACGGGTTCATTGACTGCATTGCCAGTGATTGAAACTCAGGCCGGTGACGTATCAGCCTTTGTACCCACCAACGTAATTTCGATTACCGATGGTCAGATCTTCCTTGAAGCCGATATGTTTAACGCAGGCGTACGTCCAGCGATGAACGCAGGTGTTTCTGTATCTCGAGTAGGTGGCGCGGCACAGACTAAGATTATTAAGAAACTGTCCGGTGGTATTCGTACCGCACTGGCACAGTATCGCGAGCTTGCGGCATTCTCGCAGTTTGCATCCGATCTTGATGCAGCAACCAAAGCCCAGCTTGATCACGGTGAGCGAGTGACCGAATTGATGAAGCAGAAGCAGTATTCTCCCCTCAGTATTGCTGAGATGGGTCTGGTGCTTTACGCGGCAGATAATGGTTTCTTGCAGTCTGTTGAAGTCAGTAAAATTGGTGACTTTGAAGATGCGCTGCTCTCCTACATGAAAGCTGAGCACATTGATTTGCTCGATCAAATCAATCAGTCAGGCGATTACAACGACGACATAGCAGCTGGCTTTAAAGCGGCACTAGAAAAGTTCGTTGCAACCCAAACCTGGTAAGTCAGCGTAACTGGACAGGCATAAGAGATGGCAATCGGAAAAGAAGTAAAAACCAAAATTGCTAGTATTGGTAGCACGCAGAAAATCACTAGCGCCATGGAAATGGTAGCGGCGAGTAAAATGCGTCGTGCTCAGGAGCGTATGCAACTGGGCAAGCCCTATGCAGGCCGCATCCGTGATGTAGTGGGTCATATTGCTAACGCTGTGTCCGAATACAAACATCAGTATTTGGCCCAGCGCGAAGTGAAACGTGTTGGCTACATTATCATTTCGACAGACCGTGGGCTCTGTGGTGGTTTGAATATTAATCTGTTCAAAACGGCCTTGAAGTCAATGAAAGCCTTGTCTGATGAGGGTGTTGACGTTGATATCTGTGTTGTGGGCAATAAAGCCGGGGCATTTTTTGGTGCTGTCGGTGGGAATGTTGTTGCGGCCGTCAAAGATGTTGGTGACGAGCCTAACGCCGCAGACCTTATTGGTGGCGTGAAGGTAATGTTAGACGCCTTTGATGAGGGTCGTGTGGATAAACTCTTTGTCGTCAGTAATGAGTTTGTAAACACCATGACTCAGAAGCCAAGAGTAGAGCAGCTGTTGCCGTTAGCGCCAGTGGGTGACGAGAGTATCTCTCATCACTGGGACTATATTTACGAGCCAGACGCGAAAGAATTACTGGATGGATTATTGATTCGTTATATCGAATCGCAGGTCTATCAAGGTGTAGTAGAAAACAAAGCATGTGAGCAAGCAGCAAGAATGCTAGCCATGAAAAGTGCCACCGACAATGCCGGTGAAATGATAGACGAGTTGCAACTTCTTTATAACAAGGCCCGTCAGGCAGCGATTACACAAGAGCTGTCCGAGATTGTAAGTGGCGCAGCCGCCGTATAAAGCCAAACGAATTTAAAAAGATTTAGTAAAGAGGAACCGGACATGAGTAGCGGAAGAATCGTACAAATTATTGGTGCTGTGATCGATGTGGAATTTCCACGTGATCAGGTGCCCAGCGTGTATGACGCACTAGTCGTCGACGACAAGGGCTTAACGCTTGAAGTTCAGCAGCAGTTGGGCGATGGAGTAGTACGTACAATTGCCATGGGTGCTTCAGAAGGCATCAGCCGCGGACTTGGCGTTCAAAACACCAAAGCCCCTATTTCTGTACCCGTTGGTATAGAGACACTGGGCCGTATTATGGATGTGCTGGGCAACCCGATTGACGAAAAAGGTCCAATCGGTGAGAAAGAGCGCATGGCCATTCACCGCAAGCCCCCTGCCTATGACGAGCTGTCAGCCTCTGACGAGCTTCTGGAAACAGGTATCAAGGTAATCGATTTGGTTTGTCCTTTCGCCAAAGGCGGTAAGGTTGGATTGTTCGGTGGTGCTGGTGTTGGTAAAACCGTAAACATGATGGAGCTGATCAACAACATTGCGACAGAGCACAGCGGTCTGTCTGTATTTGCTGGTGTTGGTGAGCGTACTCGTGAAGGTAATGACTTCTACTACGAGATGCAGGAATCCGGTGTTGTAAACATCGAAACTCCAAGCGAATCCAAAGTGGCCATGGTTTATGGTCAGATGAATGAGCCTCCAGGTAACAGACTGCGTGTAGCGTTGACCGGTCTAACCATGGCAGAGAAATTCCGCGATGAAGGTAAAGACGTACTGTTGTTCGTCGACAATATCTATCGTTACACATTGGCGGGTACAGAAGTATCAGCACTGTTGGGCCGTATGCCATCAGCGGTAGGCTACCAGCCTACTCTGGCGGAAGAAATGGGCGTACTTCAGGAGCGTATTACTTCCACTAAGACTGGTTCTATTACATCTGTTCAGGCGGTATACGTACCTGCAGATGATTTGACTGATCCATCGCCAGCCACAACCTTTGCTCACTTGGACTCAACCGTTGTACTGAGCCGAGATATTGCATCTAAAGGTATTTACCCCGCGGTAGATCCATTGGATTCAACCTCGCGTCAGCTGGATCCATTGATTATTGGCCAAGAGCACTATGAAGTTGCCCGTGGCGTGCAGTCAGTACTACAGCGCTATAAAGAGTTAAAAGATATTATTGCGATTCTGGGAATGGATGAGCTATCAGAAGAAGATAAGCTAGCCGTATCCCGCGCACGTAAGATCGAGCGCTTTTTGTCCCAGCCATTCCATGTTGCTGAAATCTTTACTGGCGCCCCAGGTAAGTACGTATCGCTAAAAGATACTATTGCTGGATTCCAGGGCATTCTTGGTGGAGAGTACGACCATCTGCCAGAGCAGGCTTTCTACATGGTTGGCTCAATCGACGAAGCAGTCGAAAAAGGCGCTAAGCTTTAATTAAACGACTACTGTCCAGAAATGGTGTAGAACGGGTCTATAAAGGGTCTAGAAAGATATGGCTATAACAGTTCATTGTGACATCGTAAGTGCGGATGAATCTCTGTTCTCCGGCTTAGTCGAGATGGTGGTTGCCACTGGTTCTCTTGGCGAGTTGGGTATTACAGCAGGTCATGCGCCACTACTGAGTGACTTAAAGCCCGGTCCAGTACGTCTGGTCAAACAGAATAGTGAAGAAGAAATTTACTATCTGTCCGGTGGTTATTTAGAAGTGCAGCCAAATTGCATCTCGATACTTGCTGACACAGCTGTTCGTGCCGCAGATATCGACGAAGCGGCGGCAGCTGAAGCCGTTAAAAGTGCAGAGCAGGCAATGGCTAATCAGGCGGGCGAAATCGAGTATTCAAAAGCCGCCAGCATGTTAGCAGTAGCAACAGCTCAGCTACGCACAGTGCAAACGCTACGCAAAAAGTTAGGTGGTTGATTTCAGATCAGATTGATTTAAAAAGGGTGGCTTAGCTGCCCTTTTTTTTGCCTGTAAATATCTCCGCGGTAGACTTGTGTTGCCACGATTTTGACAGTAACGTAAGCCCTATTAAAACCCTGCGAATGGAGTATCAGCGGAAACCCTATGAGTAAAACAGACATTGTCATCCTTGCCGCTGGTAAGGGTACGCGCATGCAATCCTCCCTGCCCAAGGTTCTTCACCCTCTGGCCGGAACACCTATGCTGGGCCATGTTATAGCGGCAGCCGACACGGTGACCAATTCACAGAAAATTATCGTAACCGGCCATGCTGCCGAGCGAGTGGAAAAGACTTTCGCCGCCGCCGAAGCAGTGTTTGTACAACAGACAGAGCAGCTAGGCACAGCCCATGCCGTGGAGATGGCACTGCCCTATTTGCGCAAAGATGCCAAAGTCTTAATTCTCTATGGTGATGTGCCACTCATCAAAGCCGACACAATTGCCAAGATGTTAGGGGCCGTCACCGACCAGTCAATTTCCCTGCTTACTATAAGCCTCGATGATCCCATGGGCTATGGCCGTATTGTGCGTAATACAGATGGAGAGATTGAATCCATTATTGAGCAAAAAGACGCCAGCGCTGATCAGTTGACCATTAAAGAGATAAATACGGGCGTATTGGCTTTAGGTGCCGGACAGCTTTGTGCCTGGCTTCCCCAGGTTGATAACAATAACGCGCAGGGTGAGTTTTATCTGACCGACCTAATTGCACTGGCCCGCAGTAATGGGTTTAGCGTTAATAGTATTCAACCGACATCGGCAACTGAGGTAGAGGGTGTGAATAACAGAATTCAGCTCAGTCAGCTTGAGCGCGCTTATCAGCTTGAATTGGCCGAAGCACTTATGCTGTCAGGCACTAGCCTGGCAGACCCAAACCGTTTCGATCAGCGCGGCACACTAAGCGCAGGCACCGATAACTATATTGATATTAACTGTGTCTTCGCAGGCACTGTGACTATAGGTTCCAATGTAACCATTGGGCCAAACTGCCAGATTATTAACAGTACGATCGGCGATGGCGTAGAGATAAAAGCCAACAGCCATATAGAGCAAGCCGTGATTGGTGACCGTGCGATTATTGGTCCCTTTGCCCGACTTCGTCCCGGCACAGAATTAGGCAGCGACACCAAGGTCGGCAATTTTGTTGAAACTAAAAAAGCTGTTGTCGGTAATGGCAGCAAGATTAATCATCTTAGCTATGTAGGTGATGCCGAACTTGGTGAGAATGTAAATGTAGGTGCAGGCACTATTACCTGTAACTACGATGGCGTAAATAAACATAAAACCATAATGGGGAATGGTGTGTTTATTGGGTCTAACAGCACATTAATTGCCCCTATAAAAATAGCCAATGAAGGGTTTGTGGCCGCGGGTTCAACGGTGAATCAAGATGTGTCAGCAGATACATTAGCGGTAAGTCGCGCCAAACAGCGTAATATTTCGGGCTGGAAACGCCCAACCAAAAAGGAAAGTTAAAACATGTGCGGAATAGTTGGCGCAGCCACTCACAGAAACGTTTATAAAATATTAATTGAAGGTCTGCATCGTCTTGAGTATCGCGGATATGATTCAGCAGGACTTTCTATTATCGATGAATATAAAAAATTACACACTAGAAAAAGTGTCGGTAAAGTTGCCGCACTTGAAGCAGTTGCCGAGCAGCAACCCTTAGCGGGTAATACCGGTATCGCCCACACCCGTTGGGCCACCCACGGAAAGCCAAGCACTATCAATTCTCACCCTCATACTTCTAACGGTGTCTCCGTTGTCCATAATGGTATTATTGAAAATCACGATCAATTACGTAAAGACGTCATTGCCCTAGGCTACGAAATACTGTCAGAAACCGATAGTGAAGTCATCGGACACCTAGTGCATCATCAATTAAAAACTACCGACGATCTGCGTACCGCAGTCCAGCACGTGATTGCTAAGTTAGAGGGCGCCTATGCCCTAGGCGTGATTGTTGACGATCAACCCCATACTATTATTGGGGCTCGCAGCGGCAGTCCATTAGTTGTTGGGCTCGGTATTGATGAACACTTTATTGCATCAGATCAGATGGCTCTACGTCAGGTAACTGATCGATTTATCTTTTTAGAAGAAGGCGATTTAGTAGAGCTCTCTGCTGAAAAATGCAGTATCTACGATGACAAGGGAAATAGCGTAGAGCGATCGCACCAGCAACTAGATGAAAAAGATTTCGTTGCAGAGAAAGGCGAGTACAGGCACTTTATGAAAAAAGAGATGTTTGAACAGGCCTCGGTTCTTGCCGATACCACCGCCGGACGTATTGGCGACGATCATATTCTAGAAGCTATTTTCGGCTATCAGGCCGACGCGATATTTACCCAAACTAACAACATCCATATCATTGC
>DDDD01000029.1:6992-22539 GCA_002335945.1 Porticoccaceae bacterium UBA1989
GTTCCCTGCCAAGTAGAAGTGGCCAGCGAATACCGCTATCGAAAGGTACCTGTTCCAGCTGGCACTCTGTTTGTTACTATTTCTCAGTCCGGCGAAACAGCAGATACCTTAGCTGCACTGCGCAAAGCAAAGGAAAACAACTATCTTGGATTTCTAGCAATTTGTAATGTTGCTAATAGCTCGCTCGTGCGTGAATCAAATATTTCACTCATGACTATGGCCGGTGTAGAAATTGGTGTTGCGTCTACCAAAGCATTTACGACTCAGTTGGTGGCGTTACAGCTTTTGACTTTATCTCTTGGTCGACATAAAGGTCTCGATAAAAAAGTAGAACAAGAATTAGTCAAAAACCTGCATCAATTACCACAACTCTGTCGTCAGGTGTTGGCGCTAGATTCTGTTATTGAGGAAATGTCAGAAGCCTTTGCCAACAAGCACCATGCACTATTTTTGGGCCGTGGCGAGCAGTACCCCATTGCAATGGAGGGGGCGTTAAAGCTAAAAGAAATCTCCTATATTCACGCCGAAGCCTACCCATCGGGTGAATTAAAACATGGGCCACTGGCATTAGTTGATGAAGATATGCCAGTAGTAACGGTTGCACCCAATAATGAATTATTGGAGAAACTAAAATCAAATCTACACGAAGTTCGGGCGCGTGGCGGCCAGCTATTTGTTTTTGCGGATGCTGATTCAGGTTTTGTAAGTGAGCCGGGCACTACTGTTATTGCCATGCCTCATGTACCAAAAAGTTTAGAGGCGATTATTTATACGCTGCCATTACAGATGCTGTCTTATCATGTCGCTTTACTTAAGGGTACGGATGTAGATCAGCCGAGAAATCTAGCAAAATCAGTAACTGTTGAGTAACTTTGAACAGTGATTTAAAAGGAGATAACAATGGAAGGATTAGCCATAATAGGGTTTGTGTTTGGGTTGGTGGCCTTGGTGAGGGTAGAGAAATTAATCAAGACATTAAAAGAAAAGGAAATTCTCGAAGATAATTATAAGTAACACTAAATCACTGTTCTAAGCACTTAGCTAATGTCGAGTAAGTTACAACATTAAATAAAAACAGGAATAGCGACGTGACTAATAATATAAACATAAAAATATTTTACTACTTAATAGCAGTCCTCGGAGTTTCTACACTAAACGCAGATACTTTGGACGTTGAAATTCATGGCGTTACCAAAGAAGGAATGTTGCATTTAGCAATTTACGATTCTAAAGATGTGTTTGAATCAGACAAAGGCGACAAGCCTGGGCCGCGGCCTGGAATAGTATCGGGTAGGGTTAAACAAGTTGCTAAAGGGATTTATAGAGACTCTTTTGAAATACCCGCTGGAACCTATGCGATTGGATTTTATATTGACGCCAATGGAAACGAGAAGCTTGATACCAACTTTATTGGTATTCCAAAAGAGGAGTTTGGGTTCTCTAATAATGCTATGGGCGCATTTTCGGCACCTAAATTTGAAGCGGCATCGTTTGTATTGGTAAGACATAAAAAAATTCAAATAGACCTTTAAATTTCATTAAAAAATATTTTTTCGGTCTTTGGGTTTGTGCTCAATACACTCGGCATAGTAGCGGTTTTTTTCAGAAAAAAGTAGATAGATAGCAGAAAGATACTAGAAAGTTAGTAGAGTAATAAAGACCTAATAAAAATAATACCTAAATTAAATTCACTTTATAAAACCAATAAAAGTTGAGTTGACTATGGTCATTATCATCCACGCATTCTTTGCGCTATTAGCGGTCCCTCTTGGACTATTTGTTTTTTTAACAAAAAAAGGCACAGGGCGGCACAAATTTCTTGGGAAAATATGGATTACATCTCTAGGGATTGTGAGTGTGACAGCCGTCTTTATTCAAGAAATAACGCCTGGCGAATATAGTTTTATTCACCTGCTTATTCCGGTAACTTTAATTACTCTCGTCGTTTCGATATGGAGTATTAGAAGATACAAACAAACCAAAATACAAAAATATAGAAAACTACATATGACCACTATGATTAATGTCTATATAGGGGCCCTAGTTATCGCAGGTCTTTTTACCTTGGCGCCCGGAAGAATTTTTCACCAGCTCATATTTGGATGAACAAAAAAGGCCTCTGGGATATGGCAGAGGCCTTTTTTTGTGTCAGAAATAGTCTTAACAGGCCACTGCTCTAACATACCAGGGCCATGAAGCTACCAGTGCTGCGTAGGTTGGAAATCCATAGGTGAGAGCTGCAGCTGCAGCCTTGGCCCCACCCGCCGCATACTGCGCCTTAATAATACAGGTCAGGGTATGGAAAATTCCCACGCCCACCAGTAGTAAAAGTGCAGCAGCACCGATAACGACAAGTGCAGTGGCAAGTGGTGCTAAGGCGGCAAAGAAAATGACCGCCCCAATAGCAGTGACTGCTATACCGGTGCGGACTGGCACCTTAAATACATTTGCGATGGGTAGAGTTAACGTATCTTCATTGTTTTCTTCTAACATAGTGTTTCTCCTTGTAAATAAATTAAGGCCTTAGTGGCCAACATTCTTACGCGTGAACGACTTGTAGAAACGATGAATTATCGAATTAAGATTTACTGCCTATCCTGATAAACGTAGACCAAAATAACTAAAGACACAAAATTTGGTTACTGTGATGATTGTTAATTCAGTACTAGTCTGTCAGACATTACTGGCTTCGCAAGGACGCTAATCCAGCTTGCAGTTTTTGTAGGTGGGCGTCTAGCTGCGGTCCCTTCTTTTGAGCCACGCCGATTGCCAACACATCGATGACAGCCAGATGGGCAATTCGCGATGACAGTGGTGTGTAAATTTGAATGTCTTCCTTGGCATCAACTTCAATGCCAATAGTGGCGCTTTTAGCGACAGGTGAACCACTGGGGGCCATACCGATAACAATACCACCGGCGCGCTTTACTAATTCCATTGAATCTAGCAGTGCCTGAGTTCGCCCAGACTGAGATATAGCAATCACAACATCTCCAGGATGGAGAGAGGTCGCAGACATATTTTGTAGGTGAGGGTCAGAGTAGGCCGCCGATGTAATCTGCAATCGGAAAAATTTATGCTGTGCATCAAAGGCCACCGCAGCCGAGGCACCAAAGCCATAAAATTCCACTCGGCCAGCAGCGCTAATAGCCGACACGGCGGCTTCCAAGTTTTCCAAGACTAGGCTGTCTCTCACCTTTAGTAAGGTATCGACTGTTGAGTCGAATACCTTATGTGTATATTCCCTAGTGGAGTCAGTATCAGTCACGGCTATCTGGCCGTAACTCGGGCTAGATGCAAGCTGCTGGGCCAGGGCTAACTTAAAGTCTTGGAAGCCATGGCAACCCACTGCCCGGCAAAAGCGCACTACGGTTGGCTCACTGACACCAGAGTGCAGGGCCAGATCGACAATACGCATACGAATCACATTGAGAGGGTCTTTCAGCACGAATTCAGCGACCTTACGCTCTGATTTACGGAGCTGAGGAATGGTGTCGCTGATCGATTGAGTCAGTTCTGCAGGCTTCATTTAATAACCATCTGTGATTTATGTAAAAAATTTACAAGAAAACCGCCCTCAATGCTAGTTTTGTAGTAAAAAACCGCTTAATTAGCCTAAATATTGGTTATTTGGCCAGTGATCTCAGCCATAAATATATTTCGCCGAATAGCCGCAAAAAGAAATGTCCGTCAGGCCGTTTTTTGACCGTTATATTGCTAGAATGCAGGCCTATGGACGTAACCTCGATACTCAATAAATTAAATTCCGCTCAGGAAGAAGCCGTCACCAGCGACAAGAAGCATTTGCTGGTATTGGCGGGCGCCGGAAGTGGTAAAACTCGCGTGCTGGTGCATCGTATTGCCTGGAAGATTCAGGTAGACAATGTATCGCCCTATTCCATACTGGCGGTGACGTTCACCAACAAGGCTTCTCGAGAGATGCGTGAGCGTATTGATCAGCTGCTGGGTATGTCACTGCGTGGCATGTGGGTGGGCACCTTCCACGGCCTGGCGCATCGCTTGCTCAAGGCTCACTGGCGAGATGCCAAGCTCCCCGAAAACTTCCAAATACTGGATTCCGATGACCAGCTAAGGCTGGTTAAGCGGGTTATGCGCAGTATGGACCTGGATGAACAACGCTGGCCGCCTAAGCAGGCCCAGTGGTGGATCAATGGGCAGAAAGATGAGGGACTCCGGTCATCTCATATCCAGGAAGGTGGTGATCCCTATTTGGCGACCATGTTGCGTATTTATCGCGGCTACGAGGAAACCTGTGAGCGCTTAGGCGTTATTGATTTTGCCGAGCTATTATTGCGTGCCCTAGAGCTGTGGAAATTTTGCCCCGATGTCCTCGACCATTATCAGCAGCGCTTTCAGCATATTCTCGTGGATGAGTTTCAAGATACCAATGCGGTTCAGTATGCCTGGCTGCGGATATTGGCGGGTAAGGTTAGTGCCGTGACCGCGGTAGGCGACGACGATCAGTCTATCTATGGCTGGCGTGGCGCTAAGGTCGAAAACATTCTTAGTTATGAGCGGGATTTCCCTGAAACTCATACCGTAAAGCTGGAACAGAACTATCGTTCCACCTCAAACATTTTGCAGGCGGCCAATGCCGTTATCGCAAAAAATCCAGAGCGCCTTGGCAAGAGTCTGTGGACGGAATCAGGGGAAGGCGAAGCCATCGCACTTTACTCCGCCTTTAATGAGCATGATGAAGCGCGCTATATTGCCGACCGAATTCAGAGCTGGGTTAACCTGGGCAACCGCAGAGAAGATTCCGCGATTCTCTATCGCTCCAATGCCCAGTCTCGTGTTCTTGAAGCGGCACTATTACAGGCAGATATCCCCTATCGTATTTATGGCGGCCAACGCTTTTATGAGCGCCTAGAAATTAAAAGCGCCCTCGCCTATTTACGCCTAATGTTAAATTGCCACGATGATGTGGCCTTTGAGCGAGTAGTGAATCTGCCGACCCGAGGGATCGGTGATCGTACCCTAGAGTTAATGCGTGCCTTAGCGCGTGAGAAGGAAACCTCCATGTGGGGTGCTGCGGTTATTATTGTTAAAGAAAAGCGCATGGCGGCCCGGGCAACGAATGCGATCGCACTATTTATAGAATTAATTAATGAAATGAGCGGTCAGCATGACGAGCTGCCGCTGGCCGAGCAGGCCGAACATGCCATTGCCCACAGTGGTCTGGTTGAAATGCACCGCCGTGAAAAAGGCGAACGTGGTCAGGCGCGAGTAGAAAACCTCGAGGAACTGGTCAGCGCCTGCCGTAACTTTGAAGCGGAAGATAATGACCTGCCTGTGCTACCCCAGTTTTTAGATCAAGTGGCTCTGGACTCCGGTGATCGTCAAGCGGATGAAGATCAGGATGCAGTGCAGTTAATGACGTTGCACAGCGCCAAGGGTTTGGAATTTCCTCTCGTGTTTATTGCGGGCATGGAAGAAAATTTATTTCCCCATAAAATGTCTATTGATGAGCCAGGCCGTTTAGAAGAAGAGCGACGTTTGGCCTATGTGGGTATTACCCGCGCCATGGAAAAGCTGTACTTAACCTTTGCCGAAAGCCGGTCTATTTATGGCAGTGAATCTTTTAATTCCGTGTCGCGGTTTGTTCGTGATATTCCGAAAGAAGTCATTGAAGAAGTTCGACTGCAAAATAATATAGCCCGACCCACCAGCTATGCTGCCGGCGCCATACAGAGTGATGAAGGTGGTGACACCGGTTTCGGATTGGGCCAGCAAGTTTTTCATAATGTTTATGGCGAAGGCGTTATTTTAAATTTTGAAGGCAATGGCCCACGCGCCAGAGTCCATGTTAGTTTTGAAGCGGTAGGCACAAAAATATTAATTTTAGCCTCGGCAAATTTGTCGGCGATATAAAAAATAAAAAGGGGTAAATAATGCGCATTGGAATAATCGCAATACTGTCTGTGATCTTGGCCAGCTGTGGTGGAAAAAGCACAGAGACTGAATCTGTTAGCAAGGCAGATACTCAGCAAACCTATAATTGGAAATTAGTGACAACCTGGCCAAAAAATTATCCTGGCCTGGGAACCGCGCCAGAAAATTTTGCCAAGAAAGTTGAAGCTATGAGCGGCGGCCGCTTAAAAATAAAAGTATTTGGTGCTGGCCAGTTAGTCCCTGCTTTTGAAGTTTTTGATGCAGTGGCTCAGGGAACGGCTCAGGTGGGTCATGGAGCGGCTTATTACTGGACTGGAAAATCAAAGGCTACCAGCCTTTTTACCGCGGTCCCCTTTGGGCTTAACGCTCAGGAAATGAATGGCTGGTTACATTATGGCGGTGGACTGGAATTATGGCGCGAGCTCTATGCCCCGTTTAATTTGGTGCCTTTCGCTGGTGGCAGTACCGGTGTACAAATGGCCGGATGGTTTAATCGCGAGATTAATTCCATGGAAGATATCAAAGGTTTAAAAATGCGCATTCCCGGGTTGGGTGGCGATGTGATAAGTCGCGCGGGTGGCGTGTCTGTGACGATCCCCGGAGGTGAACTTTATACCTCTATGCAGACCGGCGTAATTGATGCAACCGAATGGGTCGGCCCTTACAATGATCTCGCCTTTGGTTTCCATCAGGTGGCTAAATATTACTACTATCCCGGTTGGCATGAGCCCGGCCCGATTTTAGAATTTATTATTAATAAAGACGCCTATGCAACGCTACCCGCTGACTTGCAGGCAATTGTCGAAGGGGCCACACGCGCCGTTAATCAGGATATGCTTGATGAGTACACCGCGCGTAACAACAGAGCCTTGGTAGAGCTGGTTGAAACCCATGGAGTCGATGTGCGTAAACTCCCCGATGACGTGCTGATAGAGTTACGCCGGCTTTCTGCTGAGGTGATAGAGGAAGTGTCCCAAGATTCTGAAATCGCAGGGCGTATTACTGAGTCGGTAATGGCCTTTAGAAAACAAGCCATGGACTACCATGCAATTTCTGAAGAAGCTTTTTACGATGCGCGTAAAGTTAAGTAATAAAGTTCAGCAATCTAGTTTTGCGAAATTAAAAAAGGCCGGTTTTTACCGGCCTTTTTTCTATTCGTACTTCAGGCACCGACTTTAGTTTTTCCAGAAAGTCGGAGTAAACAACACCAGTAACGTAAAGATCTCCAGACGCCCTAACAGCATGCCCCAGCAGAGCACCCATTTGGCGAAGCTGCCGATATCCGCATAGTTAGTTGCCACAGCACCAAGGCCTGGGCCAAGGTTGTTAAGGGCTGCTGCGGTGGCCGACCAGGCCGTAACATAGTCCAGCCCTGATGCCAGCAGCAGTAGAACCATCAGATAAAAGATTGCCAGATATACCCCAACGAAAGCCCAGATGGCATCGGTAATTCGCTCAGGAATTTGACGATTATTCAGCTTGATCGGCAATATTGCATTGGGATGCACCAACCGGTAGATCTCACGGATACCCTGCTTACCTAATATAAGCATACGACCAATTTTAATACCGCCACCCGTGGAGCCTGCGCAGGCACCGAAGAACGACAGAAACAATAAGAAGAACGGTAGAAATGTTGGCCAAGCATTAAACTCAGTAGTAGCAAAACCCGTGGTCGTCATAATGGATACCAGCTGGAAAGTACCCTGGCTAATACTGTCGTTCCAGTTATAAGTGCCGCTGTAATACAGGTAGAGGCAGGTTATAACAATGCCGATAAATAGCAGGTAAAGGTACATGCGAGCTTCGGGGTCCTGCCAGTAAAAGCTCAGACGACGGTTGTGCCAGACCATATAATGCAGGGCGAAGTTGAGGCCGGAAATGATCATAAAAAAGATACAGATCGACATGATCAGGCCGCTATCAAAAAAGCCCATACTCGCATCATGGGTTGAAAAACCACCGATAGCTACGGTAGAAAAGCTGTGGCCAATGGCATCAAAGCCACTCATGCCGGCTGCCCAGTAGGCCAGAGCACAGGCGGCGGTTAGGGCCAGATAGATGCGAAATAGCACATTGGCAGTTTCGGTAATACGTGGAGTCAGTTTGGAATCCTTAACTGGCCCTGGGGTTTCTGCGCGGTAAATCTGCATGCCACCGACACCCAACATGGGCAAAATGGCCACGGCGATTACCACGATACCTATACCACCGAGCCACTGAAGCTGTTGACGATAGTAGAGAATAGATTTGGGAAGATCGTCTAGGCCAGAGATCACGGTGGCGCCTGTAGTGGTGAGTCCAGAGACTGACTCAAACAGGGCATCCATAAAGCTCAGCTGAAGCGCCTCGGCCAACATCAACGGTAAAGCTCCAAACGTACTTAGCACCAACCAGAAAAATACCGTCACAATAAAGCCATCTCTGGTGCGCAGTTCGCCGGCACTATTTCGCGACGGCAACCAAAAGGCCATACCAACGATGAGGGTAATGGAAAAAGCTGAAAGAAAGGTGGAGGCGGTTTTCTCGTCAAACATCCAGCCGACAAAGATAGGCGTAAGCATCGTCAGGCTGAATATCATCAGCAGCATGCCTAGAACCCGAGTGATAACAGCAAAATGCATAGCGACTTAGGCCCTAGAAAAAGGAGAAGTTAACGGCAAACAACTTCTCGACCGCTTTGGTGTTTTCTTTATCAACCACAAACACAATTACATGATCGTCACTTTGAATAACGGTGTCATGGTGGGCAATAATTACCTCACCGTTGCGAACGAGCGCAGCCAATGTGGACCCCGGCGGTGATTTAATATCACCGATCGCGCGGCCTATGACCTTGGAACTTTTTGCATCACCGTGAACAATAATTTCCAGTGCTTCTGCAGCACCACGTCGAAGTGAGTGCACGCTAACGGTGTCTCCCCTGCGCACATGGGTAAGCAGTGAGCTGGTGGTTGCCTGCTGTGGTGAGATGGCAATATCAATCTCTCCACCCTGCATCAGGTCTGCATACACTGGGTTGCTGATCAGGGTCATTACCTTCCGTGCCCCCAGACGCTTGGCCAGCAATGAGGCCATAATATTAACTTCGTCGTCATTGGTGAGCGCCAGAAATACATCGGTCTTGTCGATATTCTCATCGAGCAGTAATTCCTGATCTGTCGCCGAGCCTTTTAATACCACTGCTCTATTTAGCTGTTCAGAAAGGAATCCCGCGCGGCTGGCAGAGAACTCAATAATCTTAATATTGTAATCGTCTTCGAGGGCCTTGCTCAGGCGATAACCAATATTGCCGCCACCGGCAATCATCAGTCGACGATAGGGTTTTTCTAGGCGGCGCAACTCGCTCATCACCTTGCGAATATTTTTCTTGGCGGCGATAAAGAACACCTCGTCACCGTCTTCAATCACCGTGTCACCCACGGGGAATAGCGCGCTATCCTTACGGAAAATAGCAGCTACACGTGCGTCAACATTGGGTATATGTTCTTTCAATGTGCGCAGCTCTTGGCCAACGAGGGGACTATTAGCCACTGCTCTCAAGGCGACTAGCTGCAGTGCGCCATCGGCAAAATCCAAGACCTGAAGTGCGCCGGGCTGTTCGACTAGCTTACGGATGTAATCGGTAACCACCTGCTCGGGCGTGATCATCACGTCAACCGGCATATTTTTGTCGTTAAACAGCAGGTTTTTATATTTGGGGTTGGTGTAATTTTGCGCGCGAACGCGGGCAATTTTGGTCGGGGTGTGAAATAGCGAGTAGGCCACCTGACAGGCGATAATATTAATCTCGTCACTATTGGTGACGGCGACCAGCATGTCAGCATCTTCGATACCGGCTCTCACCAGCACGTCCGGATAGGCGCCAGTGCCAATTACCGTGCGAATATCAAGCCGATCTTGCAGCGCGCGCAGTGCGTTTTCGTTGATATCCACGACAGTGATATCGTTGTATTCGCGGGCTAAATTTTCTGCGAGGGTTGCGCCAACTTGGCCAGCGCCGACTATTACTATTTTCATTAATATCCCGAGTCGCTTATATCAAAGCTTTCTGAGTCTTGAGTAATAAAAACCATCGTTGCCGTTGACCAGCGGAAATAGCTGTCGGCCATGGTCTGTGGCTATTCCCCAAGCGGCATCAATCTTGAGTATTTCTGCGTCATTCTGTGAGGCAACAAAATGCTTAATAATCTGTTCGTTCTCGTCTGGCAGTACCGAACAGGTTGCATAGACTAAGATGCCACCCGGTTTCAGGGTCTGCCATAGGCTGGTCAATATCTTCGTCTGGATCGCAGCTAGCTTATCAATATCTGCAGGTTTGCGCAGTATTTTGATATCTGGGTGTCGGCGAATCACGCCCGTGGCTGAACAGGGTGCATCTATCAGTATGCGGTCATAGGTATTGCCGTCCCACCAGCGCTCCAAATCATTGGCATTGGCGGCCTTTAGGTCGGCTTTTAACTGAAGTCTAGCTAGGTTTTCTTCGACGCGAATTAGGCGACGCTGCTCAAGATCGATCGCCAACAGTGACTCTAGATCTGGCGCGCTCTCAAGAATGTGGCAGGTCTTGCCGCCGGGGGCGCAGCAGGCATCTAATACCCGCTGTCCTTTGTCGAGCATTAGTAGCCCTGCCGCTAACTGTGCTGCCTCATCCTGAATGCTGACATGGCCGTCTTTGAAATTAGGCAGGTCGTTCACGTCACAAGGAGCATCAAGCACAATGCCCTGAGCACTATACTCGGCGGCGCTGGCGGATATGCCCGCGGCAGTCAGACAGTCGAGATAGTCCTGACGCGATGTGCGCAAGGCATTCACGCGCAGAGTCATGGGAGCGCGCTCATTGTTGGCGGCAACGATCTGTGTGGCTATTTCTTCGGGCCAGGAATCATTGATTTTCTTTAGTAGCCACTTTGGATGGGCCGTCTGAAAAACCGCATTGTCAGACTGGCTGTCCAGAAGTTCCTGCTGCTGACGCTGGAAACTGCGCAGCACGGCATTGACCAGGCCTTTTGCCCAAGGCCGATTGAGTTTGGTTACGGCAGACACAGTTTCATTAATAATGGCATGTTCAGCGATGCGCATATGCATGAGCTGATAGAGTCCGCAGGCCACAAGGCCCTGAATTTCTAAGTCCTTCTCACGCAGTGGTTTTTGAATCAGACTTTTGAGCAGGATACTAATCTGTGGATACCAACGCAGGGTGCCAAAACAGAGTTCTTTTAAGAGAGGACGGTCTTTTTCCTCTACTCTTTCGCTGTATTCAGGTAGTAGCGCCGACAGTGACTGGCCCCGCAAAACCTTGGCGATAACTTCGGCGGCCGCAGCTCTGGTGGTGAGGATTTTATTGTTCTTGTTAGCCATAGGTTACTGCTCGAACTGCTTGCCGGTGGCAAATAGCTCCGCACGTGATCGTAGAATTTCGGACACCGGCATTCGGGACTTCCCTGCTAGCTGTATTTCTGTCAGTAATAGAGAGTCCTGTCCACAGCCAATAAGTAGGCCGTTATTATCTGCAGCTACTATCGCACCTGGCGTCTCCAGCTGTTGAGTGGAGACCTCAGCGGTCCATATTTTGACACGCAGGCCCTCTATCTTTGTGTAGGCGGCGGGGAAGGGATTAAAGGCACGGATGCGCTGATCAATCACTGTTGCTGGTTGAGACCAATCAATTAGGGCCTCTGTCTTATCTATTTTTTTAGCATAGGTACTTTGCTCATTGTCTTGAGCAACGGCAACGGCGGTACCAGCCTTCAGTTTATCAAGAGTACTCAATAGTGCCGGAGCACCCAGCGCAGCGAGTTTGTCATACAGGGAGCCGCTGGTTTCCTTAGGCTCTATGGGGCAGCGCGTAATCGTGAGCATGGCGCCGGTATCTAGGCCGGCATCCATTTGCATAATGGTGACGCCGGTTTCTTGGTCGCCCGCTTCGACCGCGCGCTGAATAGGCGCAGCACCGCGCCAGCGCGGCAGTATAGAGCCATGAACATTGATACAGCCGAGTCTGGGGGCATCCAACACTACTTGGGGAAGAATCAGGCCGTAGGCCACAACCACCATAATATCCGCCTGTAAATTGGCGAGAATGCTCTGCTGTTCAGGGTCTTTTAATGATTGGGGCTGGTAAATAGGTAGGTTGTTTTGTTCGGCAAGCAGTTTAACCGGGCTAGCGGTGAGTTTCTTGCCCCGTCCTGCTGGACGGTCCGGCTGGGTATAAACCGCAACGACTTCGTGATGGCTAATCAGTGCCTGAAGATGTGTCGCGGCGAAATCTGGCGTTCCTGCGAAAATTATCTTCAAGGGATTAATTGCCTATGCTCTTTGTTTTTTGAGCTTGGTACGTATGCGTTGGCGCTTTAACGGAGACAGATAATCAACGAATAGTTTGCCTTCTAAATGATCAATTTCGTGTTGAATACAGACTGCTAGCAGGCCGTGGGCCTCTTCTTCAAAGGCGTTACCGTCACGATCCAGGGCGCGGATAATCACGTGCGTGGGGCGATCAACCGGCTCGTAGAAGCCGGGTACGGATAGGCACCCCTCTTCATAGGGCGCCATTTCTGGCTCGAGCACTTCAATTTCCGGATTGATAAACACCCTGGGACCGGTGCTGTCTTCAGATAGGTCCATAACAATGACGCGCTGGTGAACATCTACCTGAGACGCGGCTAGACCTATGCCATTGGCATCGGCCATGGTCTCGAACATATCGTCAATTAGGCGCCGAATTTTATCATCGACGTCCTTAACTGGCGCAGCTTTAATGCGTAAGCGAGGGTTCGGATATTCAAGAATATTTAGTCTGGCCATAGCGAATGTGATGGATTTCTAGAAAATTAGTTAAAAGCACTGCTACCATTAGGTTAACTCGGGAGCATTTCCATGTTTTCGTGTCTCTCAAGACGAGATTATACATTAGGGGAAAGGACTCGACATGAAAAAAATTGTACTTGGTTTTATCCTGTTATGTGCAGCAGCGATCAGTGCACAGGCCGACGACAAGACCAATGATCAGACGATGCTGCTCAATGAAGATATTCCAGACCAGTATCAGGTAGAAAAAGGTGACACCCTGTGGGATATCTCGGCACTATTTCTTCGTGATCCCTGGATGTGGCCGGAAATCTGGCACGCCAATCAGCAAATCGCTAATCCCCACCTTATTTATCCCGGTGACTTAATTTCTTTGGTGTATGTCGATGGCAAGCCGCGATTGCAGATTAATCGAAGCCGTGATCAGAAATTGTCCCCCCAGATTCGTTCTCTGGATCACCAAGAGGCCATCGCCGCCCTTCCCCTCGACATTATTGACAACTTCCTTTCCAAAACCCGAGTGACCAGTAGCGCCGAGCTCAATGCAGCGCCCTATGTGCTGGGCGGCTTCGAGCGTCGTTTACTGATGGGCATGGGGGATGATTTTTATGCCCGTGGGGATTTCACGGACAATCAACTCAACTACGGTATTTACCGTCGTGGTGATCCCTATATAGATCCAGCGACTGGCGAAGTATTGGGGCTGCGAGCTGAAGATGTGGGTTCTGCCAAAGTTAAGGCCGTAAAAGACAATATTGCTACCCTAGGTGCTACTCGCTCCGTGGGAGAGATTCGCCTGAAAGACCGTTTGCTCAGCCGCGAAGAGCGCAGCCTAGCACCGATCTTTTATCCCCGTGCCCCTGAAGATACCGTTGAGGGTGTGGTTTTAAATGTTGAAGGCGGTGTGCGCAATGCTGGAGCGCTGGATGTTGTGGCCATTAACCGCGGCGATCGCGATGGCGTCCAAGCTGGAGACACTCTGGCAATCTATAAAAAGGGCGAGATGATCAAGGACCGAGTCGCGGGTGAGCGCATTCGACTGCCGGATGAGCGCATTGGTTTGTTAATGGTTTTTTACACCTACGAAAAAATGAGCTTCGGCCTAGTAATGCAGGCTGATAGACAGCTCGATATTGGTGATCTCGTCCGCAATCCCTAATATTACAAAGCTTCCGTGTGCTCCTGCGTTGCCACAGACAAATTTTCAGACTGAGCAGCGTAGGAATGGATCATGGCAGGAGCAGACGAAACCCATTATGGGTTGGTAGCGCAATATCTAACCGAGTTTCCCCCAAGGCTGCAGTCTCAGCTTGTTGAGCAGGCTGGAAGCTACACGGCCCTTTTCGCTGGACCCCCAGAGTCTCTTGAGCCACAATTTCAAGAGATCGTTAGACGCCTCCAACAGGAGTACCATCAGCAGCGCTGGTCCGACCAGATCGATTCAATCATGGTGCTGGTTGAGCGGTTAGGCGCGCAAATTATTCCTATTACCAGCCTGGATTATCCCCAGCAACTTAAGCAAATCAGCAGCGCGCCACCGCTACTTTATAGCCTTGGTCAAACAGATAACCTACATCTTCCACAGATTGCCATCGTCGGCAGTCGGCGTATGACCCGTGGCGGTGAAAACAACGCTCTGCAATGGAGCCGGTTTTTAGCCAATAGCGGCTTTACCATTACTAGCGGCCTGGCCCTAGGGGTGGATGGCTGCGCTCATCGCGGCGCACTGGAAGCGACTAATGGCAAAACGGTTGCTGTGATGGCCACCGGTATTGACAGTATTTATCCCCAGCGCCACCGGCAGCTCGCTGAACAGATACTAGATTCTGGTGGCACATTGGTCACTGAGTTTCATCCCAATGAAAAACCCCTGCCTACCCATTTTCCCCGTCGCAATCGTATTATCAGCGGCCTAAGTTTGGGTGTTTTGGTGGTAGAGGCGGCAGTCAAGAGCGGCTCATTAATTACTGCGCGCTATGCTCTGGAGCAAAACCGAGAGGTTTTCGCCATTCCTGGCTCTATCCATAATCCTCAGAGCAGAGGCTGCCATCTACTCATTAAGGAGGGTGCCCAGCTGGTGGAATCGGGAGACGACATTATTGCTGAACTTGGGGGTGCAATGGCGGGTGTAGCGGCTACAGCTACTGAGGTTGATCCCCTAGCAGCCAATACCGGCTCGGAGGGGCCCTCAATCGAGCTCTCAGCCCTAAATCAGCAGGAATTTAAATTGCTCGAGATACTCGGCTTCGAACCTATGGATATAGATAGCCTGAGTCAGGATCATGGTATGCCGGTTGAAACCCTGTCAGAGTTGCTTATAGGCCTCGAATTAAAGGGCATAATTGGCAATGAAAATGGTGTTTATCAGCGGTTGGTTTAGGCGGCGTTATGTCGCCCTATTGCACCTGTTCTCAAGTTCCGGTAGCCTTCGCAATCCTCCATAAAGGTCACCAAAAATGAGCAAACCTTTCGTCGCCATATTGATGGGATCAGATTCTGATTTACCAGTAATGGAAGCCAGTTTCGCAATCCTTAAGCAGTTTGATATTCCCTTTGAAGTTAAGGTAACTTCAGCCCACCGCACACCGGAAGCTACCCATAGCTTTGTTACCGACGCTGATGCTCGGGGCTGTGCAGCCTTTATCTGTGCTGCAGGCATGGCGGCACATTTGGCGGGCGCCGTTTCGGCAACAACATTAAAGCCGGTTATTGGCGTACCTATTAATGGTTCGCTGGATGGATTGGATGCGTTGCTGTCAACGGTCCAAATGCCTGGTGGTATTCCTGTAGCCACTGTTGCTATTGGTAAAGCGGGCGCAAAAAA
>DDDD01000052.1 GCA_002335945.1 Porticoccaceae bacterium UBA1989
ATGGGCGCGGAGCATTTCCGTATCGGTAAACCCCGGACATACACAGGCCGTGTGCACGCCCGTACCCGCCAAATCCTGGCAGGTAGAGCGCATTGCCCCGACCACGGCATGCTTGGATACTACATAAGAGAAGGCATTGGGTACGGCCTTTTCACTCAGCGTAGACCCCACATAAATAATGGATGATCCCGCCTTCATGCGGGGCAACAACAGCTGATTGAGTTGTACTGGCGCGATAACGCTAAGTTGCATCACGTCCTGTAGGGATTTCACAGAAACGGTATTCAGGCTGTCTTTATGGAGGAGGGCTGCACAGTGGATCACAGCGATCTGTTCGCAACCATCCGTAAATGACAAGATTTGCTCGCTACAAGCTGACAGCCAGTTGGGATCAGATAGGTCGGTGACAATCTGGAAAATGCCTTCCTGCGACGGTGCCGTTCGTGAAAGATTGATGACTTTATAGCCTTGCTGGAGAAAATGACGAGCGGTTGCGTAGCCAATACCTCTGCTCGCGCCGGTTATGATCAAAGCTCGTTGCATTGAGTATTATCCCCTTTTAAACCTGTTACTGAGCCTCTCGCTGGAACCCAACTGCCCTGGCCCTGATGATACCTCAATTATGATTTTGTGGTAGCCGTTAGTTAAGGATTCAAACGCTTATGAGTTCTTCTCTCAACACTATTCTTATTTACGTTTGCGGAGCGACATGAACCACGAGACCATCTTGCTTGTCTGTCAGGTTTACCTGACAGGCCAGTCTACTATTTTCCCGTTTGGTGTCCAGATAGTCGAGCAACATGTGTTCGACGTCACTTTTTTCGCCCAGCAGCTGCAATTGCTTGGGGTCGTTAATATAAACGTGGCAGGTGGCGCATGAGCATGCACCACCACACTCGGCGTCAATACCGGGAATTAGATTGTCGGTGGCCACCGTCATTAGATTGCCGCCAACGTCGGTTTGAGTTTCGTATTCGTTTCCGTCAGGATCGATAATGCGTATTTTAATCACTGTTGGTTACCTATGACTTTTGTGGTTGTCTTATTTAGCCTATCGTATTGACTAGGTTGAGCGAATGGCTCGACTTCATTGTTGTTTGAGTGCTTGCTTCGAAATACTTTGGCCTTCGCTCAATAGTTGTTTGGCTTTGATAAAATCTTTTGTCGAATTGATTGCATCCACCGCCAAAAGGCGATCGCCGGCGAAGTACCAGGCAGAGACTTGTTCATCTTCCATGTTGCCGAGAATGACAATATCGTCGAAACCGGTATTGATGCCCGCAATCTGCAGTTTGAGATCGTATTGATCCGACCAGAACCAGGGCAGTGCCTGGTACGGTAATTCTTTTCCACATATATAAGCTGCCGCCGATTTGGCTTGCTCTACTGCGTTGGGCACTGACTCCAGGCGAATGCGGGTGTTGGTGAAGTGGCAAGGGAAGTTAGTGCAGTCACCAATGGCGAATATGTCGGGGTCGTTGGTCCGACCGAATTCATCGATATTTATCCCGTTATCTACGTTTAAACCGGCATCAGTGGCCAGTGCGGTGTTTGGGCGGACGCCAACGCCAATGACAACCATGTCGGCGGGATAGGATTCGCCATTACTGCATTTTACGGCTTCGACCCTATGTCGGCCGACAAACTCAATGGCTTGGGCATTGGTAACGATATTAACGCCACGCGTCACATGAGCTTTGGTGTAAAAAGCAGAAATTTCCGGTGAAGTGACACGTTGTAAAACCCGCTCCATCCCTTCCAGAACGGTGACGACCATTCCTGCTTTGCACAAAGCAGCAGCCGTTTCGAGTCCGATGTAGCCTCCGCCCACCACGACTGCGGATTTTCCTTCTTTAATATAGGGCATCAGTGATTGGGTGTCGTCGTAGTTGCGCAAGTAGCCGATACCCTCGAGCTGTTCTCCGGGAAGATTCAATACTATCGGGTCCGCGCCGGTAGCGATTACAAGTTTGCTATAGGAAATAGTTTCGCCACTGTCGAGGGTGACCTGACTGCATTCGCGCGAGATACTTTTTACCCGCGCGCCAAGCTTCAGTTGAATATTGTGCTTGCCGTAGAAACTCTGCTGTCTCAGTAGGGTTTTGTCGAAGCTGATTTGTTGGGTTAGCAGGGTTTTTGATAGAGGAGGACGATTATAGGGTAAGTGGGGCTCTGCGCCTACGATCACTATGTCGCCGGAATAGCCCGCCTGGCGTAAGGACGTTGCCAGTTGTACAGATGCGTGACTGGCGCCAATTGCAACAATGGGAGAGGGGGCCATACTCGTGTTTCCTTATTTGTTTCCCGTGTTGGGGTATGGGAAATAGAGGGTTCTGGTGGATTCATGTTGTACACACGACCGATGTCTTTTACTTTACATGTCTGACAATCTAAATTCAATGCCAATGAGGGTGCTGCTAAAGGTGTTGGACACTAACTGGGCGGAAAATCCGTGAACTTTAGGACCATGATGGAATGCTGGTGCGAGAAACGATACCGTAGTTTGTAGAAAACAGATACGGAGAAATAAATTGAATGAGCAGGTCTCGCTCGACTACTAGGTAAACCGGCTTGGCTTCTGGTGCAGGGTTATCGCGCTTGTCACCGGGGTGATCGCAATGGCGCTGCCACTGGATGCTCCGGAGGCGTACAACTCAGAGCACGCAGATAGAATAGCCTGACTGAACGCCAATCGCGGCGCTTTCTCGGCATATGTATTTGATGTCGACCCAGGAAAACTGCGTGTTGATGGCCTACCCTATGATGAATATATCCACGTTCTGGAGGGGCACCTGATTCTAACCCCTGACAATGGGAAAGAGGTCGAATACAAGAAGGGCGATTCACTGATCCTGCCGGAGGGGTACACTGGCTACTGGTATATGCCAGAGAAGTATCGTGAATTTGTCACTATCAACACCATTCCCCAGTCATCTAACTAAGACTCAGCTAGCCGTGTCATACGGTACCAGTTCGCAGCCGAATAACGGCTTGGATACTACCGTCCTAACCGGCCATGCCATAACCGTCATTAACGCTTTTAACCTGATTCTCAGTATGGCCTGCCGATTTTAAGTTAACATAGGTGTAAATAATCTATAAATTTATGTAGACAGAGGTGTAAAATAATTATATTCTCAAAAAGTGTGAAAAGCTACAAACTAGGTTGCTTGAACTTACTAAGGGGAGTAATGAATTGAAAACTATACAAAAAAACCTGATTGCCATGGCCATAGCGGGGGTGCTCACACCCTTAACGGCCCATGCTCAAATTGATGAAATTGTTGTTACAGCCGAGAAGCGAGAGCAGAGTGTCCAGGATGTTCCTATCGCGATTAGCGTCTTTAACGCTGAATCACTTAAGGAACAGGGGTTAACTTCGCTCGAAGACGTCGCAAGTGTTGTTCCCGGCGTCGAATTGTTTGACGCACGTGGAGCTGGTGCGCCTACCTGGGTCATTCGGGGTGCTGGTTTAGAGGACTTTAATGCTAACAATACGCCAGTTGCTGCCGTCTATTACGATGAAGTCTATATGACCTCTAATGCCCTAGGCGGTATTGGGTTGTTTGATATTGACCGCGTCGAGGTTCTGAAAGGTCCTCAAGGCGGCCTTTATGGACGAAATGCTACCGGTGGTGCTGTACGGGTATTGTCTACTCGACCCAATTTAACTGAATTTGATGGCTATACCCAGGCGTCATATGGCAGCTGGGGCAGATATGGTATAGAGGGTGCAATCGGTGGGCCTATTATAGAAGATAAATTAGCGTTTCGTGTTGCAGTGACTACAGACCAGGGAGGGGGCTGGCAGGATTCGTTGGCCACGCCAGGAGATGATGAACACGGCGATCGTGATTCTCAGGTATTTAGGGGGCAATTATTGTATACACCAACAGAAGATCTGGAAATTTTGTTTAAGGTTGATGCTGGCGAGGATAAATCTGAAACAACGCTGGGGCGTGCTACTGGTTTCTACGATGCCGATGGTTCGTTTGGTCCTTGCGCCGCAATCTTAGCGGGACGGCGGGATGATTCAAGCTGTTTAGGGATGCACAATCTGATAGGAAGTCCGCTGCTACCATCGGATCAAAAGAAGGATGGCTCAACCGTTTTATCCAATCCTATTAACAAGTTGGACAATGAATGGACTGGCTATAACCTTCAGGTGGATTGGGATCTGGGTTTCGCGAATCTGAAATGGCTCTCTTCTTATCTTGACTATGATTTTGTACAGTTCTTTGATTATGATGGTACACCTTTAGCATTTGTACAAAGTACTGACGAATTTCCGGATGGGGAGACCAATTTTGAGCAATGGTCTCAAGAATTACGGTTGATCTCCACGGGCGAGGGACCGTTAACCTGGATTGTCGGTGCAATGGCGGCGGAAGATACCAACAAATCATATCAAAGCTTTAGCCTCCAGGGCTTTGTTGATATAGGGTTCACGGATACTATTGCGGGACAGGCCAAATATAAGCAGAAAACAGAAACCTGGGCCCTTTATGGTCAGTTTGGCTTCGATATTTCTGACAGCCTGAACGTTAACGGGTCGCTTCGCTATACTGATGAAGACAAGGGGATTGACCACCTCACGCAGCGGTTATACGTTGGCGATACTGATATGACGGTAACTGGATTCGTCGAAGGTTTCCAAACATCTCTTAAAGAGAACTGGTCAGGTCATATTGGTCTAGATTGGAGAGTAGCCGACAATGCGCTCCTGTATGCTAAGTTTTCCCGCGGCTTTAAATCGGGTGGCTATTTTGCCGCGTTTACTAACGACTATAATACTCTAAACCCCTATGTGGAAGAAGTTAACGATGCATACGAGATAGGGTTGAAGTCTAATCCAAGCGAAGAGCTGCAAGTTAATGCCTCTGCGTTCTACTACGACTATCAGGACGCTCAAGGAACTGTTACGGTAGAGAGCAATTCCGGTGTTAGTGATGTTCTTACAACCGTCAGTACTGTGGGTGATGCAGAGCATTATGGGGTAGAATTGGATTTGGCCTGGGCACCATCTCAACTGCCCGGCTTTAGCCTTCAGGTTGCCGCGAGCTGGCTCGATGCGGAAGTTACAGATTCCGATCAAGTAAGTTATGATCTGGACGGGGAACTTGTCTCTCTTGAAGGTCTCGTTAGAAGCTATTCTCCAAAGTACAGTTATTCAGTTAATATCCGTCAGGAAGCAAACATCACTGATGCCCTGTTGGGAAGTGTTTCAGCCGCGTATAGCTGGCGCGACGATCCCATATCTCGGTCAATGCAAGTCTCTGATAAAGATTGTGCGGTGTACTGCCAAGATTCCTACGGCCATTTAAACCTCCGCATTGCGTTAGCGCATCTTAATCAAGGATGGGAAGTTGCCCTCCTGGGTGAGAATGTGACTGATGAGACCTACATCACTATTGCGACAGGTGATGATGGGGGAAATTACATGGATATGCCTGCACGGCCCGCCAGCTGGTCGGTACAGCTTCAGTATGATTTCTAAGAAGTCATCATTCTCTTCCGGAACTAGCACTCGGTGCTGGTTCCGGATTTTTTATTTTGCTTACCCATTTTTAGCGGAAGCCTATACCATACGCACCAATAGGTCTGATTCTATCGTCGTTACTTTTATTTTCAGGAGAAAATGTAATGAGCTAGGATACTTCATCAGCATTGCCTAAAATTACACCCATTGCCATAGAGAAGAGCTTTTTAGGCACCTGGGATATGACGAAGCATTTTCGTGAAATGGTTGTTGTTGAAACCAAAGCCATGATGAAAGCGGAAGATTTATAGCTTGCTGTTTTCACCATATTTAGCCTCTACCCTAGATCGTGTGGCTAGATAAATAGTCTAGTTTTGCCGCTGCGGCGGATACTCCGGGAGACCTCGATGCACTCAATTTTTCATGTCAATTCAATGTCGTTTCGTTGCATCGCGGCGCTTAGCGTGCTGCTCGCACTTCTTGCAATCGTGGGCATAGTATATGTCATGGACGCGGGCGAAGGGCAAGCGCCCTCGCCCATGGCGAGCGATGCGGAGTCCACTGACTGGGCGTTGCTCGGCAATTCTCCCGACATGCAGCACCACTCCAGCCTGAGTCAGATCAACACCGAGACTGTGTCGGATCTGGGCCTCGCCTGGGCGATTGATCTCCCTACCCGGGATGGGCTCGTTGGTAATCCTCTCATCAGGAATGGACGAATCTTCCAGGGCGGATCGCAGAGCCAGGTCTTCGCGAACGATCTGAGGACGGGGAAGCTGCTCTGGACATACAAGCCTCTGGCCGACAGGCCTCCTGGCTCCTTTCTAGAAACCTGGTTGAGGAGTATTAATCGTGGGGTCGCGCTCTACGAAGATCTCGTCATCGTCGGAACATCTGACTGTCGGCTCGTCGCAATCGATCAAGCGACCGGGGTTGTGCGATGGGAGGCTGAAACCTGCGATGGTAAACAGAACTACATGATCAGCGGTGCGCCTCGCGTTGGGGGAGGCAAGGTCTTCATTGGCAACTCCTGCGCTGATATGGGCCTCAATCGCGGTCATGTGGATGCCGTTGATGCGAATACCGGGAAACACCTGTGGCGCTTCTACACGGTTCCG
>DDDD01000003.1 GCA_002335945.1 Porticoccaceae bacterium UBA1989
GTTCGGCTGGTTAAGCAGAATGGTGAAGAAGAAATTTACTATCTGTCAGGCGGCTACCTCGAAGTGCAGCCCAATAACATCTCGATTCTGGCCGACACAGCTGTGCGTGCCAATGATATTGATGAAGCTGCGGCAGCCGAAGCAGTAAAAGAAGCTGAGAGCGCGATCGCCAATCAATCCGGCGAAATTGAATACTCAAAGGCCGCCGCTATGTTGGCTGAAGCGACTGCGCAGTTGCGCACAATTCAAACGCTGCGAAAAAAACTGGGAGGTTGATAAGAGCGCTCTCGGATCGATAAGGGTGGCTACGGCCGCCCTTTTTTGTAATGTTCCCAAGCCATCGCTAGCTACCACAGGCAGGCTTGTGTAAACCGACTTTTGGCAGTAACGTTAAGCGACGACTTAATAGCTTGCCGTGACTAAAGTGATCAGGCCATGACCAAAACCGATATTGTTATTCTCGCTGCCGGCAAAGGCACGCGCATGCGTTCGCATTTGCCAAAGGTACTTCACAAGCTTGCCGGTAAGCCGCTGCTAAGCCATGTGCTGGATGCCGCTGATGCCATTGCGGATGCTAATAAGATAGTCGTCACCGGTCATGGTGCAGAAACGGTTCGCGGCAGTTACAGCGACGGCTCATTTAGCATGGTGGAGCAAACCGAACAGCTTGGCACCGCCCATGCAGTACAGTGTGCCTTAGGGCAGCTTCGCAAGCAGGCCAAAGTGGTTATCCTCTATGGCGATGTTCCGCTTATTACGCCGTTGACTATTGCAAAGATGCTCGCTGCCGTTGACGAAAAACATATTGCTCTCTTGACCATCAAGCTTCCCGATCCCTCCGGCTATGGTCGGATTATTCGCGATCCTGACGACCAAATCGAAGCCATTGTTGAACAAAAAGATGCCACTGCTGAGCAGTTGCAGGTAAATGAAGTCAACACTGGCGTCATGGCACTGACCACAGAGTTGCTTGCCAGTTGGATACCGAAAATTGGCAACAATAATGCTCAGGGTGAATACTATCTGACCGACCTGATCGCCCTGGCGCGCCAAGCTGGCTATAGCGTGGCAGGCGTCCAGCCAATATCAGCCAGCGAAGTTGAGGGTATTAACAGCCGTCAGCAATTAGCCGCTCTTGAGCGAGCCTATCAACTGCAATTAGCTGAGCAGTTGATGGCATCTGGCACTAGCCTCGCCGACCCAAGACGGTTTGATCAGCGCGGCACGCTCAGTGCCGGCACCGACAATTTTATCGATGTGAACTGTCTCTTTGAGGGTAGTGTGACTATCGGCTCAGGGGTTAGCATCGGGCCAAACTGCCATATTATTGATAGCCAAATTGGTGACGGCGTGGAAATTAACGCTAACACCGTGATTGAACACTCGACTATTGGTGATCGCGCGATACTCGGTCCCTTTGCGCGAATTCGGCCCGGCACCCAACTGGGTTCCAACACTAAGGTTGGCAACTTTGTTGAAACCAAAAAAGCCATTGTTGGCAATGGCAGTAAAATCAACCACCTCAGCTATGTAGGTGATGCCGAACTCGGTGAAAACGTTAACGTCGGCGCGGGCACTATCACCTGCAACTACGATGGCGTCAATAAACATAAAACCGAAATAGGCGACAACAGCTTTATTGGCTCTAACAGCACTCTGATCGCGCCGCTGTCGATCGGCAAAGAAGGTTTTGTCGCCGCAGGTTCAACCATTAACAGCGAAGTGCCGTTGGGGAATCTCGCCGTTGGCCGAGGTAAACAACGCAATATCGCGGGCTGGAAACGCCCGACTAAAAACAAATAGGAATTCAGGTTTTATGTGCGGAATTGTCGGTGCTGCAACGCAGCGAAATGTGTTTAAAATTCTTATCGAAGGTTTACGTCGCCTTGAATATCGTGGCTACGACTCAGCTGGACTCTCTATTATTGATAGTGCGCAAACGCTGCAGACGCGCAAGACCATGGGTAAAGTGGTCGAATTGGAAAAGGCCTCGGAAAGCAACCCAGCAAGCGGTTTTACTGGCATCTCGCATACGCGCTGGGCCACTCACGGCGCACCAAGTAGTGTCAATTCTCACCCGCACAACTCCTCAGGTGTATCGGTTGTGCACAATGGCATTATTGAAAACCACGATGAGTTGCGCGCGGAACTTAAAGCGATAGGATACAAAATTCTCTCGGCTACCGACAGTGAAGTGGTTGCCCATTTAGTACACTACTATTTGCAAACGGGTACCGGTTTGCGTAGCGCGGTTGAGCAGACTATCGCCCGCCTCGATGGCGCCTACGCACTCGGTGTTATCTCGCAAGATCATCCAGATACAATCATCGGCGCGCGTAGCGGAAGCCCGCTGGTAATTGGTGTTGGTATCGACGAGCACTTTATTGCCTCTGACCAGATGGCCCTGCGCCAGGTCACCGACCGTTTTATCTTCTTAGAGGAAGGTGATCTGGTGGAATTATCGAGCGCCACCTATTCTATTTATGATCAGTATGGCGCGCAGGTTGAGAGGCCAGTGAATCAACTCGACGAAGCTGACCAGATTGCTGAGAAAGGACATTACCGTCACTTTATGCAGAAAGAAATTTTTGAGCAGCCGAGGGTTCTGGCTGACACAATCAATGGGCGAATCGCTGCTGACCATATTCGTGACGCCATTTTTGGGTACCGAGCAGATGAGCTATTTGCTGATACGAAAAACATCCATATCATTGCCTGCGGCACCAGCTACCACTCAGGCTTGGTTGCCAAGTATTGGCTCGAGGACTATGCCAACGTTCCCTGCCAAGTCGAAGTTGCCAGTGAATATCGCTACCGAAAAGTACCGGTACCAGCCGGCACATTGTTTGTCACCATTTCGCAGTCTGGCGAAACCGCAGATACTTTAGCGGCGCTGCGTAAAGCCAAAGAGAGCCACTACCTCGGCTTTGTCGCTATCTGCAATGTCGCCAACAGTTCATTAGTTCGTGAGTCTGATATTTCACTGATGACCTTGGCCGGTCCGGAAATTGGTGTCGCATCGACCAAGGCCTTTACCACTCAGCTGGTGGCCTTGCAGCTGTTGACCCTGTCGCTCGGACGACACACTGGCATCAGCGCCGAATTGGAAAAACAGCTAGTCCAAAACCTACATCAACTGCCGACACTTTGTACCGCTGTGCTTAAACTTGACGCCGAAATCGAAGCTGTTTCCGAAGCGTTTGCCAATAAACATCACGCATTATTTTTAGGTCGCGGTGAGCAATACCCCATTGCCCTCGAGGGCGCACTTAAGCTAAAAGAGATTTCCTACATTCATGCCGAAGCCTACCCGTCTGGTGAATTGAAGCATGGACCGCTGGCACTGGTGGATGACGATATGCCAGTGGTTACCGTCGCGCCAAATAACGAATTATTAGAAAAACTTAAATCTAATCTCCATGAAGTCCGTGCCCGCGGTGGCCAGCTGTTTGTCTTTGCCGATACGGCCAGTGGCTTTATCAGCGAACCGGGCACCACCGTGATCAATATGCCCCATGTGCCGAAAAGTCTGGAAGCCATTATTTATACGCTGCCATTGCAGATGCTCTCCTACCATGTTGCTTTACTAAAAGGCACCGATGTGGATCAGCCACGCAACCTGGCGAAATCCGTCACGGTCGAGTAGTTTCGAACAGCGATTTAAAAGGAGATGACAATGGAATCAAAACCATGACATTGTCTGAATACGTCTTAAAAAGAAATGGCATACCACTTGGTGGTAAAGGGTCATTATTAAAAAACCTTCAAAACTCATTTGGTGCAGAAAGCAATGTGTTGTTTTGGAAATACTGGAACCCAATTTGGGGGTTCTATCTGTCTAAATATATCTATCTACCACTTAATAGATATCTACCTAAATCAATTTCGTCGATTATTACCTTTGCGGCAAGTGGTGCACTGCATGATTTAGCAATCGGCTTGTTGGGTTTAGGTTGGCAGAGCTTTCTAACATTTTGGTTTGTCACGATGGGAATTTTTATGAACATCTCAAAATCATTAGATATTAGTTACAGCAGGTTCGGTTTCTTTATTAGAGCAGTGATTAATATATCTTCGATAGCGGTCTGTTTTGGCCT
>DDDD01000028.1:0-4970 GCA_002335945.1 Porticoccaceae bacterium UBA1989
GAGCGTAGCGACGAGGGATCTCAACAATCCTACATCGATGCCAGCCGACTCCGCTCCAACTTAGGATCGGCAATCGGAATAGCCCTTAGCAACTGCTGTGTATAAGCCTGCTGCGGATTCGCCCACAGCTCTTCAGTCACACCCTGCTCAATAATCACGCCTCTGTTCATCACCATTACCCGATCTGAAATATAACGAACCACTGAAAGATCATGTGAAATAAACAACATCGTTAGGTTGTGCCGCTCCACCAAATCCAGAATCAAATCCAATATCTGCGCCTGAATAGTTACGTCTAAAGCAGAGACAGGTTCGTCGGCAATAATAAGCTCTGGCTTCGTCGCAATCGCGCGACCTATTGCAATACGCTGACGCTGCCCACCCGAAAACTCATGGGGATACTTGCGCAGTTGGCTGTGGACTAATCCTACGTCATCCATTAGCTGGCGCACCTGCTGGTCAATGGTTTTGCGATTGGCTAGGCCATGATAAAGCAGAGGTTCGGCCAGGGTTTGATAGACGGTCATACGCGGATTTAAAGACGCATAGGGGTCTTGGAATATCATCTGCATCTTGCGCCGCCAGGGCACTAGCTGTTTGGCACTGAGTCCGGTAAGCGAAGTGCCATCAAAGGTGACCTGGCCGGCGGTGGTGGGCGCCAGCTGCAAAATAGAGCGGCCCAATGTGGATTTACCTGAACCAGATTCTCCCACTAAACCTAAAATCTCACCGCGCTGAATACTCAGTGATACGCCATCGACTGCCTTGATAACATTGTCTTGACGACTGGGTTTATTGTAGTCGGTAAAGTGCGTTTTTAAATTCGTCACCTCAACTAAAATATTGTCTGGTTGGGCGCGGTTGGGTAACTGTTTTGCGCCTTCAGGAATCGCCGCCAATAGTTTTTGCGTGTAGTCGTTTTGGCTGTGATAGAAAATTTTGTCGGTATCACCGGCTTCTCTAATGGTGCCTTCGCACATGACGAGTACCTTGTCCGCAATCCCCGCTACTACACCCAAATCATGGCTGATAAAAATAACCGCAACATCGCGGCTCTCTTGCAGCTTTTTAATCAGCGCTAAAATCTGTGCCTGAATAGTGACATCTAGCGCAGTAGTTGGCTCGTCACAGATCAGCAGACGGGGCTCATTAATGAGTGCCATGGCAATCATGACACGCTGGCGCATACCACCAGAGAACTCATGGGGATAGCAGTCAACACGAGTATAGGGGTCGATAATGCCCACTTCGTCGAGCAGCTCTATGGCCCGTTTGCGAGCGGTTTCTCGGCTCTGTTTGCGGGCGGGATCTGGGTGATAAATAAGCGGCTCAATTAATTGCTCGCCTATGCTGATAAAGGGGTTTAATGAGGTCATTGGGTCTTGGAAAATCACCGCAATATCGTTGCCGCGAAAGTGGCGCATACGATCGGCATTGCAGGTCAATAAATCTTCGCCATTAAATAATGCCGTACCACCTTCGATACGCGCCGGTGGTTTGGGCAGTAGGTCGAGCAGGCTGTAACAGGTAACAGATTTACCGGATCCAGACTCGCCCACGATAGCCAATGTCTCGCCGCAGTCGACGCTGAAGCTCACATCATCCACCGCTTTGACCACGTCATTTCTGGTATGGAAATACACTTTTAAACCCTCTACCTCAAGCAGCGCCATGATGTCTTTCCTTATTGGTCTTTGGAGGTTCGTGGATCGAGTGCATCGCGCAAACCATCGCCGAGGAAGTTGAGTGCAAACAGCGTTAGAGAAAGAGTTATACCCGGAAAGATTAGCAGCCAGGGGTATTCTTCCATGGTTTCTACGCCGTAGTTAATCAGTAGTCCCCAAGAACTCTGTGGGGGCTGAATACCGAGGCCGAGAAAGCTTAAAAAGGCTTCCAATAACATGACGCTGGGAATGGTTAATGTGGTGTAGACAATCACGGGCCCCAATGTATTGGGAATAATATGGCGATGGATAATAGTCCATTGAGAAAGACCTAAGGAATAGGCCGCTTCGACAAACTCCTGTTTGCGAAGATTCATTACCTGGCCGCGAACAATACGCGCCATGGTCAACCATTCAACGGCGCCAATGGCTAAAAACAGGAGCAGTATATTGCGACCGAAAACGACCATTAACAAAACAATAAAAATCATAAAGGGTAGGGCATACATAATATCGACAATGCGCATCATCACCGCATCGACACGTCCGCCAACAAAGCCGGCGATAGCACCCCAGAGTACGCCTATTACCAGCGCGACAGCGGTGGCAATAAAACCAACTGTTAGAGAGACACGACCGCCGTACATAATACGGGTGAGCATATCGCGACCAAATATATCGGTGCCCAGCCAATGTGCTGCGGAAGGTGATGTGGCTCCCAGCATCAGGTTTTGCTCTTCGTAACCGTAGGGGGCAATCCAGGGGGTTAATAAAGACACTAGGCAGAGCAGCAAGATGATGGCTAGGCCAAATAAGGCCAGATAGTTTTTACAGAGTTTGATCCAGGCGTCACGCCACAGGGAAGTGCCTTGCTCTTCGACAGTCGTCATTAGCTTTCTCCCCGTGCTTGCTGGCGCAGTTTGGGGTTTAACCAAATTGCGAGCATATCCGAGAGTAAATTAAAGACAATAATCAGGGTGGCAAAAAACACGGTGGTGCCCAGTATCATGGTGTAGTCGCGATTAAAGGCGGCCTGGACATAGAAGCGACCCAGACCCGGAATTTGAAAGATTGTTTCGACGACAAATGAACCGCCAAGCAGACCGGCAAAGGCTGGCCCCAAAAAAGCCACCACCGGTATTAGTCCTCCGCGCAGTGCGTGCTTTGCAATCACTAGAGGCTCTGACAGCCCTTTAGCTCTGGCGGTACGAATATAATCTTGGGAGAGTACTTCTAGCATACCGCCCCGTGACAGTCGCGCTATATAGGCTGCATAGCCAGTTCCCAAGGTAATGGCCGGCAGTATTTTATCGCCGGGCATATCTCCCCAGCCAGACACCGGTAGCCATTCCAAATGAATGCCAAAGATTAATACCAGTAAGGGTCCGAGTAAAAATGATGGCATACAGATACCGATCATGGCGGCAGACATGGGGATGTAATCCTGGGCTGTATTGGGTCGCATGGCGGCGGCAACGCCTGCACTGACACCAATAACAAGGGCCACCAACATAGCGTAAAAGGCCAGCTCTGCGGTGGCGGGTAATCCGGCGGCGATAAGTTCGCTGACGTTACGGCCCGGGTATTTAAAAGAGGGGCCAAAATCCCCCTGCACTATATCCCCAAGATAGCTGACATATTGTTGCCACAGAGGCTGGTCGAGATTGTATTGGGCTTCCAATGCTTTGATGACTTCTGGGGGCACTGCCTTGTCTGCTGAGAAGGGGCCGCCTGGGGCTGAATGTACCAGCAAGAAGGTTAGGCTGATGACGATTAGAAGTACCGGTATGGCCTGCAGCAATCGATAAAAGGCAAATCTCAACATTAGTATTGTGCTCCATCAATATTGCTTTGCTCTGGCTGCAAAGACATTTCAGTAAATGCAGGCTGGTTAAGAATATTGTCGGCATAGTTTTTAACGGATTTGTTTACTAGGTTAACCGAGGTGTAAATGTAGATTGGAATCACGGGTAGTTCATCCATGAGTATCTGCTCTGCCTGACCAAAGACGGTCATACGTTCTGCGTGGGATTTTACGGTTGGCGCCACATCCGAAATCAAGCGATCGTATTCAGAATTACACCAGCCAGTGCGGTTATTTCCGCCATTGCAGAGAAACATATCAAGGAAACTATTGGGGTCAACATAGTCACCGATCCAGCCGGCGCGAGATATTTGATAGTTGCCGGCGCTCTCGCTGTCGAGATAGACCTTCCATTCCTGATTGAGTAATTTGATATCAATGTTCAGATATTTTTTCCACATCTGCTGAATGGCAACGGCGATTTTACGATGACCTTCACTGGTGTTGTAGAGAATCTCGGTGGTGGGAAAACCTTCGCCGTTGGGATAACCAGCATCGGCCAATAGCTTTCGTGCGGCCTCGGGGTCAAAACGTAAATCGCTCTCTGGGTAATAACCCATGGTGCCCGGAGGGGTCATGGCATAGGCAGGAATTTGCCCGGCTTTGAGGATGCTCTTGGAGATAGTCTCGCGGTCAATAGTCATAGCCAGTGCGCGGCGCACAGTTTTGTCTTGGAGGTGAGGCACGCGGGTATTAATGCGGTAAAAGTAAGTCCCGAGGTAGGGCGCTATATGGAGGGAAGAATCATTGGCTTCGAGATAGACGGGAATTTTATCGGCGGGAATACTGCCGGTGCGATGCAGCTGTCCGGCGCGAAACATACGCTCTTCACTGACGACATTTTCGGTGGGGTAGAAAATAATTTTATTGAGCTGAACCTGATCTGAGTTCCAATAATAGGGGTTGCGCTCTAGGGTAATGCGACGATTAATTTTCCAGTCGACTAATTGAAAAGCGCCATTGCCGACATTATTGCCTTCATAGGTCCAGCGTGTACCGCGCTCATCCGCCGTACCAAATTTTTCGACGGTGCCGCGATGCACCGGATAGAGACTGTAATGGTCGAGCAGTTGTAGGAAGTAGGGGGTCGGATTACTCAGGGTTACCTGCAATGTGTAATCGTCGAGGGCTTTAACACCTACCTGATCGAAGTCGGTTACTGTGCCTTCGTAATATTCCTGAGCATTCTCAATGGAAAAGTACATATAGGCATAGAGATTGCCCAGTGCTGGCTGCAGTGCGCGCCACCAGGACCAGACATAGTCATTGGCATTATGTGGGTCACCATTTGACCAGCGAGCATTTTTGCGCAGATTAAAGGTGTAAACACGACCGTCTTCACTCACTGTCCAGGACTCAGCGAGCCCAGGTTTGGGGGCCAGGGTTGTGCTGTCTTTAAGGAGTAACCCTTCCATGATGGCAGTAATAATATGGTGTTCGGG
>DDDD01000028.1:5056-20833 GCA_002335945.1 Porticoccaceae bacterium UBA1989
AGTATTAGATGCTGTTTTGCATGGTTGTTCATTAACAGAGAACCCTTCACTTTATAATTTTGGTTGTAGTTCTTGCACAGTACGAGTCTAGCAAAAAAGTGACCAGCAATCTCAGCATCAATACAGTATTTACCAGACTACGCCGCTTTGGCTGTTGGGGTATTTGACCCTGTATTGAGTTGGTGGTTCGGTGGTTTTTGCTTGGGCCTGATTTCAGGCTTCGTCATGCCAGCGGAGGCTGGCATCTCTTGATGTCTGCGCCATACTTCTCGTTCCTTGCTGCTTCATACCCCCTTGCTACGTCATACTTCTTGCTCCTTGCTTCGTCATACCAGCGGAGGCTGGTATCTAGAGACCCCAGCCTTTCGCTGGGGTGACGGTAGGTATAAGTTAGTGGCGGTGGATGGTTACGGTAGGTATAAGTTAGTGGCGGTGGGTGGTGACAGTGTATAGGGCACTGTTTGCGGGCTACACAATTTATTGGCATAAGCGGTTGCACTTACCGAGTAAACCTCGGATAATCTCGCGCTTCGTTTTAATGGTGACCCCCTTTGGTCCCCTCGCAACAGCCAGTCATGAACTCCGCCAGGCCCGGAAGGGAGCAACGGTAATGATTACGCTGTGTGCCGAGGTGTGGCTATTGGGGGTCATCGCCATTAACGCTTCCAGCGCTCCGCTTATCTCCCTATAATAAAGCCTCTTTAAGCTAAAGCAGATTATGCGATGAGTTATCAGGTACTTGCCCGAAAATGGCGTCCGCGATCCTTTGCCGAGATGGCAGGTCAGGAACATGTGCTCCAGGCGCTGATTAATGCGCTGGATAATAACCGACTGCACCATGCCTATCTGTTTACCGGAACCCGCGGTGTGGGTAAAACCACCATTGCGCGTATTCTCTCTAAGTGCCTTAACTGCGAGAAGGGTATTAGCTCGGTTCCCTGTGGCGAATGTGCCAGCTGTAATGAAATTAATGAAGGCCGATTTATCGACCTGATCGAAGTGGATGCGGCATCGCGAACCGGTGTTGATGATATGCGCGATCTGCTCGATAACGTGCAATATGCGCCATCTCGCGGCCGTTTCAAGATCTACCTGATTGACGAAGTGCACATGCTCTCCAAGTCGAGCTTTGCAGCGCTACTCAAAACACTGGAAGAGCCACCGCCCCATGTAAAGTTCTTATTTGCCACCACCGATCCCCAGAAACTGCCCATTACGGTGTTGTCTCGCTGTCTGCAGTTCAATTTAAAAAACCTTAGCGCCGAGCGCATTACTCAGCATCTGCAATTTGTGTTGGGTGAAGAGAAGGTGCCCTTTGAAGAAGCCGCACTCTGGTCTCTGGCAAGAGCTGCCGATGGCAGTATGCGCGATGCACTGAGCCTCACTGATCAGGCAATTGGCCATGGAGGTGGTCAGGTTAGCGATACCGAAGTCAGCGCTATGCTGGGTACCATTGAGCGTGGCTATGTGGTGGATATCTGTAACGCTCTATCAACTGGCACGGGCACTGACGTGCTGGCTGCGGTAGGGAGAATGGCCGAGCAGGCACCGGATTACGATCTGGCTCTGGCCGATGTGCTGTCTATCTGGCATCAGGTAGCCATACTGCAGGCCGTCCCTGAGGCCTTGGATAAGGGCGTGAGTCATTATTCTGCGTTGCTAGCGCTAGCTCAGGCAGTGTCTCGTGAAGATACGCAGCTGTTTTACCAAATTTGTTTGCTGGGGCGTAAAGACCTGCATCTGGCGCCAGACCTTAAGTCTGGTTTTGAAATGATTATGTTGCGTGCGCTGGCTTTTAGGCCGCTGCCGCCCAACAAAACTGTTGCTGCTGCGCCAGCCACTCCTGCGGAGGCGGAGCCAACGGTAAAAAAGCCTGAAACGGTCGCGCCTAGTGAGTCGCCGCGACTGGTTGCCCTATTGCATGATGTGAACAGCAATGCTGCTGTGGCTTTGCAGCCTGCTCAAGAGCCTATAGCCTCGCCTACTGTAGAGCCTGAATTAAAGGCTGTACTGAGCGAAGAGCCATCAGCGGCTTATATTGGAGAGCCTTTAGCTTCGCTACATGAGGAGCCTTTTGCGTCTACTATAGAGGAGCCTTCAGCTTTACCGAATAAAGAGCCATCAGCGGCTTATATTGAAGAGCCTTCAGCTTCACCGAATGAAGAGCCATCAGCGTCCCCTATTAAAGAACGCGTGTCTCTGCAAAAATTTAATCCCAACAACTGGATAGAAATCCGCAAGCAACTCAGCATTGGCGCTTCCCTCGGTGAGATTGCCAGTCACTGTCTATACAAAGGGCGAGAGGGCAGCCAGCTCAACTTTCTTATCGACAGTGATGAGACCAGCCTCTACGATAGTGCTCATCAGCTGAGTCTCGCTGAGGCTCTGACAGACTACTTTCAGCAGCCTGTCACCGTGGATATTACCTTTGGTGTCGCCGAGCAAGAAACCCCGCGAGCGGCTAATATTCGCGAGATATCAGAGCGTCTTGCCTTGGCCGTAGATACGCTCAATAGCGACCCTGAAGTTATTAAATTCAAAGCCGTATTTGATGGTGCTCTAGACGAAAAGTCTGTTCGTCCTATGGATTAAGAAACATAGATTAAGAGCCATAGATTAAGAGCCATAGACTAAGAAAACAGATTGAGGAAAACATGGATATAAACAACCTGATGAAACAGGCCCAGCAGATGCAGGAAAAAATGGCTGCAATGCAGGAACAGGCCGCTATCGCCGAAGTAACGGGCGAGTCCGGTGCAGGCATGGTGCAGGTGGTTATGACTGGGCGTCATGATGTGCGCAAAGTCACCCTGGATCCCTCGCTGATGAGCGAAGACAAAACTTTTCTCGAAGACTTACTCGCCGCAGCGGTTAATGATGCCGTGCGCAAAGTTGAAGTCCAGAGTAAGGATGCGATGAAATCAATGACGGGTGGGATGGATCTTCCCGCCGGTTTTAAAATGCCCTTTTAGGGCGTCTTTTTACTGGGCTGTCGTTTATCGGGCTGCCGTTTATTAGGCGCTTATTTTTAGAAGCTTATTTAGCACCCATATTAATTGAGGCTATTCCTTGTACGGAAATGTAATTGATCAGCTGATCGAAGCGCTGCGAGTGTTACCCGGTGTCGGCGCTAAGTCTGCCCAGCGTATGGCTCTGCAGCTTTTAGAGCGCGACAAGGTGGGTGCTTCCCATCTGGCCGAGGCCATTGTCGAGGCGGTAGAGAAAGTAGGGCGCTGTGGCCAATGCCGCACCCTTACAGAGCATCAGGTCTGTGGCATCTGCACCAATGATCGCCGCTTGGCCTCTCAGATATGTGTGGTTGAAAATCCAGCCGATCTCTATGCCATCGAACAGGCAGGCAGCTTCAGGGGTAAATACTTTGTGTTACTGGGGCACCTGTCTCCCATCGATGGAATTGGCCCGGAACAGCTGGGTATTGACCAGCTAATCGATCGTTTACAGCAGGGGGAGGTCAACGAACTAATACTGGCCACCAATCTAACCGTTGAAGGTGAGGCCACGGCACACTTTATTGCCGACAAAGCCAAGGCTATCGGTGTGGCTGTCTCGCGAATTGCCTATGGCGTGCCCATGGGTGGTGAGCTTGAATATGTGGATGGCGGAACCTTAAATATGGCATTACAAAGCAGAAAGGCCCTGTAGATGAATCTTTGGATCGACAGTAATGACAAGTTACAACAGATGTGTGATCAACTGGCTGAGGTTAAAACCGTCGCCATAGACACCGAGTTTATTCGCACGGATACCTTTTTCCCAAAAATAGCCCTTGTTCAGCTTTCGAACGGCGAGCAGTGCTGGCTAGTTGATGTGCTGGCGATTGATCAGTTTGGTCCCCTAAAAACCTTGCTGGAAGATCCCGAGCGCACGCTAATTTTCCATGCCTGCGGAGAAGATTTAGAAGTACTGGATCATGCCCTAGATATTCGCCCGCACAATATTTTTGATACCCAGATTGCTGCCGGTATTGCCAATGTTGGTTACTCCATGGGCTACGCCCGTCTGGTTAACCACATGTTTGAAGTAGAACTGGATAAGCAGGAAACGCGCTCGGACTGGTTAAAGAGGCCCCTCACCGATCGCCAGCTGGAATATGCCGCAATCGATGTACTTTACCTCCATCGCATCTACGAAATTTTGACCAAGGCACTGGAAGACCAGCAGCGCCAGGAATGGTTTGCCGAAGAAACTGTCGCCATGTTCGATTTGGCCGCAGGGCGCAAAGATACTAGCGATTATTACCTCCGCGTAAAAGGCGCCTGGCGCCTGCAAGCTAAGTCGTTAAGTGCATTGCGACGACTCTGTGACTGGCGTGAAGACACCGCTCGAGAACTGGATAAACCGCGCTCGCATATTATTAAAGATCAGGTGCTACTGGAGATAGCTCGACGCATGCCAACCGCTGATGAACAGCTTCATGGTATTGAAGACTGGTACTCTCGTTCTATTCAGCGTCATGGCCAGATGGTTCTACAGCAGGTTCAAGACTCCGATGCCGATGCGCCCGTCGCTGCTATTCCAGAACCCCTAACCAAAACAGCCAATACGGTGATGAAAGCCATGCGCAGTGCATTGAGCTCCGTCGCCGAAGCTGAGCAGATTCCCCAGGAGTTTTTGTCCAATAAAAAAGAGCTGGAAGCTATTTTGCGCAGTGCCATGGAAAATGAGAATAAGGGTCAGTGCAACTGGCCTGAAAGATTAAATCAGGGATGGCGTCAAGCCAGAGTTAAACCAGTCATTCAGGCAGTGCTTGAAAGTACGGAAACATTTTAATGAAACTATTATGTGATATTTATAAGGGCGACAAAAAAGAGGAAATGTATCTCTATGTTCCCAAAGATGGCGGCCCCTCAAATGTTCCCGAAGAACTGTTGAAGAGCTTCGGTGAGCTTAAGTTGGTGACCACCATGGTTCTAACCCCGTCGCGAAAACTTGCCCGAGCAGACATCAATAAGGTGTTGTCAGATATTACTGAAAATGGGTTTTACTTACAGCTGCCCCCGGCAAAATTTCCTCAGGCAAATATTCAGCCTGAATACCGTCAGTAATGTTAGGGCTGGGCATTTCAAATCTAAAGAGTTGATGAGCAAAAAAGACAGTATGAAAAAATTCTGGCAGACAAAAACTCTTCAGCAGATGTCCACCGACGAGTGGGAATTACTCTGTGATGGCTGTGCTAAATGCTGTCTGGTAAAACTTGAGGATTACGACAGCGGTGAGATTTTTCATACCAATGTTACCTGCGAATTACTGGATACAGAATCTTGCCGCTGCAGCGACTATGCTGGGCGGCACAAGGTTGTGGATGACTGCATTCAGCTTGATCAGAAAAATATTCACTCTCTGGCATGGTTGCCGAAAAGCTGTTCCTACCGGTTGATTGCCGCAGGGGAACCCTTGCCAGAATGGCATCATCTAGTGACAGGAAGCCTTGAGACACTGCATAGCTATGGTGCCTCATTGCAGGGAAAAGTTGTCTCGGAACTCCATGTTCACGACGACGATATTGAAGACCACATCGTGCAATGGGTTGATTGATTATGTATAGCGCCGAAAACTATTTATGGGGATGGATTGCTTACGGCACCGGGGTTACCTGCCTGCTGTTTGTGCTCTGGTACTGGATGCGCAACTTGCGTTTTACGACTATTCGACATTTGGTGCTGCTGTTTTCCACTGTGTTTTTACTGACGCCAGTGACGGCTTATCGGGATGATCCTCATCTTGCACCCGCCTTTTTTGTGAGTCTTTATGAAGGGCTGTTAGCCACGGGAGATAATCTGGGTTTTCAGCGTGGGCTGGCGCCTATTTTGGCGTTTTGTTTTCTCGCGGTTATTTTTTATGTGCTGGCTCGGTTCTTGATTTCTCGATTTACCAAAGGCAGTAAACGCTTTGTTCCTGCAGCTCCAACCGTTAATAAGGCTAAACCGCCGATAAAACCTGAGGCTGCTGTTAAAGCTGAGGCTCCTAGTAAAGCTGAGGCTCCCGTTAAAGCGAAGGCTACTATGAAAGCTAAGGCTCCACCTAAAGCCAAGGCAAAGCCGAGGGCTGTACCTCCAAAAAAATAAAAATATAATACATAAAAGAGGGCCTCAATGAACGAGCAATCCGCAGATACAGCGACGTCTAAAAAACCAAAAACCACTGCAAGTACATTGCGCATCGGTACTCGATATCGCGCCGAACGAATCGATGCAGCCTATGATGCCATCGTTATAGGGTCTGGAATTGGCGGTCTCTGTAGTGCCGCGTTACTCTCGCAAATGGGTAAAAAGGTTATCGTGCTTGAACAGCATTACACTGCGGGAGGCTTTACCCATGCCTACGAACGCAATGGTTATGAATGGGATGTGGGTGTTCATTACATTGGTGATATGGGCCGCAAAAGTCAGGGTCGTGGGCTCTTCGATTTTATCTCTGGTGGCAAGCTTAAATGGGCGGAGATGGATTCTGTCTATGATCGAATTATTCTTGGGAACGAAAAATTCGATTTTGTGGCGGGCAAAGAAAACTTTAAAAATTCCTTAAAGAAACAGTTTCCAGACGATGTTGATGCGATCGATAAATATGTTGAGCTAGTAACCGCCACCACTAAATATATGGGTGCAGTTAGTCAGGCTAAAGCTATGCCAGCGCCTGTTGCTAAGCTGATGTCTCTGTCGTCAAAGAATAAATTTCCCGATTATGCCCTCGACACTTCCTACGATGTGCTTAGGAGATTGACCGACAATGAAAAGTTAATTGCTGTGCTCTGTGGTCAGTGGGGCGATCATGGCTGTCCGCCAAAAGAATCTGTTTTTCTTATGCATGCCCTAATCGCGGGCCATTATTTTAATGGTGGTTTCTATCCTGTGGGCGGCGCCTCGCAAATAGCGGCGACCATTATTCCCCAGATACAGGTGTCCGGTGGTGATGTATTTACCTATGCCGATGTGCAGGAAATTATCATCGACAAAGGCCGCGCCGTTGGCGTAAAAATGGCCGATGGTCACTGTCTCTATGCCGAGCATATTATTAGCAACGCCGGGGTGGTCAATACCTTTTCAGATCTGCTACCAGCGGCGCTAAGCGAAGAGCTGGGCTACAAACAAAAGGTTGATGCCTTAGAAACTTCCATGTCCCATGGCGGTATGTACCTTGGATTAAAAGGCACTGCAGAAGAGCTTCAGTTACCGAAGACTAATCTGTGGATCTACATTGACGAACATCATGATGACAATGTGGCTGCGCTGCGCAAAGATCCCAGTGCGCCGCTGCCTCTGGTGTATGTGTCGTTTCCCTCAGCCAAAGATCCAGACTTCCAGCGCCGCTATCCGGGCCGCTCCACCATTGAAATTGTGATCGGTCCCTGTGACTTTGAGGCATATCGCCAGTGGGCCGATAAAACCTGGGGCAAGCGTGGAGACGATTACGAGGCGCTAAAGGAAGATTTGTCTGAGCGTATGCTTGAGGCTCTGTATAAACAGATGCCACAGCTGCGCGGCAAAGTAGATTATTCAGAGGTCTCAACACCGCTGTCCACAAGCCATTTCTGCCGCTACAAAAAGGGCGAGGCCTATGGTCTGGCTCATAACAAAGAACGCTTTCAGCAGGACTGGTTGAAACCAAAGACGGCAGTGCCGGGGCTGTATTTGACCGGTCAGGATGTTATTAGCTGTGGTGTGGTTGGCGCACTGATGGCCGGTATGGTGACGGCGATGTCTGTGGTGGGTATTCGCGGTGCAGGTAGCCTCATGAAGAAGATCAAAGCAGGCCAGGTGCTTTAGATTAGTGGTGGTTAAACAGTGCCTTTTGAAGGGCGGCACTGTAAGGCTGTCGCTGGCTGTTTGACTGTAGAGTCATACATAGTGCCAATATTCATCATTTACAGGCTCTTTTGAGCCCAATTACCCGGAAAACTAGTGCAAGATTAGACTATTATGCAGGGCTAAATAAGAAGATTAACTTTACTTAATGTGGATTCAGACGATATGAAATTTACGGGTACGGAAAAGTACGTAGCAACAGAAGAGCTGCAGATGGCGGTAAACGCTGCAGTAACATTACAGCGCCCCTTGCTGATTAAGGGCGAGCCAGGCACAGGCAAAACATTGCTGGCTGAAGAAGTTGCCAGCGCGCTGGGCATGCCTATCCTGTCTTGGCACATTAAGTCGACCACCAAGGCACAGCAGGGACTCTATGAGTACGATGCGGTTTCCCGCCTGCGCGATTCTCAGCTGGGCAGTGATAAGGTCAACGATATTCGCAACTACATTGATAAGGGCAAGCTGTGGGAAGCCTTTACCGCCGATGAGCAGGTAGTGCTGCTGATTGATGAGATCGACAAGGCGGATATCGAATTCCCCAACGATCTACTTCATGAACTCGATAAAATGGAATTCCACGTTTATGAAACGGGCGAAACCATTAAGGCGATACGTCGTCCGATCGTAATTATTACCAGTAACAACGAAAAAGAACTCCCCGATGCCTTCTTGCGTCGCTGTTTCTTCCACTTTATTAACTTCCCTGATCGAATGACCATGCAACGTATTGTTGATGTGCATTTCCCCAAGATCAAAAAGCAGTTGGTGGACGATGCCATGGATATCTTCTTTGATGTACGCAAGATTCCCGGCCTTAAGAAGAAGCCGTCAACCTCTGAGCTAGTCGACTGGTTAAAGCTGATTATGTCTGATGATATTCCTGATGATATCCTGACTAATCGCGATCCGACCAAGGCGATTCCACCGCTATATGGTGCCTTGCTCAAGAACGAGCAGGATGTACATCTGCTTGAGCGACTGGCGTTTATGACACGCCGCGAAGCCAGATAGACTGGCCTGAAGTAAACGAGTTTATTCTATGCTGATTAACTTCTTTCAGACGCTGAAGAAAGCCAATGTGCCTGTTTCTATCAAGGAACTATTGGATCTTCTTGCCGCGATGGAACAAAACCTAGCGTTCGGTTCGATCGACGATTTCTATCTGTTGGCGCGCACGGTGATGGTTAAGGACGAGAAATATTACGATCGTTTTGACCGTGCCTTTGGTGCCTACTTTAAGAACCTAGAAAATATCGACGGTATTATTGAGGCTCTGTTGCCTGAAGACTGGCTGCGCAAAGAGTTTGAAAAGCATTTTACCGACGAAGAAAAAGCCAAGGTCGAAAGCCTAGGTGGTCTCGAAAAGCTGATTGAGGAGTTTAAAAAACGCCTTGAAGAGCAAAAAGAGCGCCACGAGGGCGGCAATAAATGGGTGGGTACCAATGGTACTTCTCCCTTTGGGCATGGCGGTTTTAACCCCGAGGGCGTGCGTATTGGCGGTCCGGGAGGCAAGGGCACTGCGGTTAAAGTCTGGGATGAGCGACAGTATCAAGACCTAGACGACTCTGTTGAGATCGGCACCCGCAACATTAAGGTGGCCCTGCGTCGCCTGCGAAAGTTTGCCCGTGAAGGTTCTGCAGATCATCTCGATCTTGATGACACCATTCGCTGTACGGCGCGTAATGCAGGCATGCTGGATATCAAAATGGTCCCCGAGCGTCGCAATGCGGTGAAGGTACTTATCTTTTTTGATGTGGGCGGTTCAATGGACCCCTATGTGCGCCTCTGCGAAGAGCTGTTTTCGGCGGCTAAAACCGAATTCAAACACCTCGAGTATTTCTATTTCCATAACTGCATGTACGACTATGTGTGGAAGGACAACAATCGCCGTCGCGAAGAGCAGATTTCTACCTTCGACTTACTGAATAAGTACTCGGCTGATTATAAGGTGATCTACGTGGGCGATGCCTCTATGGCACCCTATGAAGTAACCAGTCCTGGGGGCAGTGTTGAGTATCACAACGAAGAGTCTGGTGCGGTTTGGATGCAACGTATGGCCGAGACTTTTGAGAAGCTTATCTGGATTAACCCTGTTCAGGAAAAGTATTGGGAGTACACGCCCTCAATTCAGATGCTAAAAGAGCTGGTTGACGATAAAATGTTTCCTCTGACGCTGGGTGGTCTGGAGAAAGGCATGGCCTTGCTGTCCCGTTAAGTTAATAAACAATGTAAAATTTGCTTACAACAATAATAACTAGAGATGCTCCTATGAAGGTTCAAGACGCGGTATTAAAGGCGCAAAAAACGACAGGTATCGGCAGTAAGCAACCAGAGCTACCTGGTCAGTCTCTTCTTGAGATTTGGCAGCAGGCGGTTGCTGATTCCTCTACCTATCCAGCCTATACCTGTATTGGGCAAACCTTGACCTATGGTGAAGTCGACCAGCTGGCACGACGTGTAGCGAGTTACTTTCAGAAGAAATTAAAACTGGTTGCCGGCGACCGTATCGCGGTGCAGCTGCCCAATCTGATTCAGTATCCTATTGTGGTTATCGCAGCCTGGAAGCTTGGTCTGGTAATTGTTAACACCAATCCAATGTACAGGGTTCGCGAGCTGATCCACCAGTTTAACGATTCTGGCGCTAAAGCGGTTGTCGTATTAGACCAGTTCTATGACACCCTTTGCGAAGCCTTGCCAGACACCAGTATCGAGCATGTCATTGTGACCCGCCCAATTGACCTGTTACCTCAGCCAAAAAATATGCTACTCAGTGGTGCCATGAAACTGATGGGTAAACGCCCCTCTCTGGCTAAGGGCAGTCATATAGGTTTTTCTGATCTACTCACCGGTGGCAGTAATTATATTGCGCACAAGGCCAGCCTAGATGATGTCTGTGCGCTTCAGTATACCGGCGGTACAACCGGTGCCTCGAAGGGTGTAATGCTTACTCAGAGTAGTCTGGTGAGCAATGTTGCCCAGGCACTGAGTGTTATCTCTATTCTCAAAGAACCCATTACCCACAGTACCTGTGTGGCACCTTTACCAATCTACCACATCTATGCCTACTCGCTGTGCATGGGACTTATGCCAGCAACGCGTGGGCATACAGTACTGATTCCTGATCCACGAAATATCGCGCTGTTTGTCAGTGCAATCAAAAAGTTTAAGTTTGAAATCTTCTGCGGCCTCAACTCATTATTTGTCGCCCTGCTTGAGAGTAAAGATTTCAAGAGACTCGATTTCTCTAAGTTACGCATGACCCTGTCTGGCGGTATGGCCCTAATGGAATCTGTTGCCGATGACTGGCAAACAGCAACCGGCTGCATTGTTAGCGAAGGCTATGGCATGACCGAATCCTCGCCGATTATCTCAATGAATCCTTCGGGCTTTGAGAAGATTGGTACTGCAGGCATTCCCATTCCAGGCACTGATATTAAAGTCGTGGATGAACAGGGCGTAGTGCAGGAAGTTGGCGGTGTCGGCGAGCTCTGTGTTCGCGGTGAGCAGGTTATGGCTGGCTACTGGAAGCGGGAAGACCAGACAGCCGAAGTGATTGTTGATGGCTGGCTGCACACGGGCGATATTGTTGTGGTCGATGAAGAGGGCTACATCAAGATTGTTGACCGTCTTAAAGACATGATTATCGTCTCTGGCTTTAATGTGTACCCCAATGAATTAGAGCAGGCCCTAACGCTGCACCCAGCGGTGTCTCAATGTGCTGCTATCGGCATTCCTGACACCAAGGCTGGTGAGGTGGTTAAGATGTTTGTGGTCAGCACAGACCCAGAGTTAACCGTTGCTGAGGTTATTGAGTTTTGTAAGCAGAATATGGCGGCCTATAAGGTACCTAAGTTCGTTGAGTTTCGCGACGAGCTGCCAATGACCAATGTTGGCAAGGTGCTGCGCAAAGACCTTAAGGCAGATGAGAAGAAGAAAGCGCGGGCTTAGTATTGCTTAGCTTCTAGTAAATGGCTCTTATCAAGGGCTCTGTTCAAGAATTGCGATAAAGAAGCCCTCTATATAGAAAACAGGCAGGCATAAAAAAGGCGATCCATTTAATGGATCGCCTTTTTTGTTACTGCAGTAGTGCTATTACAACCGGTAGACCACACATAGGAAGCCAACAGTTGTCAGCACAATAGTGTATGGCAGAGCCATGATCACCATGCGCATATAAGACAGTCTGATCAGCGGTGCGATTGCCGAGGTCAGCAGGAACAGGAATGCAGCCTGACCATTAGGTGTGGCAACACTGGGCAAGTTAGTACCCGTATTGATGGCAATAACCAGCTTGTCGAAGTGATCACGGGTTATGTCGCCAGCGTCATATACAGCGCGGACTTCATTGATATATACCGTCGCCACAAACACATTGTCACTAATGGCTGAAAGCAGGCCGTTGGCGAGGAAGAATACGCCGGGCTGAATCGCTTCATCTTGCTCCAGTACCATAGCTATAACTGGCGAGAACAGGTGCTGCTCGTGAATCACCGCAACAATGGCAAAGAACACAACCAGCAGAGCGGTAAAAGGCAGCGCCTCTTCAAAGGCGTGACCAATGCGATGCTCTTCAGTAATGCCGTTAAACGCCGTTAGCAGCACGATAACCATCAGGCCGATGAGTCCGACGGGTGCCCAGTGCATGGCTAGGCCAGCAACGAGGATCAGTGCAACGACTACCTGAGTGATCATCGCAGCCTTCTGATACTGGGTGCGGTGAGCGTCGTCATGGTCGCTAGATTCTTGCAGAACCTGACGTACTTCTTCTGGAAGCTGTGCACCGTAACCAAATATCTTGCTCTTTTCGAGCAGAATACAGGTAATCAGGCCACAGGCCAGAACGGGCATAGTGACTGGTGTCATCTTTAAAAAGAACTCAATGAACGTCCAGCCTGCTTTTTCAGCGATCAACAGGTTTTGCGGCTCGCCTACCAGAGTGGTTACACCACCCAGAGCCGTACCAACGGCACCGTGCATGATCAGACTGCGTAAAAAGGCGCGGAAGTCTTCAAGTTTTTCACGGTTGAGAGTGCGCACACTGGCGTCGTCGCTGTGGTCGTGGTCTACATCGACAATTTTCTTGCCTGAGGCGACCTTGTGGTACACCGAGTAGAAGCCTACTGAAATGGTAATCAGAACCGCTGTTACGGTCAGAGCATCCAAAAATGCTGATAACACAGCACCAGCGAAGCAGAACAAAAATGACAGCGTCGTTTTAGATTTCACTCCTAGAAGAATCTTGGTAAAGGTAAACAGCAGCATGTCGCGCATAAAGTAGATGCCGGCGACCATAAACATCAGCAGCAAAATTACCTGAAAGTTGCTGACCGTCTCGTTATAGACTGCTTCGGGGCTTGTTAAACCCATCAGTACGGCTTCAATGGCCAGTAGGCCCCCGGGCTGCAGTGGATAGCACTTTAACGCCATAGCCAGGGTAAAGATAAACTCTGCAATTAATACCCAGCCCATAACAAAGGGGCCAAACACATAGAGGATAAGCGGGTTGAGCACTAAAAAGGCAATAATGGCGCTCTCATACCAACCGGGAGAGTTACCGAGAAAATTCTTTTTAAATGCATGGGACATTGTTGGATTCATTTGTAGATCCTTAGTTACTTTATAAGCCTGTTAATAAGCAGCATTTGTTGATTTTAATCGCTGCTCAATTCGATGATGCTTTCATGGTAAACTTAAAAATTATTGGCCGAAACCTTAGCTGTAGCTATACCTATTTGCAAGCTTTCACGGTCTTTTTCAACCGAATTTACACTCTATATCAAAGGTATCTCCCCCTGTGATCATTCCTCCAAGCCTAAACGGTTTTTATGCTAGTCCTGTCGCTATTAATACGGACAAAAAATGGGTCATAGCAGTGATTGCTGGAGAACTTTTAGTGCCTGCTGCGGATACAATGACTGACACTGGAACGGTCATTGGACCGGTAATCGACAGCGATGAGACAGATCTGCTGAAATTTTTCTGTGAGCGACGCATTACGTTGGGTCAGTGGCATGGTCGGGACTGTGAAGTCTGGGAGCTATTGCCTGAGGCTGCGAGCACTGAAGGCTTTAAACTCATTGAGTTGCGCACCTTATTGATGAGCGCGGGTGATGAGGCGTTTTCCTTGGCCTGTCGCGCTGTGCAATTACTCGATTGGCAGGATAAACACCGTTTTTGTGGTAGCTGTGGAGAGCCCAATGGCGCCTCCGAAAGCGAGCATGTCCTGCAATGTACGCCCTGTAATATCAATAATTACCCGCGAATTTCCCCCTGCGTCATTGTGCTGGTTACCCGAGGGGAACACTGCCTGTTAGCGCGCAATGCGGCTTGGCCGCCCAATCGTTATAGCTCTCTGGCAGGGTTTATAGAGGCGGGAGAGAGCGCCGAGCAGGCCCTCCATCGCGAGGTGTTTGAAGAGGTCGGCATAGAAATAACCAACCTCCGCTACTTTGGGAGTCAGTCTTGGCCCTATCCCGGTCAGCTGATGCTGGGCTTTATTGCCGACGCGGTAACCGACGATATCAAGATTGACGGCGTTGAAATTGCCGAGGCAGATTGGTTTCGTTATGACCAGATGCCGGGCATTATTGCGCCGCCCACTATTATGTCTGGCCGCCTGTTACAGCAATATATAGATGATGCGACTTTGACTTATGGCTAGTGGCTATTTTTTACGAGCCACGAGTCTGGAGCGAATAGCGCATAGCTAAACGCTACGAGTGTCTATACTGTAGCTTTATTAATGAACACATTTTTGATTACTCTGGAGTGAACCTTGGATTTCCTTTTAGAATACGGCCTGTTTTTGGCTAAGATAGCCACCTTTGTATTTGCCTTTGCCATGATCGTCAGCATTATTGTTAATGCACGGCAAAAAAATGCTCAGGGCAATGAAAAGGGCCATCTAGAAATAACGCCACTCAACGAACAGTTTGAGCATATGAGCGAATCTATGTTGCTGGCGACCATGGATGAGTCTCTGCAGAAGGCTGAAGAGAAGAAGTTAAATAAGGCCAAGAAGAAGCAGGCGGCTCTTGCTAAGAAAGAAGAAAAGAAAGCAGAAAAAGAAGCCGCTAAAATGGCTAAGACGGATGATGGGGCTGCAGAGCCGGCGACGGTTAAGGCTAAAAGCCGAGTCTTCGTGCTGAATTTCGACGGCAATATCAGTGCATCGGCGGTCAGCCATCTTCGTGAAGAAGTCACGGCCATATTAACTCAGGCCACCAGTAATGATGAGGTGCTGATTAAGCTGGAAAGCCCGGGTGGCATGGTTCACAGCTATGGCCTTGCCAGTAGCCAGCTAGATCGCCTGCGCAAAAAGGGCATTCCGCTCACCGCCTGTGTCGATAAGGTTGCCGCCAGTGGTGGCTATATGATGGCCTGTGTTGCGGACAAAATTCTAGCCGCGCCCTTTGCTATTGTTGGGTCTATTGGCGTTGTGGCGCAGATGCCGAACTTTAATAAGGTCTTGAAGAAACATGATGTGGATTTTGAAATCCTCACTGCGGGTAAGTACAAGCGCACTCTCACCATGTTTGGTGAGAACACCGATGAAGGCCGCGATAAGTTTGTGGAAGACCTTGAAGAGACCCATGAGCTGTTTAAGAGTTATGTGTCGGAACGTCGCCCACAGATTGATATTGAACAGATTGCCACGGGTGAAATCTGGTACGGCTCTCAAGCCATGGAATTGAAGTTGGTGGATGATGTGCAAACCAGTGATGAGTATCTGGTATCACGCATCGCCGAAGCCGATGTATTTGAAGTGTCGTTTGTGCAGAAGAAGAAACTCCATCAGCGCCTGGGAATCGCCGCCGAAGAGAGCGCAGATCGCCTACTCCTCAGATGGTGGGCCCGCCTAACCCAGGACACCAACAAACAGTTTTAGGGGTCATGTTCGCGCAGGCTGGTACCTCTCCACAATCAGCGTCGCATCAATCCCAGTGAGACCCCA
>DDDD01000028.1:20943-39383 GCA_002335945.1 Porticoccaceae bacterium UBA1989
TGGGTTGACCATTAGGTTTGGGTTGACCCTTAGGTCTGAGAACCGCGTCATACCAGCGCAGGCTGGTATCTCTAAAACAGCGCTTCTGGATCCAAATCATAGGCATCCGGGGGCAAATTCTTGGCAATATCAACATTGCCTTCCTGCCCAGACAGAACCAACACCTTCTTGCGAGAGAGACGTTTCTTATTGGCATCAAGAATAACTGTCAGCTCAGGTTTTCTGCCCATCCCCGGCCGAAAGTCACTCACCACAGCGACTTCGCCAGTAGTCAGCTCCACCAATGATCCCGGCGGGTAGAGCCCAATAGCCTGGATAAAAGTATCGACCAATTCCTTTTGAAACAGAGTTTTGCGCCAGCCAGCCATTTTCATGATGGCCTCTGAATGGGGGATAGGTGTGGCGTAATATCGGGGGCTGGTCATAGCGTCGTAACAGTCAACCACCGCGGCTATGCGAGCATACAGTGGGATGCCTTTACCCGCGAGCCCAGCAGGGTAGCCGGTGCCATCAAAGCGCTCGTGATGGTATTGAATAGCATTAATCACTTCGGTGGGGAGCTGGGACTCTTTAATGGCACTCAATCCGAGCTCTATATGGGTCTGAGTCTCTTGATGTTCTTTATCTGTGAGGCCGCCAGTCTTGCGCAGCAGGCCATCGGGAAGCAGTAATTTGCCCACATCCATGAGCAGGCCAGCGAGTCCCAAATGAAACATTTCGTCTCGCCCCAGACCCAGCTGACGGCCCATTACCACGCAGAGTATTGAGCAGGAGATGCAGTGGCGATGGCCATAGCTGCTCTTACTCTTGAGGCGTGCCAGCCAGACCCCGGCGGCAGGGTTGCGAATAATACTTTCAACCAGCGCTTCGAGTAAGGGAGTAACCCTGTCAATTCGGGGTATTCCGCCCGCTTTAATGGTTTTCCCGATGCGATTAAATTCCTGCTGAATACTGTAGTAGGCAAGAGTTGCCACTCGTAATTCAGAGGATAGATCGGTACTGATGCTGTAATCAGTGATCGCTTTTGTGGCCAGTTCACTGGCTAGAGACTGACGTGTATTGCCTGTCTGAGAAATTTTATGGTCGGAAAGGGTCTGATTCATCTGAGTTCTAAACATCCAGTTGTTTAAAGTACAAAATCCATTACCAAAAAGAATAGCAGAAAATGGCTACTGAGATTCAATTAATGGGTCACAGTGCTTAATGCCTTGTGCCCTTAATGGCTGAGGCTATTAATCGCTCAGGCTGTCAATCGCTCAGGCTGTTTTCAAAATAGTCTTCTCGTCGGTAGTCTGTAAGCCACTGCATAAAGGTAGTTTGGGGCAGTGCCTTGCTAATGTGGTAGCCCTGGGCAAAGCTGCAGCCCAGTTCACAGAGAATGTTGAGTACCTGCGGATTCTCAACGCCTTCAGCAACAGTCAGCAGGTTAAAGCGCAGCCCCCATTCAATGATCAACTTCACAATCTCCATATCAACAGCGCTGTCGAGCATGTTTAAGACGAAGGATTTGTCGATTTTGAGTTCACTGGCAGGAATATATTTAAAGTACTCCAGTGACGAGTAGCCGGTGCCAAAGTCATCAATGGATATCTTTACTCCCAGTTCTTTGATTTTACTCAACACCTGAAAACCCTGGGCCAAATCTTGCTGAATCGCCGACTCGGTGACCTCGATACAGAGCACGGAGGGATCACCGCCCCATAGATTAAGGCTCGACTCTATTAATGGAAATAGATCAGGCTGTTTAAGGCAGCTGGCAGAGATGTTAATGGCCACGGTAATAGGTCCTTTGGTCTTAGGCCAGCTTGCGGATTCTCGCAATGCGGTATTAATAGTCCAGCGAAACAGATCAGACATGCGCCCAGAGCGCTCGATAATGGCGATAAGCTGTTCTGAATTTATATTCTGGTCATGGGCCTGATCCCAGCGAATAAGGCCCTCGGCGGCCATAGGTACCTGTGTTGCAAGACACAGCTTAGGTTGATAGAAAAGGTTAAAGGCATTGCTTTCAAGGGCCTCGTCAATGTCCTGTTCTAGGGCCACCAGGATAGGGGCCTGATCATAACTGGAGGCCTGACTAATATGGTAGTCCTCGCCGCTTTGCTTGGCTTTTTTGGCAGCAGACTCAGCCTCTAGCAATAGTCTTTCAGCTGATAATGAGTTGCTATTGGAGGCGGTAAAGCCTATCGAGCCCCTGATCTGGATATTGAGCTTTTCTCGCTGAAAGGGCTCTGCCATGAGCGCATTAATCTTCTTGGCTAACAGCGGCAACAGCTGGATATCCAGTAGGGGAGAGATCAGCAGTGCAAATTTATCGCCGTCAATGCGGCCACAAAATGAGGGCTGCTTGGTGAGGCTACTGAGCCGCTGATAGAGCTCCGCAAGAATTGTGTCTCCCACAAGATGCCCATAGAGTTGGTTGATCTGCTGGAACTGCTTAAGGTCAATAACCGCCACAATGCTGAGTTGCTTGCTGGGGTCGGCAATCGTCATCTGCTCGACGATGGTGGATAGAATCGTCGAGCGGTCAACGCTAGGTGGTTGCTTTTCCATTAAAGAGTTGCCATTAAGGATTCACCATTAGATATAGAGCGCTTCTGGGTCTAACCCATAGGCCCCAGCTTCCAGTGTTCGCGCTATGTCTATGTTTCTATTATCTGCGCCAATGTGGGTAGAAAGGTCCATCTCCACAAAGTCTTCAAGCTGGTTTTTGTGCCGGTCCAGTATCACCAATACATGGGGCCGCAAGCGTTTACCGGCGTTTTCTTTAATAACAATCCCCACCTCGCCAGAGGTTAGCTCAACTAATGTGCCCGTGGGGTAGACACCCACAGACTGGATAAAAGCCTCAATAAGCTCTGGCTGAAAGTCATAGCCCCGCCATTCGTACATTTTCTTTAAGGCCGTGGCATGGGGAATGGGGTGGGCATAGACACGCTGGCTGGTAATGGCGTCGTAGCAGTCAGCGATAGCGGCTATGCGGGCGTAGAGTGGTATCTGCGTGCCCTGGAGGGCATGAGGGTAACCATTGCCATTAAAGCGCTCATGGTGATAGGCAATCATGTCGATCACTGGCTTGGCAATGGTGCGGGATGATTCACTGGCCATCTTTAGGCTGAGATCCACATGCTTTTTTATCAGCGAGAACTCTCGCTCAGTCAGCTGGTCTTTTTTGTTGAGTATCTGCCCGGGGATTTTTAGCTTGCCAATATCTAATAGCATGCCGCCTGTTGAGAGCAGTGCCAGTTCCTTTTTGGGTAGTCCGATTTGGCGACCAATAACGGCACACCAGATAGCGACAGCCAGACAGTGTCGGTACGTATAGGAGTCTTGGGACTTAAGCTTGGCCAGCCAGATGCTGGCACCCGGGTTGCGAATAACACTGTCCACCAGGGGATTGACGACTTCACTGAGATTGGCGATGTTTAATGACTTACCCGCATTGATGCGGCTTGCCATGCCATCAAATTCTTCACGAATATTCTGATAGGCGCGGTTGGCGATTTTAATCTCGCTGGTTACTGCAACCTGTTCTGAATACTTGGTGATACGGCGGGTGGCTAACTCTTTGTCAAAGGGGGTTTCTGCGACGCCAAGCTTGCGGTCGTGGCCAATTTTGTGGGCCACCGCAACCTCAAAGTTGGCAATGCTTTTGTTGTAGTCGATATACACATAGTCGCAGTAGAGAGCGAGCTTTTGTACCTCAGAGGTATTGCGGACCATAAACCCTTGCAGATAAAAGGGGGTTTCCAGCCAGGGACGATCCAGACCAGATACATACATACCGGGTTCGACCTGATGAACATATACTTTTGTTGTCTTTACCTGTGGCAATTGTCGTCTCTCCGTGACGTTGTTGCTGGTCCCTTGTTGCTGTTTCTTATTCCTTGACGCTTATTGCATGTCTATTTATTACATGACTACTTATTACATGACAATTTATTACTTGTGTATAAGGATAGCTGGTAACTAGTCCCGCCGCAGCTTTCCGCTTGTCGCGATAGGGTTTGGAAAGTTGAACACTACTATATAGCTCGAAACCAAGAACGTGATAATCGCAGCGGCCTGTATTAAATGCGAAGCATTATTGCCAATTAGCTGGGTATTAAAGGCGACATAGGCGATTAGCAGAGAGAACTCGCTGTTCTGCCCCAGCCTAAAGCCAATATCCCATGACAGACTTTGGCTTTCACTTTGACCGCGCAACAGTGTCTGATAAACCGTGGGTTTTAGTGTCAGCATCAGAGCAGCGAGAATCAGCGCGGGAACGGCGATCTGTGGAATCAGTGAAAGATCGAAGCCGCCCCCTAGAGAGAAGAAAAACAGTATTAAAAAGAAGTCGCGGAGCGGCTTCAGATTGAGGGCGATATATTGTGATATTGGGCTGGTGGCAAGAGAGATCCCGGCGATAAAGGCACCAATTTCTCGTGACAGACCGACGAATTCAGCAAGTTCCGCAACCCCTAGGCACCATCCAATAGCCAGTAAGAACACATATTCGCCAATCCGATCAAAGCGCGCAAACAGTGGCTGTAAAACATAGCGCACCATCAGCACGGCACCACCAATAATTAGCGGCAGGGCAACAATACTCTTGCCAAAAGTAATTAGGCTGTCGCCGCCATCAAGGCCGGATATCAGCATCAGCAATACAAAAATCGCCAGGAAATCCTGCATTAGCAGCATACCAATCATCAGTTCGCCGGAATGCTTGTGGTGCAACACCGTGGTGGGCAGAAGTTTGATGCCAATAATGGTGCTGGAAAACATCATTGAGGTGCCGATAATAATGCACTCAAGCAGGCTGTATTCGAAGAGGTAGGCGACACCAAACCCCACGGCGGCAAACAGCAATGAGCTAATTAATGTGATGTGGGTAACCTGGCGCAACACGCGGCCCAGTGCCTGAGGCTGCATATCCAGACCCAGTAAAAACAGTAGAAAGATAATACCGATACTGGCAATTTCGCTGATTAGATCAACGTCATTGACCCAGGCCAGACCATGGGGGCCCATAACCGCGCCCAGTAAAATATAGGCGACTAATAAGGGCTGTCGACCAAATAGCGCCAGAGAGGCAACCACGGCAGAGCCCGTAAAGATTAGAAAGAACAGCTGTATTAGATGGTGATCCATTCACTAACCTTATCAGATTTTTAAGCCTGTCCTTTAAACAGGCGCTTTTAGAGCGGTTTCTTAGTTCTTCTTTTACGCTCTTCTTTTAAAAAGCGGTTCTGGCTGATCGACTGCAACCTGATAGGCATCGGAGAAATCTTGTAATGACTTGCTGGCTTCGACGAGGTCGATGTCTGCGTCAAAGACAAATCCATTAAAACCGCAGCGCTGCATAAGAAATAGCTGATCGCGAATAATCTGTCCCACAGCCCGTATTTCGCCTTGGTAGCCATAGCGTTCGCGCAGCAGGCGTGCAATAGAGAAACCGCGGCCATCCGCAAACTTAGGGAAATTAATCGCAATCAGGGGTAAACCTATAATCGACTCGACAAACCCTTCAATCTCTTCATGGCTATCGATCCAGACGCCAACCGCGCCCACATGACTGGCCAATGTTTCTTGCTGTTCCTGCCACTGACTAACCGGCAGTAAGATATCACCCTGAGGCAATGTCTCGGTATCGGCACTGACTTGCTGCCAGCTATTATCGACAACGGCACCGTCTTTAAGATACTGGGGCATACACTCGCTCCTTGAATTTTTCCAAGCCGATACGCTGGTAGGTGGTTAAAAAGCTTTCCTGTTCAAGGCGGTTTTCAACATAGACGTCCAGTAGCTTTTCAATGCTATCGACCACGTCGTCTCTCGATAAAGAGGGCCCCAATACCTTGCCGAGTGCTGCGTTTTTATTGGCGCTACCACCCAGCTGAACCTGATACCATTCCTCGCCTTTTTTATCGACGCCAAGAATACCAATATGGCCAACATGGTGATGACCGCAGGCGTTCATGCAGCCGGAGATGTTGAGCTCCAGGTCGCCCAGATCATAGACATAGTCTAGATCATCAAATTTGCGTTGAATTGCCTCAGCGACGGGAATTGATTTGGCATTGGCCAGAGAGCAGTAATCACCACCGGGGCAGCAAATCATATCGTTGATAGTGCCGATATTGGGTGTGGCTAGGCCAGCAGCCTTGGCTTGCTGCCAGAGCTCAAAGAGCTTCGTTTTAATAACATCGGCCAGCACAATATTTTGGTTGTGGGTGGTGCGAATTTCACCGAACGAAAATCGGTCGGCGAGATCGGCAATAATGTCGAGCTGCTTATCAGTAACATCACCTGGGGCGACCCCAGCTGGTTTTAGAGACAAAGTCACACAGGCGTAGCCGGTTTGCTTCTGCTCGGTAACATTGCGATCTAACCAGCGGGAGAAACCTTTGTGCTCTGCGGCTAGTGCCTGCACTTCGGTATCAACAGCGGCAATGTCGACAGTCTGATAGTCGGGCAGGCTAAAGAAGCCCTTAACTCTTTCTATTTCATGGCCATTTAATGTGGCTGGACCATCTTTAATATGTAACCACTCTGCTTCAACGCGCTCGGCAAATACGGCTGGAGTCCAGGCTCGCACTAAAATCTTGATGCGTGCCTTGTACTTGTTATCGCGATTACCATAGCGGTTATACACACGCAGAATGGCATCTAAATAGGTGAGTAGATGTTCCTTGGGTAAAAATTCTCTAATCGATGAGGCAATAACCGGGGTTCGGCCCAGGCCGCCACCGGCATAGATATGAAAGCCTGTTTCGCCCTGATCATTTTTAACTAGCTGGATACCAATATCGTGGAGCAGGAATGCGGCCCGATCTTCTTCAGAGCCACAGACGGCAATCTTAAATTTACGCGGTAAAAAGGCAAATTCCGGATGTATGGTCGACCATTGACGGATAATTTCACACCAGGGGCGAGGATCTTCAATCTCATCGTTAGCCACGCCGGCAAACTGATCGGTAGTGGTGTTGCGAATACAGTTGCCACTAGTCTGAATGGCGTGCATTTCGACAGTCGCCAGCTCGGCGAGAATATCTGGCACCTCTTCGAGTAGGGGCCAGTTCAATTGGATATTCTGTCTGGTGGTGAAGTGCACATAGCCTTTGTCGAACTTACGACTGATATGGGCGATCTTGCGTACCTGATTACTCGACATTAGTCCGTAGGGCACGGCAATGCGTAACATAGGGGCCAGACGCTGCACATAGAGGCCATTTTGAAGGCGCAGAGGCAAGAATTCCTCCTCGCTTATATCTCCGGCAAGAAAGCGTTTGGTTTGGTCGCGATACTGCTCGACGCGCTCATCAACAAGTTTTTGATCGTACTGGTCGTATTGGTACATGCATGTCCGTTTTGTGGGTACTTATTTAAGGCGGCTATCATAGCCTCAGTGGCATTTGTTTTAAATGGCTATTTGCCTATAACAGACTCAAAAATTGGAATAACCAATAGGGTTGAAAGCGAGACAGCACGTCTATAGATTGATAGAATGCCCGGCTTTTAGACAGAACGATAAGTACGCTATTAACTCGGTACTCAAATAGGCCTTTTAATAGGTAAGTTAATAGACAGTTTACTAGACAGATGACCAGACACTTAATTAAAAAAAGGGCTGTAATAATGGGCAAAAAAGTAGAAATAAATACCGATGGCGATTCAACCGCAGATGCAATTGCAGTGGTTGCCGTACTGGCTGTGATTTTGGTCGCTGTTGTTAACTGGTTGTCGACGTTTTAACCTTGCTTTCACCTTGGCTGTAACCTTGCTGTAACCGAGCCGTAAAATGAGCCGTAAAATGAGCCCCGAGAATTACGCACTATGTCTGACTCCCAGAAGCACATTCAGGTGGTAGAAAACCAAAGCCAGCGTGAGGTGGTTGAACGCTACCTCAATCAGGTTCCCCTTGAATCTGCAATAAGTGCCGAGCGGACTGCCGATCTTCAGGCCCTGATAAAGGCTGAGTTGGTGGCCAAAAATGCGGTGATTATTGCCCATTATTACACCAATTCCCTGATACAGGCGCTGGCTGAAGAGACCGGTGGTACTGTGTCCGACAGTCTGGAAATGGCGCGCTTCGGCAATAACCATCCAGCTCAGACCCTCGTAGTGGCGGGCGTCAAGTTTATGGGTGAGACAGCTAAAATTCTAACCCCTGAAAAACGCGTGCTAATGCCTACTCTAGAGGCAACCTGTTCCTTGGATATAGGCTGCCCTGCAGATGAGTTTGCGGCATTCTGTGATCAGCATCCAGATCGCACCGTGGTGGTTTATGCCAACACTTCGGCCGCGGTTAAAGCCCGAGCAGACTGGGTTGTAACCTCAAGTATTGCTCTAGAGGTTGTGGATTACCTCGATAGCTTAGGCGAGAAAATACTCTGGGCACCGGATAAGTATCTGGGTGCCTATGTACAGAAGAACACCGGCGCCGATATGTTGATGTGGGATGGCAGCTGTATTGTTCACGAAGAATTTAAAGCCAAGGGTATTCTAGATCTGAAGAAGGTCTACCCCCAGGCCGCTGTGTTGGTTCATCCCGAGTCCCCTGAATCAGTGGTCGACATTGCAGACTGTGTGGGTTCAACCTCACAGTTGATTGCCGCCGCGGCCAATCTGCCTCAGCAGCAGTTAATAGTGGCGACCGATCAGGGCATCTTTTACAAAATGCAGCAGGCAGTGCCCGATAAGCAACTACTGATTGCGCCCACAGGCGGTAATGGTGCGACCTGTCGCAGCTGTGCAAACTGTCCTTGGATGGGTATGAATAGTTTGGAGAACCTACTGTCCTGTCTGCAAGAGGGCAGTAATGAGGTTTTTGTTGATCAGTCGATTGGCGAACAGGCTATGGTAAGCCTCGGCCGCATGATGAACTTTAAATCTGCTTAAGAATAGGAGCCTAACCATTCGCTGTTAGTGGTTAGGCCCTATTCATATTTCTAAACGCTTATGTCTAATCTGACGTCAGGCCGCGTCGAAAAAGTACCTAGTAGTTACTGCTGAGGTTAGTAGGGACTCCTGCACTGTCACGCCTGTTATTAATCGATGCAATCTGCCCAGCCTGACGCCTAATTTGGTTACGAACAGCGAGTAGCTCTGCTCTAAATATCTCATTTTGCTTGCGTAACAGGCTAACCGTAAGAAGCTGCTGTTCAGCATTTTTATGCTCTTGCTGCAGGGCAGCTAATAGCAGGGGAGTCAGTAAATGATAGTAAACAGTCACGGCCTTGCCATTTTCATCATACTGCACCAGGTCGGGGAAAATGGTAGCCACTTCCTCGGCAATCAAACCGTATTGTAGGGGATGCTCACCCTGATCGTCGGCTGCTTTATAGCGGAAGCTCACTGGGCGTAAATCGAGAATATTCTTATTGGCGATATCCACAGGGCGAATGTCTTTTTTAAAACGTTTTGAGGAAGACATGATGCCTAGCTGACCGTTGCTACTGACATAGACAGCGGCGCCTGTGACTCCTCTGCCAGAGATGCCGGCGATAAAGGTTCTGTTTTGGCCTGTGGTTACGCCAGTTGATGAGCTGCCCTTGGTGCCAATACGGATGGTGTTGTTATCTGCGGTGACACCGGCGTTGGCAATAGACAGGTTGTAACTGCCACTAGTGGCATTGAAGCCGGCCTGATAACCAAGGGCGGTATTAAAGTCGCCACTGGCCAGTAGGTAGGAAGCCTGATGCCCGATAGCCACATTATTACTGCCCATGCTCTTATTTAGGGCGTAGTAACCACCGGCAACATTGTCACTGCCCGCCGTATTGTTATACAGGGTAGATTCACCCCAGGCAGTATTGTGATTGCCGGAAAGATTGTTATTCAGAGAATCCTCACCGATACCCGTGTTGTGGGCGCCGATGGTATTGCTGGTGAGCACAGATTCACCGATGGCAGTATTTTGCCAGCCCGTCGTGTTGTCGCTAAGGGCCTGGTAGCCTAGAGCGGTGTTTGAGGTGCCGCCCTTAGTGTAGGTAGCGGTAGGGCCCGTATTATTTTTCAGGGCATTAAAGCCAACGGCAGTATTAAAGGTTCCAGTGGTGTTGCTGTACAGGGCTAAAACACCGGTGGCGGTATTGTGATACCCCGTGGTATTGGCAAACATCGCCTGCATACCCGTGGCGGTGTTTTCGTAGCCGGTGGTATTGGTGTACAGAGACTGGGTCCCAGTCGCCGTATTATTTTCGCCGGTTTTACTGTTACCCAGCGCTAAAAATCCTGTCGCCGTATTGTTATTACCCGTGGTGTTATTGAGCAGAGCCTCGCCACCGGTTGCCGTGTTTCGCGAGCCTGTGGTGTTGTACTGCATGGTGAGATTGCCCACTGCGGAGTTCCAGCCACCGGTTGTATTGTGCTGCATGGCCAAATAGCCATTGACGGTATTTGAGGCGCCACTGGTATTGGAGCTGAAGGCTTTACAGCCAGTTATGGTGTTTTCAGGTGAACCTGAGTTGGTGGTGATACAGGTTGCCTGAGTAGTTGCAGAAAAAGTGAGTAGTAGGCACAGCACAGGCAGCGTTCTGCCAGTGTGAGAAGTTATAGTATTCATGATGTGATCCTGAGCATTGTGCCCAAAGAACGGGGTTTGGGCCTATTAGGGTTTGATCAGAAAAGGATTGGAGCGACTGAAATGATTGGTCAGAGGGGCGCTGTTAATCTGTGGGTTAGCGAGTAGGGCCGATCTGGATGCAACAGTCTCACAGTGAGAAAGATGTCGCGAGCTATATGTGATGAATGTACGGCTTGGGATGGCAGGTATCTCATGGATTTTCATGAATATGTGAAGTGGCCCTCTATTAGGGGCCGCTGAAGGCTCCTTGTTAGGTGACGCTGAAGGCTCTTTTGTTAGGAGCAGCTGAGGCTTTTGATAGAGTGGGCGTTAAAGCTTTTCCAGTCGGTCTTCCATTGCGGCGATGTCCTTTAATCGCTGGCGAATAATCGCCGAGCGTTTGAAGTCTGCGGCGACGAGTTTAACCGCTAGGCTAAGCTGGTCTCGGGCTCTGTCAAAGGCGCCGACGAGAATAAAGTATTCGGCGCGGGCCTGATGAACGCCAGATATATTCCCTGCCAGACCACGGACCTCTGCCAATCGATACCAAATCATAGGGTCCTCAGGGCGCATTCTCGATAACGCAGTGAGAACTTCACCGGCATCTTCATAGCGATGATCTTGCCAGAGCGCCTCGGACCTAAGAGTGGTGAGAGGGTAGTTGTTGGGGTTGATACTCAGCAGCTTATCGAGCTTGCTTAGAGCACCGTCATAGTTGCCGCGGGCGATGTCTAGTTCTATATCTGAATGGCGAAAGGTCAGCAGGTAGGGGTTGGCTGCAATAAGGTTGCTCAATATCTCGCCGGCCTCTTCATGATCACCTAATTTAAGATAGGCCAGCGCCAAGCCATACCGAGCCGCATCCGGATTCTGTGCATTGCTATCCAGCTTGGCCTGAAAACGTTTAATCGAATCGTTGGGATCTTTTTCCATCGCCACAATAGCGCGGGCCTGCATCAGGAAATACTCTGGGTTGCGCACATAGTGACGCATGGTATGCGCCATGGCTCTGCCACGAGCATCGGAAATACGCTTTTCAGTGACAGGGTGAGACCTTAGGAACTCAGGGAGTCGACTGCCGGCGAAGCGCGTGGCCTTGAGCATGGTTTCAAACATTCCGGCGACCGCGGCGGGGTCTCGAGTGGCACGCTCCATGGTCTGCATACCCAGACGGTCAGCTTCCTGCTCATTGGATCGACTGAAGCGCAGCTGCCCCTGCATAGACATTGCCTGAGTAGAGGTAATAGCTGCCATACCTGCATCGCCTCCCACGGTGGCAGCGATGACTAAACTTGCGAGCAGCCCCGCCATACTGATCATGGAGGAGGCGCGCTGTGCCTCGACACCACGGGCAAAGTGTCGCTGGCTGAGGTGAGCCAATTCATGGGCGAGCACCGAGGCCATCTGATCTTCATTTTCGGCATAGGCAAACACGCCGGTATGAAAGCCCACTACGCCACCGGGAACGGCAAAGGCATTCATTGAGGCATTCTTAACAATCACCAGTTCGAGTCTAGGGTCTTCAAGGTCACTGTAGGTGGCCAGGTTATAAAGTAGTTGCTCAAGGTACTGTTGCATCAGGGGGTCGTCATAGGTACGGACGCGACTGCGAAAGCTTTTTAGCCAGAGTCTACCCAGCTCATATTCTTGCTGTTTGGATATAACCCCAGAGGCACTGTCACCGAGCAAAGGTAATTTGATATCGGCTGACATCGAGGGGGTGCTGGGTAACAGGCCTAAAAGACCAGTAACAACAAGAGTCGAAAAGAGGCGCAGGCCAGACCGTTTTAGGCGTATTGAGACATTCAAAATTGGTTTTAAAACCCTTTGGTAAACAAATGCTAATGTGCATAGTATTTTAGTAATAGTTCAATCCCACTTTAGCGGATAACTGAGTTTAGTACGACAGTTGAAATATGCACTAGTTTCAGGTCAGATAGCCAATATAAACGGGCCTTAGCTAGCGTTGCTTGACGCCCAAGTGGGATAGAAAGCAATAAAATTAGAGTAATACAACGAAAGGAATGCAGATGAAGCAGGTAGTTCACAAGTGGCTTGAGCAGTACTTCGGCAATGAAGAGGCTGTGCTGCTGGCAGTGATTTTAGTGGCTTCACTGACTGTGATGGCGACATTGGGTACGGTTTTAGGTCCGGTGTTTACTGCCTTAATTCTGGCATTTTTACTCCAGGGGCTCGTTAGCTGGTTACAGCGTCGCGGTTTTTCTGAGGGCTGGGCTATTACCACGACCTACTTACTTTTTGTGGCAGGGTTTATTGCCGTACTGATTATTTTGATTCCAAGCGTTGGCCGTCAAACGTCTCTGTTGTTGGCAGAGTTGCCAATTATGGTGGCTAAGCTGAGAGAGCTGGCTATCACATTGCCAGAAACCTATGGCGAATACATTACCCCCGAGCAGTTTCAGCTTATCTGGGGCAGGGTATCTGAAGAGATGGCCCATCTAGCCGAGCAAATTCTGGCCCTGTCACTGAGCAGTTTCCCCGGGCTAATGGGAATAATGATTTACTTGTTTTTAGTGCCTATGCTGGTGCTTTTTATGCTTAAGGATAAAGATCAGCTGGTCGGTGCGCTATCTAACTTGCTACCTAAAGAGCGCACTGTAATGACCGCCATCTGGTCTGAAATGGATATGCAGTTTGCCAACTACATTCGCGGTAAAGCCATTGAAATACTCATTATTGGCGCGGTGTCTTATGTTGCATTTTTAATACTCGGTCTTAACTACGCAGCGCTTTTAGCCTTGCTGGTAGGCCTATCTGTGTTGATCCCCTATATTGGTGCAACCGTGGTAACCATTCCTGTGCTGCTAGTCGGCTATGTGCAATGGGGGTACTCCGGTGATTTTTTCTGGTTATTTATGGTCTATGGATTTATCCAGTTTGTTGATGGCAATCTTTTGGTGCCATTACTTTTCTCTGAAGTGGTTAATTTGCATCCGGTCGCCATTATTGTTGCGGTGCTTTTCTTTGGGGGAATCTGGGGTTTTTGGGGGGTGTTTTTTGCCATTCCTCTGGCCACCCTGGTTAAGGCGGTCTATAACGCCTGGCCGAGTAGCGGCAATCTCCAGCCCGAGGAAGTGAGTCTGGATGCGGACGTCAAGTAGGCTAATTGGCTTTGTATCGAAACACCTGAGCGCCATAAATCACTACAGCATAAAAGGGACACAGGAATGATCAAAAAATTAACTGCACGCCTGCAGATTAATGGTTGCAGAATCTTATTGGTATTGGCTGCAGTTATTGCGCTTCAGGGTTGTAGTTCAGGAGGCTCGCCGGGCTCTGAGATTTCAGTAGAAATCACTGAGCCGGTCATCAAGAGCGCCAATGATCAGCGCCAGTACCGTCACATCACACTGGACAATAAGCTTGATGTACTGCTTATTTCTGATCCCAGCACCGATAAGGCGGCGGCCTCTTTAGATGTGCATATCGGTAGCTATCAAAACCCTGCTGACCGAGAGGGCCTGGCGCATTTTCTTGAACATATGCTATTTTTGGGCACCAAAGATTACCCCAACCCTGGTGATTACCAGACCTTTATAAGTGAGCATGGCGGCAGCCATAATGCCGGCACAGGCCTAGAAAATACCACGTACTTTTTTGACATCGATGCCAGCTACCTAAGTCAGGCCCTCGACCGTTTTTCCCCCTTCTTTTTCAGTCCCAATTTTGACGCTAAATATGTCGACCGTGAGCGCAATGCGGTGGAGTCTGAGTATCGCCTAAAAATCAAAGACGATAGTCGCCGTCAGTGGGATGTTCTTCAGGAGCAGCTTGACCCGGCTCATCCGATGGCTAAGTTTACAGTGGGTAATCTAGATACTCTGGCAGATCGTGATGGCCGTTCTGTGCGCGACGACCTTATTGCCCTTTATAACAAATACTATTCGGCCAACCTCATGAAGTTGGTGGTGCTGGGCCGAGAGAATCTCGATGAGCTTGAAGCCATGGTCAAGCCACGCTTCGTACCCATTAATAACAGTAACACCGAGGTTGCACCCCATATTGACCGGTTTATTCAGGCGGATCGATTGCCATTGACCATTGCCATGAAACCCCTCAAAGACCTGCGCGAGCTGAGTCTGAGCTTTCAGTTACCTAAGATGTCTCCCTACTGGCAGCAGAAGCCTGCGACCTATCTTGCCGGGCTAGTTGGCCATGAAGGCGAGGGCAGTCTTCTGCAACTTTTAAAAGATAAGGGCTGGGCCGAAACCTTGAGTGCTGGCAGTGGCCTTGAAGACCGCAGTTCCACACTTTTCTCTGTGGATATAGGACTAACCCCATCTGGGTTTGAGCATCAGGCCGATATCGTCGAGATGTTGTTTGCCTGGATTGCCATTATTCGCGAGCAGGGCATTCAGAACTGGCGCTATGAAGAGCGTTCGAGAATGTCCGATATCGCCTTTAGGTTCCAGGAAAAGCAAAACCCCATGGGCTATGTGTCTGGATTGGCAGGGCAGATGCAGCACTATCCTGTGACAGAGGTTTTGCGAGCGCCCTATTTGATGACTGATTACGATGCACAGCTTATTAAGCAGGTCGTCAATCAGTTGACCGTGGATAATTTGTTTCTGATGGTGACCGCGCCAGAGGTTGCAACCGATCAGGTGACCGAACATTACCAGGCGCAGTTTGCGGTTAATCCTGTGGCGCCTGCCCTAGCAGCAGCTTGGCGCGAGCCGGCTCAGATAGATGGGCTTAAGTTACCGGAACGTAACCCCTATATTCCCGCTAGCCTTGAGTTACAGGCAGACACAGGCAGTGAAAAGCCCCAGTCCCTCATAAAGAAAGAGGGCCTTGAGGTGTGGCATCTACTGGACACAGATTTCGGTGTGCCCAAGGCCCATGTGATTACTCGGCTGATTAGCAATAAGACTGAAAGTGTCGAAGGCCTTACTGCAGCGCAGCTGTACCTAGATTTAATTAAAGATCAGCTGGGTGCTCAGGTGTATCCAGCCTCCGAGGCTGGTCTCAGCTTTTCCCTAAGCGCCAGTAATCGGGGTATCTCCATTGTGGTTGGGGGTTATTCCGATAAGCAATCCGTACTGCTGGGGGATGTCCTCCAAGCCCTAACCAACCCTGAATGGGACTCAGAGCGCTTTGAGCGACTCAAGCAGACACGTCTGCGCAAGCTGTCGAATTTCCAGCGAGAATATCCTTTCCGCCAGGCGGTTTCAGGGCTATATGCAATGATAAAAGGTGCCTGGACGCCATTACAGCAAGCGCCGGTACTCGAGCAGATAACCATGGCTGATTTGCAGCAATTCTCTCAGGGTTTACTCGAAGAGGCCTCAGTAGAGATGCTTATCAGCGGTAACCAGGGGGAGCCTGAGGCGCTGGCCCTTACTGCTCAAATAGAGGCCTTTGTTGCCCTAGCAGAGATTGCGGCACCCATCAGTATTGCCAAGCTAGAGCAGGCTGCTGTAGAAGCTCAGATACCGGTGGATCATGCTGATTCTGTGGTTGTACTCTACCTGCAAGGTGGGGAGGATAGTCTTCAGGAGCGGGCAAAAGTGCTGCTTCTTGGTGAGATGCTGTCATCGCCGTTTTATAACAGCCTGCGGACCGAAAAGCAGCTGGGTTATGTCGTCTCTGCGTTTGCCAACAATCAATCTCGAGTTCCTGGGTTGGCAATGCTAGTGCAGTCTCCGGTGGCCGACGAGGCTCGTCTAAGAGATGAATTTAACCAATTTATAACTGACTACAGCGCAGATGTTGACCGGCTGACGCGAAAAGATATCAAACGCTACCAGACCTCGGTGCTTAACAGTCTTGAGGAGAAGCCCAAAAATCTGGCGGAAATGAATGGCCGCTTTATGGAGTCTGTGGGACTTGGTTATCGGCAATTCGACTTCCGTGAGCAGCTCGCTAGAGAGGTGAGGGCGGTAACGGCAGATTCACTACAGGATGCTTATCAGCGCATATTGCTTAAAAATCCACGGGCGCTATGGTTGCAAACGGCCGATGCTTCCGCAGAAAATACAGCCGTAGATTTGCGTAAGTCGGGGCAGATCTATGAATATGATTTTTAGATATGCATCCTTAATAGCACATTTTGTAGTTAAACTAACTTATTAGGGTTTTAGTTTATTTTTATATTTGTATATTTAAATCAATGCGTTAGGGTATTTTATTGATGCTGTATCTATAATAAAGCATTATATGCTGAATATTCATGAGGTTGATTTTGTAGCTTAGCTACATTAATATTGCGCCCTTAAATGGTTAAAGCTTGCCTGCCATACTTTGGCCCGCAATAACCTCAAAGTTAACTAACTTAGATTGGTGCCGCATGTTGCAGGATTTAGACCCCACTGAAACGCAAGAATGGCTAGACGCCTTTGATTCAATCTGTCGCGCTCAGGGTGACGACAGAGCTAACTATATTCTTAGTCAGTTACAGGAGCATGCAGCAGAGACCGGTGTGCAATTGCCCCAGTCGGTGACCACTCCCTTCCGCAATACTATTCCAGTGAGTCGCGAAAAAGCCATGCCCGGCGATCTGTTTATGGAGCGTCGTATCCGTTCATTGGTACGCTGGAATGCACTGGCGATGGTGATGCGTGCGAATAAAAAGAGTGAAGGTATTGGTGGCCATATCGCCAGTTTTTCTTCCGCAGCAACCCTTTACGATATTGGCTTTAACTATTTCTTCCGCGGTAATGCGGGAGAAAACCTTGGTGATCTGGTGTTCTTTCAGGGTCACAGTGCACCTGGTATGTATGCGCGGTCGTTCCTTGAGGGCCGTCTTAGCGAAGAACAGTTGGACAAATTCCGCCGCGAGGTCGATGGCACTGGTCTATCGTCTTACCCGCACCCCTGGTTAATGCCGGACTACTGGCAGTTTCCCACCGTTTCAATGGGCCTTGGCCCAATTCAGGCTATTTATCAGGCGCACATCATGCGCTATCTTTCGGCGCGCGGCATGGTCGCGCGCGGTGAGAGAAAGGTCTGGGCATTTCTGGGCGATGGCGAATGTGATGAGCCGGAAAGCTTGGGTGCAATCTCTCTGGCCGGCCGCGAAGGGCTAGAAAATCTTATCTTTGTAATCAACTGTAACCTCCAGCGCCTTGATGGTCCTGTGCGTGGTAACGGTAAAATCATGCAAGAGCTGGAAGGTGTCTTCCGCGGTGCTGGTTGGAATGTGATTAAAGTCGTCTGGGGTCGTCACTGGGATGCACTGCTAGAAAAAGACAACAGCGGTATGCTGATCAAGCGCATGAATGAAGTTTGCGATGGCGAACTGCAAAACTACAAATACAACGGTGGTGCCTATACTCGTGAGCATTTCTTTGGTAAGTACCCAGAGCTGCTCGAGTTGGTTAAAGATATGACCGACGACCAGATCATGGCCCTCAACCGCGGTGGTCACGATCCTTATAAGGTTTATGCCGCCTATTCTGAAGCTGTCGCCAGCAAGGGGAAGCCCACTGTAATTCTTGCCCACACTGTTAAGGGGTATGGTCTCGGTGATGGTCAGGCCGCTAACGATACTCATTCGGTTAAAAAGCTTGATATGGACAGCCTGCGTAGCTTCCGCGATCGCTTTGGCCTACCTATCTCCGACGATGAGTTAAAAGATGTTCCATATTATCGTCCGGCAGAAGATAGCCCCGAACTCACCTATATGAACAGACGCCGTGAGGCGCTGGGCGGACCATTGCCCGCGCGCAAGCATCATTTTGAACCCATGGTTGTGCCGCCCTTAAGTGCCTTTAAAAAGCAACTTGAAAGCAGCGGCGAGCGTGAAATTTCAACCACTATGGCCTTTGTTCGTGTGCTGTCTACGCTGATTAAAGACAAAAATATCGGTAAGTCAGTGGTACCTATTGTGCCGGACGAAGCCCGTACCTTTGGTATGGAAGGCATG
>DDDD01000070.1 GCA_002335945.1 Porticoccaceae bacterium UBA1989
AGACCCGGCTGGGTTTTACATTCCATAGTTTTGGACGAAAGGTGATCGGTATCCACACCACAGAGAGTCACTTCAGCCGTTCGATAGCCTTCGGTCCCAGAGGGTTTTAGCGGCCAATTATTGAGTTTGTCAGCCACCTCATGAAGCACTGCATCGGGAATTTCGGCCATGGGTTTGTCGGCATGATCTGGCCAATAGAGCGCCTGTAACTCCAATACCAAGCCTTTAGAAAGATGGGGTGCCAGCAGGTTACGCAGTAAGGATTTAGAACTGGTATTTTTATAATCCATTAATAACTCAGGGGCATTCAGATCAGGCAGTAGATTAACGCTGATTGCTTGCCCTGGCTGCCAATAGCTCGANNTTAACTGACATCGATACATCCACCGCCAACCCCGAGAGCCGTTCGCAAATATCTTTTAGTTTGTCGCTAAAGGTAAAAGGCACTAGCCCTGCAGTGCGTGGCAATAATGTAAGACCAAACTGTTCGGCAATTTCATAACCGAATCCTGAGGCGCCCATGGTTGGAATAGACAGTCCACCCGTGGCAATTACTAGGGACTTAGATTGAAAATCTCCTAGGGAGGTGACTATTCGATAACCGGTATCTATCGACGCGATGGTTTCGATGGTTTTAATCGCGCAGCTGGTTTTAGTCACTACCTTGGCCTTGGCGCACTCATCCACCAACATCTTTAAAATTGCTTTGGCCGAATCATCACAAAATAATTCACCATGCTTGCGCTCGTGGTAGGCAATCTGGTGCTGTTCAACCATCTCGATAAACTGCCACTGGTTATAACCATTAAGAGCAGATTTACAAAAATGCCGATTAGCTGAAAGATAATTTTCTGGTTGAATATCGAGGTTGGTAAAGTTGCAACGGCCGCCGCCCGACATAAGAATTTTTTTACCTACCTTATTACTGCTATCCAAAACCAAGACAGATTTTCCACGCTGGCCTGCAGTGAAGGCGCAGAATAATCCCGCCGCCCCGCCGCCTAAAACAATCACATCATAGGTCCCTTTTTTCATTTAAGACTGTTCCAGCGTTTTTCAATTTCTGCTCGACCAATCTCTTCTAAGGTTTGAATATTTCGCTGAGGAATTGCTTCAGGTTTAGGGAAATCTTCGAGTACCCGTTCCATCATTTCTTCGCGAAGAAAGTGAATGACGGGATACGGCGAACGATTGGTAAAGTGGCTCGCAGATTCTGCTGGCTCCCCAGCAAATTGATAATCAGGGTGAAAGCTGGCCAGCTGAATAATACCGACAAGATCCATCTCTTCTATCAAGGCTTCGGCATTTTCAATAAAGCTTAGGTATTCTTCGAAGTCATTAAGTGCATTAGGTAATACCAGCAAGCTGGTGGCAATATCCGACTCGGGGGATTGCTGAATCAACTCTAGCTCGGCCATAAAGGTCTCGGCGACCTGCTGCAGTTCATCTGATTCACAGACAGTAATACGCAGAGCATCGGAAGCAACCACTGGGCGTGCGAATGGGCATAAATTTAGGCCCACTACAAAACTCTCGAGCCAGGCTCGTACATGCTGATCTACAAGAGAAATGACGGTGCCGGACATAGGAAACCCAGTTAAGTTAATAGGGTCGCTAGAATAACAACAACCAGTCAGCTACGCATCAACAAGGTGTAGATAAAGCGCTCTCAGCTAAAGGTAAAGAGCCCTTAGCGGATGGAAAGCCCTGAGCTGATGGAAACCCCTTAGCCGACAAAAGCCCTTTAGCTGATATGAAATCTTTAGTGGATAAAACGCCTGTGGCTGATAGAAAGCCTTTAGCCGGTATAGATTATTTTCCCGATAATCGCTCCCACACTTATATACAGCTATTATTCTTAAGCATTCTCTTTATTACCGGCCCCGAGTCATGCGTAGGAATCTGTTACAATTTTGTCCTTGATCTACTTTCTTATAGAGACCCCCGTAATGAGCACCCTATTCCAGCCACTTAATTTTAAGTCCGGCCAGCGCATGAAAAATCGTTTTATGCTGGCCCCCCTCACCAATACCCAGAGTCATACCGACGGTCGACTCTCGGACGATGAATATAAGTGGCTAACCATGCGCGCCAGAGGCGGTTTTGGTTTAACTATGACCTGCGCAGCCCATGTTCAGGCTGTTGGTCAGGGCTTCCCCGGGCAGCTGGGTATTTTTGGCGATGAGCACATCGAAGGCCTAACTCGATTGGCACAGGGTATTAATGCCGAAGACAGCCTGTCTATGGTGCAATTGCATCATGCGGGCATGCGTTCGCCGGCAGATCTAATTGGTCAGTCACCTGTCTGTCCTTCTGACCATGCCGAGACTGGCGCCGTTGGTCTTAGCCTCGAGGCAGTAGAAGCGCTGATAGAAGACTTTATCCTTGGCGCAGAGCGGGCAGTTAAAGCAGGGTTTGATGGCGTTGAAATTCATGGTGCCCATGGCTATATTCTCGCCCAGTTTCTAAGTGGAACCGTTAATCAGCGTGAAGACAAGTATGGAGGCAGCATAGAGAACCGTATGCGCCCGATTACAGAAATTATCGACGGTGTTCGCGCACGCTGCCCCAAAGATTTCCTGCTCGGGCTGCGACTGTCTCCCGAGAGATTTGATGTGGATCTGCCAGATATTATTGAAGTAGCCAAACGGGTTCTCGCTGATGCCCAGATAGATTTTTTAGATATGTCTCTCTGGGATTCCTTTAAAGAGCCGGAAGATGAGGCCTTTAAAGGTCGCAGCCTGCTGTCTTATTTTACCGAACTCGAACGTGGCGACGTAGCACTGGGTATCGCGGGAAAACTGCGCAACCCAGAAGAAGTTCGTCTTGCCATGGACGCTAATATCGATTTTGTACTGCTGGGTCGCGCTGCCATTCTGCATCATGATTTCCCAATCCAGATGAATGCCGACGCCAACTTCACCCCCATATTAAACCCTGTGTCCACTGACCACCTTCGCGAACAGGGTCTGGGTGAAGCCTTTATTAGCTATATGTCTGGCTGGAAAGGCTTTGTAAGCTAGGTAGACCGGCAATTAATAAGCCCATAGTTAATAGCCCCGTTATTATTTATGCCTGCTTGATAATCAAAAGCGGGCTGGCCTGCGTATCTAGACCATGCAATTAAACTGGCTCGACACACCACCCCCAACCCAGCTCTCTTCAGGTTTCCCTGAGAAGATGGTGTTGCTCGACTGCGAAACTACCGGTGGTAACGCTGTGCATCACCGTATTATTGAGATCGGCCTGCTGGTGATTGAAAACGGCGAACTGATTGAAACCTGGCAGAGCTTTATCGACCCCAGGGTGCCGCTACCGCCTTTTATCCAAAAACTAACGGGTATCAGTCCCGGAATGGTGAGGGGGGCCCCTGAATTTTCTGAAATCGCTGAAGAGCTGCTGGCTAAGCTTGAAGGCCGCACACTGGTGGCCCACAACGCGCGGTTTGACTACGGCTTTCTAAAGAATGAATTTGAGCGAGTCGGCATTAGCTACAATGCCAAGCCTCTGTGTTCAGTCAAATTTAGCCGCAATCTCTATCCTCAGTTTAAACGCCATGGTCTGTCACAGATTATTGAACGCTTTGAACTGTCCATCGAGAACCGCCATCGCGCCCTTGATGACGCCCAGATGATCTATCAGTTTTTTCTCAAATCTTCGGCGTTATTTCCCGATGACGAAATTGCCGCTACCTGTAAGATGCTGTTAAAACGTCCCGCTCTGCCAACCTTACTCAATCCCAAAGATGTAGAAAAATTGCCCGCCTCGGCTGGCGTTTACTATTTTTACGATCAGAAGTCGGTTCTGCTCTATATAGGTAAGAGCGTTCATATTCGTAACCGCGTAATGAGCCACTTTAGTTCGGACCATAAAAATCCCAAAGACCTTCAGATGAGCACCAAAATAGCCCATGTGGATTTTGAACTAGCACCCAGTGACTTTGGTGCTCAGATTCGCGAGAGCAACCAGATAAAAGCCCTGAGTCCGCTCTATAATCGACGCCTGCGTAAGGTTAAAAAATTATTTCAGTATCGCAGTTCTACCGATAGCAACGGCTACCTGCGCCTAACGATTGAAGCCATAGAAACCGATGACACCACCGTAGAGCAGCAATTTGGTCTATTTCGCTCACCTCGCCAGGCGGGACAGCAAATACAGAAACTTGCTGACCAGTATTTTTTGTGTCATCAATTACTGGGCCTTGAAGGCAACAGCAATAGGCCCTGCTTTCGCAGCCAACTTAAAAAATGTTTTGGTGCCTGCCATGGGGCAGAGTCTGCCGAGATTTATAATGAGCGCATGACCGCAGCGCTGAAAAATTATCAGATCAAACAGTGGCCCTATTCAGGACCCATTGTTTTGGAGGAGCGTAACCCCCAAGACCCAGAGCTAGTCGCCTGGCATATCATCGATCGCTGGCGCTATATTGCTAAACTCAGTGCGTTTGAGGATATTTACGACTTGGGTTATCAACTCTCCAATGCAAACGGCCAGCCTCTCAGCCAACTCAGTTCTAGCGCAGTATCTGACGCTGTTCGAGATGGCCCGATTCGAGATGACAGCGATGACCGTTTTGATTTAGATATCTACTTTATTCTGGTGCGCTTTCTCGCTGACAGCGAAAAAATAGCCATGAACCATTTGAAAATCTGGCCCCTCACCACAGAAAACTAACCCTGATGCTGCACCCATTAAACGGTGAGAAGTCAGATATTTTATATTAGTCATTGCTAATGTAGTGGTATCTAATATAAAATATCGACACTTATTAGCAAAGAGCATTAATAAAATGGTGGACAACATCCGGCAGTCTGACCTGCAAGAACTGCAGAAGCACAGCGCAGAAGCAGCAGATCTACTTAAGCAGCTAGGCAACCAGAATCGCCTAATGATTCTATGCTCCCTAATTAATGGCGAGCTATCGGTAACCGAACTCAATCAAATTACTGACCTAAGTCAATCCGCTTTATCACAGCATTTAGCATCATTACGTAAAGCCGAGTTAGTACAGACTCGCCGCGAGGCGCAAACCATTTTTTACAGCCTGCGCGGCGATGAGGCTATGCAGGTTATTGCGGTACTAAAATCTATTTACTGCCCTGCACTCTAATAGAACTACTAGAACAAATAGCCCTAATCGAGGTATCCCATGAATAAGCCAGTAACCCGTATTTCTGCCAGTAAATTTAACCAAAAGCATCAGTCTCCCGAGACAACGCTCCAGGTGATTGACGTGCGTACCCAAGCCGAAGTAAATACCGAATCTCTGGATGGCTGCGCCCATTTCCCCCTGCAGGATCTGCACTGCGACGCATTGCAAGACTACCTTAACAAGCACAGCCACGACCCTAGCCAGCCAGTGTATTTACTCTGCGCCAGCGGCCAGCGCGCGACTCGCGCAGCGGAACAATTACAGCCAGATATAGGTAACGAGCTGGTGATTGTAGAAGGCGGCATCAATGCCATAAAGCAGCTGGGTATTGATGTGCCCAAGGGAACCAGCAATGTTATTTCCCTAGAACGTCAGGTGCGCATTACCGCCGGATCTCTCGTGGTAATAGGCGTGGCTTTAGGCTTTTTTGTCAGTCCCGGATTTTATGGTCTGTCAGCCTTTGTCGGGGCTGGCCTGGTATTCGCGGGTGTCACCGACAGTTGCGGTATGGGCATGGCCCTGGCCCGTATGCCTTGGAATAAATAATATGTCAGTGATGATTGGCCTAGTGATCGGTCTAGTACTGGGACTCACTGGCGCTGGCGGCTCAATCTTTGCTGTGCCACTGTTGATGCTACTTCTCGGCCTACCCATTAATGACGCCATAGGTATTGCCCTAGGGGCCGTTGCAGTTAGCGCCTTTATCGGCACGCTCAGCAACTGGCGCGCCCAGTATATTTTGTGGGTACCTGCTGTCGCACTGGGTTTAGGTGGTGCATTGGTGGCGCCCATCGGCAAACACCTCGGCAACCAAGTACCGCCCATATTACTTCTGATTGGCTTCTGTGCGCTGGCGTTTATTATTGCGGGAATAATGTGGCGGCAAACGGTCACTGCGCCAGGTCTGGCCAATGTTGTGCGCTCTGGCCATGGTGATGAAAACGATTTGATACAACCCATCTGCCGATTTAGCCCAGAAGATCAATTCGATACCAGTCCCAAATGCATTGCGGCACTGACTGGCTGCGGCCTCGTTGTGGGATTGTTGAGCGGGCTTTTTGGTGTTGGCGGGGGGTTCTTAATTGTGCCTGCGTTACTCTTTATTACTCAGGTGTCCATGCGTCAGGCAGTAGCCACATCAATGCTCATTATTTGTGTGATTGGCAGCATCGGCTTTGTCAGCTTTGCCTGTTCTAGCAGCAGCACTGTGGACTGGTTACTTCTCGCCAAGGTCTGCGTCGGCGGTTTACTGGGTATGTTAGGCGGACGCTTGATTGCAGATAAAATAGCCGGCCCCCAGTTACAGAAAGTCTTTGCCCTGGCCCTGATTGCCATTGCCGCCATAACCCTGGTCAATAAACTAATCAACGGAGTGATCTAACCATGATTTTTAGACAGCTATTCCACCCTGAGTCATCTACCTACAGCTATCTATTGGGGGATGAAAAGACCCAGCAAGCCATACTGATTGATGCCGTGCTGAGCAGTACAGAGCAGACCTTGCTGTTGATTGAGCAGTTAGGGCTGAAATTGCATATCGCCCTCGATACCCATACCCATGCCGACCACATTACCGGCCTTGGGGCACTGCGTGATCAAACGGGTTGCATGACGATGATGGGTGAACAGGCCGTCGCGAGCTGCCTGTCGGGAAACTTTAAGGATGGAGATCAGATAACCGCGGGGAATATTACGTTAGAGGTGATTTACACCCCCGGACATACCGATGATTCCTACAGCTTCTATTTACCCAGTGATACTGGTGGCATGCTGTTTAGCGGCGATACCTTATTAATTCGGGGGACTGGACGCACCGACTTCCAAAATGGCGACGCTCAACAGCAGTACAACAGCCTCTTCAATCGGCTTTTACCCCTTCCCGATAACTGCAAAGTCTATCCGGGCCATGATTACAAAGGCTGGACGGTAAGCAGTATTGGTGAAGAAAAACGCAACAACCCCCGACTGCAGATAACCAGCCCAGCAGAATATATCGACCTGATGGAGAGTCTGGATTTACCCAACCCAACACTCATGGATATTGCAGTTTCGGCCAATCAGGCCTGTGGTGAGCTGAACTGATAGCTACTTGGCAGTGAGCTTTTTCTCTAGAGCCATATTTTGTTTCGTTGCCGCAAATACGCTGAGGTTGTCATCAGCCTTCCCTCGATGGCCAATGGCGTAAATCTGCCCATAGAACCAAAACTGCACCGCAAAAGTTGCGAGGGCGCGTAACGGTTTAAAGCTGCTCAAAAATGAAAGCCAGCTGGGGAATAGAGACAGGTTATCTTCATAGCGTGGCAACTCATCCAAGCCAGCCAATAATTGATTAGGCGCATCGGCCATCACACACATGGGGCGACCCAAACCAATCAGATCGGCACTGCCTGTTTCCAATGCCTGTTCCATCACCCGACGCTGACGAAAACCACCCGTGACCATTAGAGGTATGGAGACCTTTTCTTGCATGGCCAGAGCGAAGTCGACAAAGTAGGCCTCACGGATCATGGTAGATTCCTTAACCTCCTGCTTTTCCTCTTCTTCCATACCGGCAACACCCAGCAACTTAGGCTGCTCGTAGGTACCACCAGAAATTTCAATAAGGTCCACACTGGCTTTTTCTAACCACTGCACAACTTCCAAACTGTCGGCAAAATCAAATCCGCCCTTTTGAAAATCGGCACTGTTAAGTTTTACTGCCACGGGAAAATCTGGGCCCACAGCCTTGCGCACCGCGGCAATCACATCTAGTAACATGCGGGCACGATTAGCCAGGTCACCACCGTATTCGTCATCCCGATGATTACTGCGAGGACTCAAAAACTGCGACAGCAGATAACCATGGGCTGCATGAACCTGCACGCCGGTAAAACCCGCCTCTTGCACGGCGGCGGCACAGACACCAAAGCGTCGCACTATCTGTTTAATCTCAGGCTTGGTTAAGGCCACTGGCTCACCAAACTGACCACCGGGTAGACCCAGCTTGATCGGCGATGGTGCTTTCGGGTGAGGGTTAACAATTTTTTGCGTCTGGCGACCGGCATGACTAATTTGCGCCCAAAAGTGATTGCCATTGCGTGTGCCAGCTTTTGCCCAGCTAGCCAGGGATTTACGCATAGCCGCATTGGGCTTAGCGTCAATCACGACATTACCCGGGCGCTCTAGGTGATCGCGATCCACCTGAATATTGCCCGACAGCAACATGCCTGCACCGCCATCACTCCACAGACCATAGAGCCGTTCCAGCTCTGGTGTTGGCACGCCATTGGCGGTTGCCAAGCCTTCGGTCATAGCCGCTTTGGCCAAACGATTGGGCAATTCTGCACCGCAGGGTAATTTAAGGCGTTGGGAGATTAGCTGAGTCATATTATTGTCTTTTTTATTATTTTTGGCTGAGTATAGTATTACTCACAATCAAATATAACCAGCGTTATAGACTTGGCCTCAGTACCGATTGGTCTCCTTCTAGCCTTTACGGCCCTTGGCTAGCAGTGGAAACTAAACCTATTCGATCGGTTAAGTGACCGCGGCAGGCTTAGTGCCAGATACCGACCCTTAAACACGACCCTTAAACACGACCAATAAAGAAGTAATAAGGAATTTCATGGATTTTTTGCATTATCGAGACCTCGCCAAAACCGAAACGGTGTTTACTATTAGCGAAGAATGGGGCCAGGGACGGAGTATTTTTGGTGGTCTGACAGCCGCACTTGTTGTCGTCCATATAGAATCCAATGTTGAGCTAAGCGGTCGTGATCTGCGCACCATTAATATTCATTTCTGTGGCGCCACCATTGCAGATGTCGACTGTGAATTTCGCCACAGAATAATTTCCGAAGGGAAATCCGTGGTGCAAATCGAAGGACAGCTACTGCAAAATGGCGAGGTTAAAACTGAAATTATTGCCTGTTATACCCGACAGCGAACCTCCTCCATTAATATCGATCTGCCCACCATGGTATTCCCAGTTGCCCAGAAAGACGCGGTGAAACTGCCTTTCGCCAAAGGCAAACTTCCCGATTTCGTGCAGTACTTTGATCTTCGCTACACTCATAACAATCGGCCCTTTACTGGCTCCAACGACAGTCTGATCGCCGGCTGGATGCGACTTGATAAACCGAGCGAAGTCCTTAACGACGCAACCATATTAGCCTTGATTGACACCTGGCCACCCGCCATATT
>DDDD01000097.1 GCA_002335945.1 Porticoccaceae bacterium UBA1989
GGGGGCGTCATCTCTGCAGCAGCCGCCGCAAAGGCCGAATAGGGCTCAGCTCTCCCCGACGCTTCGTGAATCAGTTGGCTGTTGCGGGCGACCACCTGATCTACAGGAACCTGCCAAGCTTGGGCCGCTGCGAGTCGCAGCATCTCCTTAACTGCAGCTCCGGCGACACGCATACCATAATGGCCTGTAGTACGCACACTCAGGCTGCCGCCCGTAATCTGCAGGTCAAGCGCTTGGGCGGTACGAATGAGAACACCATCCACTGTAGGTACGACGAAGTCTGGCATATCAACGCCGCCAAGCAGCATACCTTTACCCATTGGATAGTTGGCAAACGCACTGATGGCCGGAGCTTCCTCAAATTTAACCAGATCCCAGTCAGCATCAAGTTCATCTGCGAGCATTTGCGCCAGTGCCGTACCAACCCCTTGACCCATTTCAGAGTGNNAGAAGCGTTTCGTCAGCATCTTTTAAATAGCCTGAGAAGTCGCCAGCACGATTACCCGGACGAATTGCGACACCCACAATTAAGCCACCACCGGCTATAACACCCGCGCTAATGAATCCGCGTCTTGTCCACTTACCCATTGTTCACCTCCTGTACAAAATCAGCCAGAGCAGGATCGAACTGCTGAACACCGGCAGCCGTCTTAATCGCTTTACGTATTCGGCTATACATGCCACAGCGGCAAATATTACCCGACATAGCATCATCAATATCGGCATCTGAGGGTGATGGATTTTTCGCTAGTAGCGCCGCCGCAGACATGAGTTGGCCCGACTGACAGTAACCGCATTGCGGCACCTGCTCATCAATCCAAGCTTGCTGCAGAGGATGAAGCTCATCAGGACTAGGCGCCAGCCCTTCAATCGTAGAAACATTCTGACCAGCAACCGCGGAGACGGGAGTGATACAGGCGCGTATCGCAACCCCATTAACATGCACCGTACAGGCGCCACATTGGGCGATACCACAACCAAATTTAGTGCCTGTAAGCTCAAGTTGCTCTCGCAGCACCCATAGCAAGGGTGTTGCGGGATCTACCTGCAGTTTTTGTTCAGTACCATTAACAGTTATTACGGTCATTTTNNGCTAGGGGTGATTTGTCAAATCCCTTTTGATAAATACGCTGCTATCTAAGACTGGTAAGTTCTCTCTAGGTTAGCCTACTGAAGCAAAGTCGAACCTCGCGAGGGATCTCAACCATCTTACTGCGCAAATAAAAAAGCCCCCTTATTGAGAGTGGGCTTAATAAGTAAATTGGTTAGGTTGGTGCTGATGGAGAGGGATTGACTGATAAGGCCCTAAAGGGACTTATCAGCCCCTGCGGGGCGCCCTTCGTGCGTCCAAAATGCGTTCGCATTTAGTGATAAATAACAGGCTGAAGCCTGCTATTGAGTCCTGCGGACCGCCTTCGGCGTCCAAAATGCGTTCGCATTTTGTCGAACCCGCGAGGGTTCTCACCCGAATTCTTCGCAAATAAAAAAGCCCCCTTAAAAGGGGGCTTTTTTATTTGGCGGAGAAAGAGGGATTCGAACCCTCGATACGCTATTAACGTATACGCCCTTAGCAGGGGCGCGCCTTCAGCCACTCGGCCATTTCTCCATAAACTTGTATAACCGGCATTCACTTACCAAACTGGTAGCCGCGCCCGGTCGCGCGTTGCTTCGAAGCTCTCGCTTCTCGTCTCTTCGAGACCGCCCTACGTGCGTCCAAAATGCTACTCATTTTGTCAGCCACAAAACCGGCCATTTCTCCATAAACTTGTATAACTATCAATCTTTACTTTAACTGCCTCGGAAACCTGACGGCTTAGAAACAACTATGCCGCCCTTGAACAGCGGCGGCATAATAGCACATCAGTGGAAAAATCAAAGACCGATTTACTCAGAATCTCCAGTTATAGGTGCATTTTCGCCACCTTTTTCCATTTGGATTCTCTGATAGATTTCTTCACGATGTACCGCTATTTCTTTTGGTGCATTTACACCTAAACGAACCTGATTTCCACGGACACCTAAAACGGTAACTGTGACGTCATCGCCTATTACTAGTGTTTCTCCAACTCTTCTTGTAAGTATTAACATAGCATGCTCCTACACTGCTGCCCATTATTCCTAATGGAAGTTTTTATCCATAATCCGTCTACACTTAAAGACGGCCACTCCTGCTTGTACCCCTTGATTACTCAGCGATGAGTACCAAAACACTGTTCGAACTTATCAGCTTTCCTTAGCGTTGTCCAAGCTTTAGGACTCTTCTGTGCCCTCGCCCTCAAGACCGAACCCTGAATGCAACGCACGCACGGCTAATTCAAGGTAACGCTCTTCTATTACTACGGTGATCTTTATCTCTGATGTGGTGATCAGCTGAATATTGATGCCCTCTTTGGCTAAGGCTTCAAACATCTGCGACGCAACGCCCGCATGGGAGCGCATACCCACACCAACAATAGACACTTTGGCGATTTTGCTGTCAGAATCCACTTCCTGAGCGCCTAGGTCGGCTGCGATCTCTTTGAGTAGGGCTTCTGCTTTTGCCAGCTCATCGCGGTGTACTGTGAAGGTGATGGTCGCGGAGTTGTCTTTGGCCACGTTCTGCACAATAACGTCGATTTCAATATTGGCTGCACTAATGGCGCCCAATACCTTGTAGGCAACGCCGGGCTGATCGGGAATGCCGCGGATGGTGAGTTTTGCTTCATCACGGTTAAAAGCAATGCCTGATACAACTGGTTTTTCCATCTGATCGTCATCCTCAAAAGTAATCAACGTGCCAGGGCCCTCTGTAAAGCTCGACATGACACGCAGTGGTACATTGTATTTTCCAGCAAATTCAACTGAACGAATCTGCAGTATCTTTGAACCCTGACTGGCCATTTCTAGCATTTCTTCAAAGGTTATTTTTTCGAGTCGGCGCGCCTGGGGCACAACCCTAGGGTCGGTAGTGTAAACACCATCAACATCAGTATAGATTTGGCACTCATCGGCCTTCAAGGCTGCTGCCAGGGCGACTGCGGTGGTATCTGAGCCTCCGCGACCGAGGGTGGTAATGTTGCCGTCTTCATCGGATCCCTGAAAGCCTGCGACTACGACAACACAGCCTGCAGCCAGGTCCGATTCTATGCGATGTCCATCGATCTCTCTGATACGGGCTTTACCGTGAGCATTATCGGTAAGAATGCGTACCTGACCACCGGTATAGGAGCGCGCTTCAATACCGAGTTTCTGTAGGGCCATGCATAACAGTGCAATGGTGACCTGCTCGCCTGTACTGACCAGCACGTCCATTTCACGCAAGCTTGGCTGCTCATCAATGGCGTTGGCCAAGCCGATAAGACGGTTGGTCTCTCCACTCATGGCAGACACGGCGACTACTAGCTGATTGCCGCTGTTGTGGCTCTTCGCCACTTTCACCGCTACCGCTTGGATGCGCTCTACGGTACCTACTGAGGTACCGCCATATTTTTGGACTATTAAACTCATGGTCTCTTTATCGTTAATGACTTAGGTATCCAGCCTCAAATAAAGCCTGGAGGAAAAAGGGCGCAAATTAAACCGTAATTCGCCCCTAAAGTTAAGTGCTTTCTGTTTTTACGCTAGGTTGTCTTGTACCCAGTTATAGACTGATTCTAGAGCCTCTGGCAGTGCAGTGATGTCACCTGCTGCGCCCTGCGCCATATCGGCGCGACCACCACCTTTACCGCCAACCTGAGCTGTAACAAATTTAAGCAGGTCCCCTGCTTTAACCTTATCGGTCAGATCGTTAGTCACACCAGCTACTAGCGCGGCTTTATCACCCTCTACTGCAGCGAGCAGGAATACACCTGACTGGAGCTTTGATCGCACCTGATCGGCAACGCCACGAAGACTCTTTGCATCAGCGCCTTCAACTACGGTTGCCAGTACACCAACGCCATTTATTTGCTTTAGGCCTGCCATCAAATCTGTACCTGAAGCATTGGCTAGCTTACTTTTTAGGGCTTCAATTTCTTTTTGCAGTCGACGGTTATCATCCAATACCTGACGTACCTTGTCGGTGACATTACTGCCTGAAGCTCTCACCACGGCAGTGACATCTGCAATTGTGTCCTGAAGCTGGTCACAGTAGTCAATGGCCTTTTCGCCGGTAACCGCTTCTATGCGGCGCACGCCTGAGGCAACGCTGGATTCGCCGGTTACCCGCACCAGACCAATATCACCAGTTCGCGATGCATGGGTACCGCCACAGAGTTCTACTGAGAAGTCGCCGCCCATACTGAGCACCCGAACTTCGTCGCCATACTTTTCACCAAATAGCGCCATGGCACCTTTGGTCACAGCATCATCCATGCTCATTACTTCGGTGGTCACAGAGGTATTGCGTAGAATTTCTGCGTTAACAATATGCTCGATCTTACGAATCTGTTCTGGGGTCACAGCTTCGTCATTAGAGAAGTCAAAACGCAGTCGCTCACTATTGACCAGCGAACCCTTCTGCTGCACATGCTCACCAACGACCTGCTGCAGGGCAGCATGTAATAGGTGCGTGGCAGAATGATTGAGAGCGGTTGCTTTACGAACGCTGGCATCGACTGAGGCCGCTACCTTATCCCCGACCTTTAGCTCACCGGACATTACGCGACCCATATGCATATGGTGGTCGCCCGCTTTCCGGCAGTCGCCTATTTCAATGTTAACGCTGTCGTTGTGCAGATAGCCGCTGTCACCAACCTGGCCACCAGACTCGGCGTAAAACGCAGTGCTGTCCAAAATCACGACGACTTCGGTATCGGCACTGACGCTTTCAACTGACTCTCCCGCGGCATAGAGTGCAACCACGATGGCGCTGTTATCAAGATGTTCGTATCCACAGAACTCTGTGCTGCCTTCCACACGAATGCTGTCGCTGTAATCCAAACCAAATTGACTCGCCGAGCGGGCCCGTTTGCGCTGCTCTTCCATGCAGGCTTCATAGCCTGGCATATCAAGGCTGTAACCTTTTTCACGGGCTACGTCGTTGGTTAGATCTGTGGGGAAACCAAAGGTGTCGTAAAGCTGGAAGATCAGCTCTCCGGGCAGTACGTCGCCAGAGACATTTTCTAATGCGGCTTCCAATACGCCCATCCCTTTATCCAGGGTGCGTGCAAATTGCTCTTCTTCTTTTTTGATGGTGTCGGTAATTTCTTGTTGCATGCTAATCAGCTCTGGGTAGGCTTCACCCATAACTTCACCAAGAGATCCAACCAGCTTATAAAAGAAGCTGCCTGTAGCACCCAGACTATGGCCATGCCTAAGGGCACGACGAATAATACGACGCAGCACATAGCCACGCCCTTCGTTGGACGGCTTGACCCCATCCACCACCAAGAAAGCACAGGAGCGGATATGGTCGGCCACTACTTTTAGCGAGTTTTCTTGCAGGTCTGTGACGCCAATAATCTTAGCCGCGTCTTTAATCAGGTGCTGAAACAGATCAATGTCGTAATTGTTATGCACGCCCTGCATGACTGCTGCAACGCGCTCAAGGCCCATGCCTGTATCAATGGACGGCTTGGGTAATGGCGTCATCTTGCCGCTGCTGTCTCGCTCAAACTGCATAAAGACCAGATTCCAGATTTCGATATAACGATCGAGATCATCGTCTTTACTGCCTGGAGGGCCACCGGGAATATCTTCCCCGTGGTCCCAAAATATTTCAGTACTCGGGCCGCAGGGACCGGTATCACCCATCTGCCAAAAGTTATCTTCATCCAGGCGCGAGAGTCGTTTGGGGTCTATACCAATATCGTTGATCCAGATATCTGCGGCTTCGTCATCGCTGATGTGCACGGTGATCCACAGACGCTCTTTGGGTAGCTTTAGTACTACGGTCAAAAATTCCCAGGCAAAGGCAATGGCGTCATGTTTAAAGTAATCGCCAAAACTGAAATTACCCAGCATCTCAAAAAAGGTATGGTGCCTTGCGGTGTAACCGACGTTCTCTAGGTCATTGTGCTTACCGCCGGCGCGGACGCAGCGCTGAGAGGACACGGCTCGGTTGTAGTCTCGCTTGTCGTCACCTAGGAATACATCTTTAAACTGCACCATGCCTGCGTTGGTAAACAGCAGGGTCGGGTCATTACCCGGGACCAGGCTACTGCTGGGCACAATTTTGTGCTGTTTGCTGGCAAAATGGTTTAGGAAGGCGTCACGAATGTCGGCGCTTTTCATCATTAATTAGTTCCAAGTGTTGGCATCCGTCGATCTGACCAATACCTTTAAAATTTTGGGCCTGCTCTTTTAAGTCTAGAGCGTTGTTTCTTACTTACAGCTTGGCTTTTTATTTACAGCTTCGCTCTTTACCTAGAGCTTCGCTTCGCTAAAGTGCTGTGTGCCATCTTTGCTGGCCAAAACATGGAGGTGCAGGTGGAAGACGGTCTGCCCTGCATCGGCGCCATTATTGACTACGAGCCTAAAGGCCTCGTCAACACCAGCTGTGCGGGCAACGTCTCCAGCGACTAATAGTAGGTGACCAAGAATGGCTCTATCTTGTTCGGTGGCATCTACTAGGCGCGGGATTGGCTTGCGGGGAATAACCAGCATATGCACAGGTGCCTGGGGTGCAATGTCGTTTATCACGATGCATTGATCATCTTCGTAGAGAATCTCTGCGGGAATCTCGCGATTAATAATGCGGGTAAATAACGTTGGGCTGTTGTCACTCATTATTTAGAGTCTCTGAGCTTTTCGTCGGTCTCAAGCTGTCGTGCCTGAGTCTCAAGCATGACTGGAATCCCCTCGCGAATGGGATACGCCAGACCACTGGCCCGACAGATCAATTCTTGATTGGCTTCGTCATACTCGAGAGGTGCCTTGCTAACAGGGCAAACCAAGATGCTTAGTAGCTTTTTATCCACTGTATTCGTCCTTTAAAAAACCGCATAAGTGTACGCAAAAACCAGCCAAACCGCCATATTTGAGGTGGTTTGGCGGCGTAAATTGTAAAGGTTTAGGCGTTTTTTACTCTTGAAGGGGCGCTCTAACGAACAGGAAGCGCCTTTAATACCAGTACGGGATCGATACGCACCTGTCGCCAATTCATGCGCCAGTCCAAATGTGGGCCTGTTGCTCGGCCCGTCGAACCCACTTTGGCAATAGGTTTGCCACGCTCTACACGCATGCCCTCTTCCACAAGAATATCGCTCAGGTGAAGAAAGGTGGAACTAAGCCCATGCCCATGATCAACAATCAATGTGCCGCCAGAATAAAAAAGATCCCTGTGGGCAAGGCGCACAACCCCTGAGGCAGGCGACATCACTAGGGTTCCTGTAGGCGCCGCATAATCAACGCCGTAATGGGGACTTTTGGGAATACCATTATAGAAGCGCTGGCTGCCATACACGCCAGTAACTGGTCCTTCCAGAGGGCGTTGAAAGCCATCGAGAAAATCTAGGCTGTCGGTAATATCTTTGCGAGCACGCTTTACTAACATTGAGTCATTGCGAATGCGGGCTGTGTCTTCAGCTCTGGGGGTCACGGTTTTTTGCGGGACACCTTCAACCCGCTGAATCTTATAGTCTCGCTTGAGCACAGCAAACTGCTCAGTGGTTTTAACCCCACTTGGGCTCGTGAGTGATACTTCTATTCTGGGCTGCGCCTCACGTCCTAGACCCAGTAAAAATTGACCCTGGGGAGTCACCTGAAGAGGCTGCTTATTGTAGCTGGCCTGATAGCCCGCCGGTATTTCACCCAACAATAATGCGCCCTGCTCTAAACTGCCGTGCAGGCGCAATGTCTCAGCCGAAGCAACTAACGAACAGGCGCCTAACAAGAGGCTAACAAAGGCTGACAGCCAAAAACGGCTGCTCTGATTGTGGGTGCGTTTATTCATCATTATTTCTCTTCTGGCTTAACATCTTCGATATTAACGTAGGGAGTAATGGATTCTAAGGTGCAGTGCATCGATCTTCCAATAACATTAAAATAAGCAAATTTGGCACAGAGCTGACC
>DDDD01000093.1:0-326 GCA_002335945.1 Porticoccaceae bacterium UBA1989
GGCGACTGTCTTGTAGCGGCAGATGGTGTTAAGTCGGTTATTCGTGATCAACTACTGGGTAAAAAAGCGCCGATTTTTACCGGCAATGTTGCCTGGCGCGGTGTGGTACCAGTAGATAGATTGCCCGCAGATTTCATGGAAAAAACGGTTAGTAATTTTGTTGGTCCCAACAAACATATGGTTATTTATTATTTGCGTAAACAGCAGTTAGTGAATTTTGTTGGCGTAGTTGAACATAGCACTTGGGAGGAGGCGTCTTGGACCACCAAGGCCCCCAAGGCAGAACTCGAACAAGACTTTGACGGTTGGCACCCAACCGTTCAAGC
>DDDD01000093.1:429-1800 GCA_002335945.1 Porticoccaceae bacterium UBA1989
GCAAGGTTTGCAACTCTATCAGCGCAACCGATTATTACGCACGGCAAAAATTCAAAACATGTCCACCAATATGGGCAAACTTTATCATCTTAAGAATAATTTTTTACTGCGCATGGCCTTCAAAGCATTGGCCATATTACCGGGTAAAAAAGAAGATTTTTTGCCGGACTATGATGCCAATACCATACCAATTAGATAGCACCTAGATTAAATAGAACCAAAAATAAAAGCGTAAAAATAATGCGTAAAGAAAGGGGGAGTCAGTCATGAAACCAGTTTGTTTAGTAGTAGGCGCCGGCGCCGGTATTGGCGGAACAACCGGCAAGCGTTTTGCCGCAGAAGGGTACCATTCAGTGTTATGTCGCCGCAGCGATCAAGAGGGTCTCAATACATTAGTCGCTGATATTCAAGCAGACGGTAACGATGCCACAGGCTTCTTGTTTAATGTGACCAACGAAGGCGCGATCGAAACATTAATCGCCACTGTAGAAAAAGACATAGGTCCTATCGAAGTAGTGATTTTTAATCTGGGTGCTCAGATCGGTGATCGCGATTTAAGCGACACCAGTTACAAAGCCTTCGAACGCTGTTGGCACATCGCCACCTTTAGTTTGTTTCGCACCGCATCTGTTGTCTGCCCATTAATGGTTGCGCGTGGTAAAGGATCAATAATAGTGACCTCAGCCACCGCAGCCGTGCGCGGCAATGCCGGCCAGCACGCCCACGCCTCAGCCATGGGTGGACGCCGAATGCTCTGCCAATCACTCAGCGCCGAGTTCGGCCCCAAAGGCCTGCATATCGCCCATGTCATTATCGATGGCGCCGTTGATGCCCCAGATACATTGGGAAAAATGCTCGGAGAAGAGCGCTTCAAAACATTGCGTGAAACCCGCGGAATGGAACATGATGGATTGATATTGCCAGAGAAGGTGGCAGATACCTATTTGCATCTTGCCAAACAACATAGATCAACCTGGACTCATGAACTGGATATTCGCTCGTTTACAGATCTAGCCTGGTGGAATCATTAAGACTGAGGGGAGTAAAATATCTGCTAACCCACATCATGGCATCCTACCCTGTTATGATCGATGACAGCTTCAAGATGGTATCGATTAGATCATGAATCGACAGTCATCTTTTCAAGTTCCTCAACGGGATGAATAAACGTTAATTTGTCCCCTAATCAGTCAATGGAGAAATGTATGGGTAAAGAAAAGAAAAGTAATAAAGAAGCCAAGAAGCAGCCACTACTGACCCAGAAAGAAAAGAAGGCGGCTAAAAAAGCCAAGAAGTAATGCTAGAAGAAACGGCATCGGGATGCCTAGGTGTTGATTTAAGGTATAAATGGTAGCTACGGGCGGACTTGAA
>DDDD01000093.1:1837-5270 GCA_002335945.1 Porticoccaceae bacterium UBA1989
GCGCCTTTGTCAAGAACTTCGGGGTTGTTACGCGGTTCTAGTCGATCTCGACAATTTCTCCTACTAAACGTGAGCTAAATCACATTAAGCAGATTCTAACGCTACTGCTCTGCATTAATGTTAGGCAGGTCATCAAATTTACATCAATCATTCCCATAATAAGGGCATGCCTCTGACCGAGGTTGTTTAGCGCTGTCTGGGCTGGCATTTATAATGCTATATAAAACTGGGTATCCTGAACTTCTCTGTTTTAACGTATTTGTCAGCGCTACTAACAGGCGGCAGTGTCAAATCTTCCTCGGTCAGTGGTTTTTTTATTGGTCTGCTGCTGAATACTGCACTCGATAGACTCTTCCAGCCAAATCATCGGTGATATAAAAACGTCCCTGCTTATCCTGAGCGATCTCTACGGGTCGTCCCATAATGCCATCTTCCGCTAAGAACCCACTGACAAAGTCGCGGCTCTCTATGTTGCCTTGCTCGTCCCAGTGCAGCGAGATCACCTTATAACCATCCAGTGAGGAACGATTCCATGATCCGTGCAATGCGACTAAGGCTGTGCGATGAAACGCTTTAGGGAGGCTCTCGTGAGCGTTAATAAAGTGAATACCCAGAGGTGCGTTGTGTGGACGAAATTTATGGGCGGGAGGAATGGCCATTGGGGCTAGGTCAGGACGTTTGTCGCCCAACTCTGGGTCTGGAACATTGTCGCCGTGGTAGTAGGGCCAGCCGTAAAAGCCGCCTTCTACAATAAGGTTGAGCTCGTCGGGTGGAAAGTCGTCGCCGAGCATATCTCGGGCATTTACCGTGGCATACAGATCACCCCAGGGTGCCCAGTCAAAATCAACGCTGTTGCGCAGACCTGTGGCGTAAATCTCTAGGTTGCTGCCGTCTAGATTCGAGCGCAGCATGGCGGAGTATTTGGGATCTTCGGGCTCGCAGTTGTTGCAGGGGGAGCCGATATTGATGTGTAGTTTACGGTCTGGTGAAATACCGATGGCTTTGGCATTGTGGGACATGTGCGGGTGGCCATAGGGTAGGTCGCTGAGAATGACTTCAATCTCACCGGCAAGGGTGCTGGTGGTTTGATCGAAGGCGACTCTGGATACCTTGTCGCGCTCGCTAAAGTACAGCCAATCGCCGTCGAAGATTAGTCCCTGGGGGTTGCTGAGACCTTCAATGAGTAGAGTTTTGGTTTCTTTGCTGCCGTTGCCATCTTTATCCTGCAGCACCATTATATGGCCAACATCGGTAATGCTGACGACGAGGTCATTGTTGTCCGTCACTAGAATCCAGCGCGCGTAACCTAGATCTTCGGCGATCAATTGAATCTCGAACCCCGGGGGTAGCTGCAAGCTAGAGGCCTGTACCTGGTCTTCTGAGCGATTCATGCCGGCCACTGTGCTGAGCATGACCCAAAAGCCTGATAGGCCGCCGGGAATAGTCACTGAGATATAGCCTGCGCCACCGATGATAATAACGGCTAGTAGGGTTACTAGGCTGAGGGATATTTTCTTTAGCATGGGTTGTTCCTGAAATATGGCTATGCAGCTAGATGGTTATTGGGCTACTTATTATTGTTTTTCTGCCGCTCTTTATTGCTCTATTACTTTTTAGCTGCTGCAGTAGTGATTGAACCGCAGACCACCATTATTGCACCAATAATCGACAGTAACCCTATTGGCTCGGCGGTGATTCCAGTAATAGGGACTAACTGCACGATGGTGACGGTAAGCAGCGGCGTCAAGGCGATGGTTGCACTGACCCTAGATGCCTCGATATGCACCAGCGCTTCAGCAAAGGCACCGTAGGCGATTATTGTATTGAGTCCACAAAACGCCAGCAGGCCCCACTGTATGGCAGTGAGTTGGCCTAAGGTGGAGAAATCAGAAAAGGGTAAAAATAATAAAGTCCCAAGCCAATAAATGGCGAGCATGGTTTCTTCTGAGGTAAATTCTTGCAGCAGAATTTTTTGTAGTACCGCATATCCAGTCCAGCAAACGGCTGCCATGCAGAGCAGTAATAGGCCGAAACCATAATCATTGAGCGAGGTGAAAATGTCACCCAGATGATGGTTAAAAAACAGAACTAGGCCTGAGCCAAAGGCGAAAAAGCCAAACCACTGAGTGAGTGAGAATGATTCCTTGAATAAGAAAATGCCTGCTAGTAACAACAGCATTGGTGCGACTTGAATCATTACCTGAGCGGCTTCTGGGGTGGTTCGCTCTAGCCCCGAAATATACAAACCGTAGTTGCCGCACAGCAAGAGACCTGCGACTAACAGTTGCAGCATCAGGCGTGGCGTACGTAATTTGTTAATATTTGGAAGTCGTTTGCGCGCTACTAGCAAGGGTGTTAGCACTAATGCAGCCAGAGACAAACGAAAGAAGGTGGTGGTCATTGGGTCTAGGGTTTCCATCACCCCGGTTAGGGCGATGGGAAGTACACCCCACATGATGGCAGTGGCAAGGGCTAGTAAAAATCCGAGCCGCCAGCGTCCGCTAACGGCTGTCACAGTGTTCTAAACATTAAAACGGAAGTGAATGACGTCGCCGTCCTTTACGATATATTCTTTGCCCTCCAGGCGCCATTTACCAGCGTCTTTTGCTCCCTGCTCGCCGTTGCCAGCAATGTAGTCGTCGTAGCCAATAATTTCGGCACGAATAAAGCCTTTCTCAAAATCTGTGTGAATCTTACCTGCCGCGTTAGGGGCGGTTGCGCCGACGGGAATGGTCCAGGCGCGGACTTCTTTAACGCCTGCGGTGAAGTAGGTTTGCAGGCCGAGTAAGTTGTATCCGGCGCGAATAACACGATTTAGGCCTGGCTCTTCCATGCCCATCTCTTGTAAGAATTCGATTTTCTCTTCGTCCTCTAACTCTGATATTTCCGCTTCCATCTTGTTGCAGATGGGCACGACGACAGAACCTTCACTCTCGGCAATTTTTATGACGGCGTCTAGGTAAGGGTTATTTTCGAATCCCTCTTCGTCGACGTTAGCAATATACATGGTGGGCTTGAGGGTGAGCAGGCTTAAAGGTTTAAGCAGTGCTATCTCGTCTTCGGTTAAGTCTAATGAGCGCAGTGGTTTGGCTTCATTCAAATGGGGTAGTACTTTTTCGGCGACGGTTTTAAGCGCCAAGGCATCAGCATCTTTGCCTTTGGCGGCTTTGGAGGCGCGGAAGATGGCTTTCTCGACACTGTCGAGATCGGCCAGGGCCAGCTCGGTATTAATAACATCGATATCATCTGGAGGACTTATTTTACCTTCCACATGAATAACATTCTCATCGTCAAAACAGCGCACCACATGGGCAATTGCGTCTGTCTCACGAATGTTGGTCAGAAACTTGTTACCCAGGCCTTCGCCTTTGGATGCGCCGGCGACGAGGCCTGCGATATCAACAAATTCCATGGTGGTGGGAATAATGCGCTC
>DDDD01000093.1:5397-7403 GCA_002335945.1 Porticoccaceae bacterium UBA1989
CGCTGTGCAGTTTTAGCATAGCTTTTTCCCATTCGCCGGCGACGGCTAGGGGAAGGGCGCGCAATGCATCATCAATACTGTTGATAATGAGCTGTTGATCGTCTGGTGATGCTTTTTTTAATACATAGTCGGCTACTTGCTTGGCATTGCCGGGATGACCGATACCAATGCGCAGACGCGCGAAATCTTTGTTGTTGCCCAGGCACTTAATCGTGTCTCGTAAGCCATTGTGGCCGCCATGGCCTCCGCCTTTTTTGAATCGTGAAACGCCAGGTGAAAGGTCGAGTTCATCATGGACCACTAAAATATTTTCAGGGACGATCTGATAAAACTTGGCCAACCCATTGACGGATTTACCACTGAGATTCATAAAGGTACTTGGGATTAGTAGGCGAACATCATGACCGTCGAGGGTAACCCTTGCGGTATCACCAAAAAATTTACTTTCATGCTTGAGTTCGACGTGCAGAGATTTAGCAAGTTCCAGAACCAAGTCGGCCCCGGCATTGTGACGCGTCCGTTCGTAGTTGGGGCCGGGATTTCCCAGCCCTACTATTAATTCTACGGGCGCTTGCAATGTCAGGGCCTACTCAGAGGGCAGTGGCGAAGATTACTCTTCGCTAGCTGCTTCTTCAGATTCGCCTGCAGCATCAGTAGCAGCAGCGGCTGGCTCATCGGTTTCTTCAACTTTCGCCTTCGGCTTGTTCACAGCTGCAATCGGCAGATCGTGATCAGTACCATGGCTCAGAGCAACAGACTCAACGCCCTTGGGCAATGTGATGTCTGAAATATGCAATGTTGTGCCAATTTCTACGTCAGTCATATCGACTTCAAGATACTCAGGCAGATCTTTCGGCAGACACATAATGTCTAGCTCAGTCATAGTGCGAGAGATAATACCGCCACCGACTTTAACGCCGACACAGGCTTCTTCATTAATGAAGTGTATAGGCACTTTAGTCTGCAACTTAGTGTCTTTGTTAACGCGCAAGAAATCCATGTGCATAATCCAACCTTTGGCTGGATGACGCTGGAGGTCTTTCAAAATTACGTCTTCAGATTTACCGTCGATTTCAAGACCGATAATATGAGAATAGAACGCTTCGTTTTCCAACGATTTTGTAACGTCTTTAAGAACCAGCTTGATTTGAACGGGATCTTTCTTGCCACCATACACAATTGCAGGTAACTCACCGGCCAGACGACGCAGGCGGCGGCTCGCACCTTTCCCTGTTTCTTCACGACCTTTCGCTTGTAGAGTAAAATCAGTAGACATAAGAGTCTCCAAAAGTTAAGCCAAAACAGACCGCGACCAGACCTGTAATGGGATTTTAATGCCTCGACATGAGGCGTTGTAATAGTGCTTGTTAACCAGTCAAAGACTAGTCAAACATGGCACTGATAGATTCTTCATTGCTGATACGACGAACGGATTCGCCGAGGAGCTTGCCAAGTTGCAAGGTGCGGATTTTCTTACACTTCTTGGCTTCATCACTTAGTGGAATACTGTTGGCAACCACCAACTCGTCCAGCTGTGAGTTGTTAATGTTGTCTATTGCGCCACCAGAGAGTACAGCGTGCGTGGCATAGGCTACAACCTTAGCGGCACCATTTTTCTTCAGTGCTTCCGCGGCCTTGCATAATGTACCGGCGGTATCGACGATATCATCGACCAAAACACAGGTGCGACCTTCAACTTCACCGATCAGATTCATTACTTCGCTCTGATTCGCGGTTGAACGACGTTTATCAATTATGGCCAGATCACAGCCTAGCTGCTTGGCTACAGCTCTTGCACGCACTACACCGCCAACATCGGGTGAGATAACCTGCAAGTTTTGGTAATTTTGACGCACGATATCATCCAGTAATACGGGTGCGCCATAGACGTTATCAACGGTACAGTTGAAGAAGCCTTGAATTTGTTCTGCGTGGAGGTCGACGGTTAGTACACGGTCAACGCCAGCATTAGAGAGCATATCGGCAACCACTTTGGCGCTGATAGG
>DDDD01000160.1 GCA_002335945.1 Porticoccaceae bacterium UBA1989
GCGACGGATACCTTGGAGATTTCTGTGGCCAGTACCTGATCAAAATGCTGCGCCAGTACTGCGGTAAAATTGCCGTTACCACAGTAGAGTTCAACCAGATCACCTGTGCTGCCCTGGAGGCACTGACTGGCCCATGTGAGCATCTGCTGGTTAATCCCTGCGTTTGGCTGGGTAAAGCCCGACTCGACTTGCTGGTAGCTGTATTCTCGGCCATCAACCTCTAAGGTCTCGGTGACAAAGTCAGACTGCAAAACTACTTTTTGTTTTTTGCTGCGGCCAATCACGCCAATCGAAAACTCTTCTTGAAGTGCTTTGGCTTCTACTTCCCAGTCTGTATCCAGTGGCCGGTGATAAATTAAGGTCACCAGCACCTCACCGCTGCGGGTGGTTAAAAATTCGAGACTAAACAGCTTTTTACTTAGCAAAGAGCTGCTATTAATAGCGAGCAAAAGAGGCGTCATCAGCTGTGTAATCAGCGGGCCGCCAATAGGAAACTGGGTAATAATATAGGGGCGTTTTTCCCCAGGGCGATTCATCGCGTAATGAGCCTTGCCGTCCTCGTGCCAGATACGAAATTCAGCACGCATGCGAAAGCCAAGAGGCTGGGATGGGAAAACATCAATTTCAGAAAAGTCTAAATTCGAAACGGTTTCTGTATAGGCTGCGATTTTATTATTGAGCTGGTCGCGATATTTCTCGCGGCTATATTGGGGGTCTGTCATTTGGTTTTATAAATCTCGTCGGTTTTTGCGGCCATTACAAAATCATTGTGATGAAGCCCGTTAATGCTATGGGACCACCAGGTAACCTTAATTTTTCCCCATTCCACTACAAGGGCAGGATGGTGGTCATTGCTCTCAGCAATATCTCCAATCTGGTTGGCAATACTTAGGGCCTGTAAAAAGTTACTGCATTTAAAGGTTCGCTCAAGTTGCAAAATGCCATTGCGATTCTCTAGACTCCAGCCCGGGATCTGCGCAGCTAAGGTCTTTAGATCGGCGCCACTAACTGCAGTTGCATTGGCTGGCGTTGCCTTACAGATATAGTCTTTAAGATTAGTTGGCGTTGTCATAGACAATTTTTCGGCTTCGGCAATCCAGCAAATTTGGCCACCAGTCTGGCAGGGCTGCCTGGAAACTGCTGGTTGAGATAAATACTTCGACCCATTTCGACCCCAAGGCTATGACTGATGCTTTTGCACAGTGGGCGCATCGAGGGTGAGAATCCGTAACTATTATAAAACTCGCGAGCGACCTGCAGTATCTCAATGTGCGCAGGACTTAGAACAATATTATCTTCCATAGCAGTGGCCTGAGCATGTTCAATACTCCAGTCAGGCAGATTATTAAGATAGTTGCTCTCTGTAGTCATAGTGTTTTTTAGGCCATTAAAAAAGCCCTGGGATTAATCAGGGCTTTTATTGAAACATAAGTCGATGCTTAGTCGTCGTTCATGATGCCAAAAATATGTAACAGGCTCAGGAACAGGTTGTAGATCATCACGAACAGGGTAACGGTTGCTGAGATGTAGTTGCGCTCGCCGCCGTGAATAATTGCGCTGGTCTGCCACATAATCATAGCCGATGACAACAAGGCAAACACTGAACTGATGGTCAGTGACAGAGCAGGGATCTGCAAGAACACATTGGCGATAGCGGCTATAAATGCCACTAGCATGCCAGTCATCAAGAAGCCGGTCATAAAGTTGAGGTTCTTTCTGGTGGTCAATACATAGGCTGAAGCGGCGAAGAAAATCAGTGCCGTTGAACCCAGTGCCAGCATAATTGGCTCTGAACCCTGCGTGGCAAGAAACATATTAAGGATTGGTCCGAGAGTGAAACCAAGCCAGCCAGTCAGTGCGAATACCCAAAACAGGCCGCTGGCATTATTTTTGTTCTTCTCGGTCATCCATAGGCACAGAACATAGGGCAGTAAGGTCCAGAGCCCAAAGTAGGGCGCGTTCATGGCCATTGATAGGCCAGCCATCATGGCGCTAAACGTCAGGGTGGCGCCGAGCAACAGGTACGTGCTGCGCAGAACCTTGCTGACTTCAGGGCTTAGGGCTGTGCTTTCAATGCCGCGGGTTGCTGTTTTGCTGCCGTAGTCTTTACTGTCCATTTTTTACATCCTAAATCGTTGTATTTATACGCATAATAATACCGGTTAAATCCGATATTGTCAGTGTTTAGTTATAGACCCCATCAATGGCAAAACTTTCCAAGTTGTAGCCATTTTTATCCAGACTCAGTGCCCAGCCAAAGTTTTCCCAGTCACCTAAAACTATACGTTCCGACTGGCCGCCGAGATTGCCCCGCACGCTATCAATTTTGTGGCGGTCGGGTCGATGTGTGTGACCATGGATCAGAACATCGACCTTATACTTGGTCATCACAGCGGCTACAGCCTCTTTATTAACGTCCATTATCGCACTGGCTTTATTGCTATTGGCAGCCATGCTCTTGGCGCGCCAGTCGCTGGCCAGTTTCTGTCTGCGCTTTAGAGGCAGATGGGCGAGGAGCCAGCGATAGACTGGATTGCGTGCCTTGCGTCGAAAACGCTGATAGTCAATGTCGTCGGTGCACAGTGAATCCCCATGCATCACCAGTGCTCTGTGGCCATAGTGCTGGATAATCGCCTCATCGCCGAGCATCTTGGCGCCTGTATTGACTGCAAAACCCTTGCCGAGCATAAAGTCCCGATTGCCTTGCTGAATATACAGGGGTACACCAGAATCACTGAGAGTCCGCAGGGCGGTCTGAATCTCTAGGGATAGGTCGCTGGGATCATCGTCACCAATCCAGGCTTCAAACAGATCGCCGAGAATATAGAGTGCACTGGCCTTTACTGCCCGCTCTTGCAAGAAAACCAAAAACGCCCGGGAAACTGCCGGGCGCTCGGGTGATAAATGCAAATCTGATATAAACAGTACGGGCATAAGGTGCTCTATCCGTTAGCTTGCTATCTACAACTTTATCTACTTAGCGGCGTATTCTTCGCTAATCACTGTTTCAGTAATTTCGATAGGATCAACAGGAACATCACCATGGCCAGCATGGTTACCTGTTTCAACGCCTTTAATATGCTCAATCACATCCATGCCTTCAACAACCTTACCAAATACCGCGTAGCCCCAGCCCTGCATATTCTTGCCGCTGTGGTTCAGGAAGCCGTTGTCGGAAACATTGACAAAAAACTGTGAAGACGCTGAATGAGGTTCGCCGGTGCGGGCCATAGCCAGAGTACCGATTTCATTCTTTAAGCCATTATCGGCTTCGTTCTCGATACAGTCACGCGTCTCCTTCTGAGACATATCAGCATTCATGCCACCGCCCTGAACCATAAAACCGTTAATAACCCGGTGGAATATGGTGCCAGTGTAGTAATCATCCTTGGCGTACTGCAAAAAGTTAGCTGCAGTTAGAGGTGCTTTGTCGAAGTCCAGTTCAATGGAGAAGTCGCCCATAGTGGTGCGGAATGTGATCATTGGTTATACCTGTTTGAGAGTAAGTAAATCTGTTGTCTGCATTTTAGTTTGTAACAGGCCTGATTTAAACCAATGTTTGTCATTTTCAGGTTTTATACCGGCTTTTTTGTTTATTGCACTGGTTGCTGCGGCTATAATCTCGTCCTTACTTAGCCTGCCCGATTTGGATCTATGACTGACACCGATAAACCTATTAATTTTATCCAGCATGTAATTAATGCTGATCTCGAAGCTGGCCATGTCACCAAGGTTGTTACCCGCTTTCCACCCGAGCCCAACGGTTACCTACATATAGGTCACGCCAAGTCGATCTGCGTAAACTTTGGTCTCGCCGCTGAGAACGGTGGCGGCTGTAATCTGCGGTTTGACGATACCAATCCTGAGAAAGAAGACGAGGAATACGTCAACGCCATTATCGAAGATGTTCGATGGTTGGGTTTTGAGTGGCAGGGCGATATCTGCTACGCCTCAAACTATTTCGACCAGCTCTATACCTGGGCCCAGTACCTTATTGGTGAAGGCAAAGCCTACATCTGTGAGTTAAATGCCGAACAGATGCGTGAATATCGCGGTACCTTAACGGAAGTTGGCAAAAACAGCCCGTACCGTGAGCGTCCTGCCAGTGAGAGCCTCGATCTGCTCGAGCAGATGAAGCTGGGTGCGATTGACGAAGGTACCATGACATTGCGCGCCAAAATTGATATGGAATCGCCGAATTTTAATATGCGCGACCCAGTGATGTACCGCATTAAAAAGATGGCCCACCAGCGCACCGGTGACAAATGGAATATTTATCCCTCCTACGACTTTGCCCATGGTCAAGAAGATGCCATTGAAGGGGTTACTCATTCTGTATGCACCCTAGAGTTTGCCGCTAACCGTCCTCTCTATGAATGGTTTGTGGCCAATCTGCCACTGCCCTCAACACCGAGGCAGTATGAGTTTGGTCGCCTAAATTTAAATTACACCATTACCAGCAAGCGCAAGCTTAAGCAGCTAGTGGACGAGAAGCATGTTGAGGGTTGGGACGATCCGCGTATGCCAACTATTTCCGGTCTTCGCCGTCGCGGTGTCTCTGCCTCTGCGATCCGCGAGTTTTGCGACAGCCTGGCCGTGGCTAAAACCGATGGCGTTGTGGATATGGCTCAGTTTGAGCACTTTATTCGCGATGATCTCAATAACAATGCTCGTCGTGCTATGTGTGTGATTAATCCTGTGCTGGTGACATTGGCAAATTATGCGGCGGATAAAACGGAGTCTTTTACCGTACCAGGCCACCCCAATCGCGATGATATGGGCGAGCGATCACTGGCCTTTGGCCGACAGATTTATATTGATCGCAATGACTTTAGTGAAGACACCACATTGTCGCGCAAGAAGTTCAAGCGTCTAGTGATTGGCGATTACGTGCGTCTGCGCAGTGCCTATATTATTCGTGCCGACGAAGTAATTAGAGATGCAGCTGGCGAGATTATTGAAATCGTTGGTGCCATTGTGCCGGACACTGTGGGACAGGATGCCCCTGAGGGTATTAAGGCTCGTGGTGTCATACATTGGGTGTCTGTTGCAGAGAACGCCGACTGCACCGTTAAAATTTATGATCGTCTGTTTAATAAAGCGGCACCCGATGCTGGGGAGGAGAGTTTCCTAGAGCATATTAACCCAGAGTCATTAACCGTTATTTCTGGCTGTAAAGTCGAAGCCGGTCTGGTAAATGCTGTAGCTGGGGGTCATTATCAGTTCGAGCGCGAGGGTTACTTTACGCGAGATACAGTCACTAATGCAGCTGAGCTAGTCTTTAACTGCACCATTGGATTACGGGATAACTGGAAATAATTGATGAGCCTAGCCCTCTATAACACGCTATCCAGAAAGAAAGAGCCCTTTACGCCCTTAGACGCAGAGCGCGTGACTATGTATGTCTGCGGCCCCACGGTCTACAACCGTGTGCATATAGGCAACGCAAGACCTGCTGTTGTGTTCGACACCTTGTATCGCGTACTGCAGAGCCTCTACCCGAATGTTCAGTACGCCCGCAATATCACCGATATCGACGATAAAATCATGCGCACGGCGGCCGAATTGGGGGAAGATATTTCAGTGCTTTCCCAGCGGTATGCTCAGGCCTATTTTGAAGATATGGCGGCACTCAATAATCTCGAGCCAACGATCACGCCCTATGCTACCCAGCATATTCCAGAAATGATCAATATGATCGAGCGGTTAATTGCCAAAGATCATGCTTACGTCGCCGAAGGTAATGTCCTTTTTGCCGTGCAGTCTATGGACGATTACGGCAAGCTTTCCGGTCGAGCGCTGGACGATATGCTCGCCGGTGCACGGGTTGAAGTGGCTTCCTATAAAAAATATGCGGGAGATTTTGTTCTCTGGAAACCCTCAGCCGACAATGAGCCAGGTTGGGACAGCCCCTGGGGAAGAGGGCGTCCGGGTTGGCATCTTGAATGCTCCGCCATGATCGAAAAACATCTTGGCGAGACCATTGATATCCACGGCGGCGGTCAGGATCTAATCTTTCCCCACCATGAAAATGAAATCGCCCAAAGCTGCTGCGCTCATGATGGCAAACCCTTTGCCAACTATTGGCTGCACAATGGTTTTATTAATATCGAAGGCGAGAAGATGTCCAAGTCTCTGGGCAATTTTCGTATGGTTAATGAGCTGTTAGAAGAGTATCCCGGTGAGGTGCTGCGCTATGTGATTCTGTCGGCGCACTATCGTTCTGAACAGCAATTTAGCAAAGAGCTATTGGACAGTGCCTGGCGCTCCCTTGATGGACTCTATGGTTTCTTACGCGGGCATGAGCCAGTGACTGCGATTATTAATCAAGACAGCGCAGGTTATAAGGCACTGCTCGACGACCTAAATACATCCATGGCCATCAGCGAATTGTATCGACTGGCTAAAGAAATGCATGCTGCCAATGGTGCCGGTAACGTCGATTTAGAATCAAAATTAAAAGCTGAGTTAATGGGATTGGCCGGGTTGATGGGTTTACTGCAGCAGGATTCTGAGCAGTGGTTTACGTTGGCCCGTGGTGGCGATGCTATTAGCGCGGAAGATATCGAAGAACTGATTGAAAAACGCAAACAGGCCAAAACCGATAAAGACTATGCGGGTGCCGACCAGGTACGCAAGGATTTACTGGATCTTGGGGTTATTCTGGAAGATAGTCGCGAGGGTACAAGCTGGCGTCGGGCCTGATATACAGGGCGCCTTTCGGATGGTTGCATACAGATTTCTTTAGCTTATTAACCTAGCAATCTCGAAGGTTTCGAGCATATCAACACCACGATCTAACAGTTCAGTGGCAAGGGCAATATTACCCACCTCATAGGTCACCAGTTTGCAGTTGGCTAGCTGGGGAGCATTGACCAAATCAAAGTCTGCCGGGATTAGTTTATGGTCAACATAGATAAAGTCTGGCCGGGCCTGATTAACCAAGGGGTGATCAAGGTCATCCCAGCAGCGCAGCACGACGCCCACCAACGGCCATTCGGCCTCGCGAGCGTCTATTGCTAGCTGGTAATCAAAACTCATCACCACTGTCTGTCTCATCACGGGCTGTAAAATAGCCAACACAGAGTCAGTGATAATCTCCCGCCCACAATGGGCGATAGACTCATCTTTAATCTCAACAAAAGCCGTTACCTTAGGATTCTGCTGCAGAATACCAACGAGGGATTCCAAGGGTGAAATTCGCTCCTCAATAAACTGCTCACCTAGGCGCTTGGGCTCGTAGGCAGGGTAGCCGAGTAATATTTCTCGAGTCGTCTTGGCAACCTCGATATCCGCGCCACTGACTCGCATAAGGTCGGTGTCATGGTAAATAATGGGTAGCTGATCGAGGCTGAATTGCACATCGAGTTCAATAAATCTGGCGCCAGCCTCAATCGCTTTGTTGAGAGACAGGGCGGTATTCTCTGGATATTTAGCCTGATAGCCACGGTGGGCAACGAGCTTTTTCGGGTGGATCATTGTTGTTGCCTGATTCATTACTGATTGGGCTAATGGTATCCTTGAAGCATTAAAATTTAAAGGGCTTGAAGATGTCTTTAGTACTGTTTGAAATTCGCGATAATGTCGCCCTGTTAACCCTGAATAACCCCGATAAACGCAATATGCTCACCCGAGAAGTTTGTGGATTGATCGTTGACTATGTGGCTCAGGCGGAACAGCATCCCGATGTTAAGGCACTGATAGTTACAGGCGCAGGCCGAGCATTTTGTGCGGGTGGCCAGCTTAAAGACCTCACTCCGGATAAGGAGATGCTGGAGACTATTTACAGTGGCTTTTTGAGTATCGCCAACTGCACCTTGCCAACCATTGCGGCGATTAATGGGCCGGCTGTAGGTGCTGGTTTTAATATGGCGGTGGGCTGTGATGTGCGTATTGTCAC
>DDDD01000098.1 GCA_002335945.1 Porticoccaceae bacterium UBA1989
GCATCAAACGCAGCAGTAATCGACTCAGCACTGGTTACATCCAAGGCAACCGCAAATGCTTCACCACCATCAGCCTTAATCTCAGCAACCAACGCCTCTAGGCGGTCTACACGGCGTGCCGCAACCACTACCTTAGCCCCACGAGCCGCCAAGATTTTCGCAAAATTAACGCCAAAACCACTAGATGCGCCGGTTACCATGGCAACTTTGCCAGTCATATCGAATTCTGTGTTCACTGTTCGGTCCTTTTATTTATTGATATTGGATTGGATGCTTGTTTTTAGGGGCACAGTTTAACCCGCAGAGGCTTACAGCCACTATAAAAAAAAAGACTCCAGAGTTCTGCTATTCACAGGCAACCGGCACCTTGAAACTAAACAGGTAAAATGCTCCGGATTCGTCTATTTTAAACTCAACAGTCGGGGGATTGACTGCGGCACTGACTATGCTTTCACCAGATTTAATGCCATAGTCAGCCAAATCTCATCATCCTTAACGGAGTTAATATGCAACTGCCAGCCTTACTCAGCGTGACGCCTATCTATATTGCAATTTTGGGGCTGCTATTCATACCCTTCACTCTCCGCGCTGGTTTATACCGAGTGAAAAGCAAGATTCTCATCGGTACCGGCGACGATCCAGAAATGCTGCGCCGCATTCGTGGCCAAGGCAACTTTGTTGAAACCGTGCCCATAGCCCTCCTGCTGATTATCGCCATGGAATTAGTGGGCGCCAAAGATATGTGGCTTCATGGTCTCGGTATCGCACTGGTTCTCGGACGTATCTGCCACTACGTGGCTATCACCGAAATTGGGCCGTCCGTCTGCCGCCCGATAGGCATGTTGAGCACACTACTAACCATTTTGATCAGCTCACTATGGATTCTTGTTAGTACCCTGTAATACTAAAAAATAAAACATGCTAAAAGGGTGAAATTCAATTTGTTGGGGGCGTATGTTTTGTCACTAGTTGGCTTTTTCTGAGCATGAAAAAAATTTCGATCTCAAGCGCTCTCCCAATCATTTACCTGCCGAGTTTGATCTTAATTACCGTATCGATTGGCTCAAAGATAAATATCTGCAGCTTAATACCATAGGGCCATATGACCCTATTAGAGCGTGGTTTAAAACAAAGCAGCTTCTCTGCGTTTAGAATGGCAGTCGGACACAACCTCAAATTGACGCTATAACGTTGTAACGCTATAATGCCCTCAATTAATGGAGGTTTCACAATGAGCAATTTATCTAAAAGATCGACAGTTTATTTCGACCCTGCCATTCACCAGGCATTGAGACTCAAAGCGGCCTCCACTCATCTTTCTGTGTCCGATCTAGTCAATGAAGCCGTTAGAGCACATCTCACAGAAGATCAGGAAGACCTTCAAGCATTTAGCGACAGAGTCAATGAGCCAGAGATGAGCTATGAGACATTGCTTAATGACTTAAAAAAACATGACAAAATATAAAGTCACATTTAAAAAGTCAGTCGCAAAAGATTTAAGGGCGATTCCCAAAGGGGACGTTAAGCGAATTCTAAATCAAATTGACCTTTTAGCCTGTGACCCAAGATCTGAGGGTTGTATTAAGCTATCGAGCCAGCAGCAATATAGGGTCCGTGTTGGACTTTATCGAATAATCTATGACATACGAGATGCCATGCTAGTCGTTCATGTCGTGAAAATTGGTCACAGATCCAATATCTACAACGGCAATTAACACGACACTGTAGTGATCAAGTGCCTATCAGCCATAAGTAATATGCTGCTTCATCTCATTCGTATCCAGATGCGGAATACTATTAAACCCGGTCAGGTTCATCTTCTTCTCATTAAAAAAGAAATGACTAAACGCTGTATTTTTATATTGCAGGTTTAAATCAAAAATATTCTCATCGGGAATGCCCAGCACCGACCCAACAAAAGCGCTAATAGAACCGCCAGACCCAATCGCTAAGATACGGTTGCCGCTGTCTGCCATGGCTTTGATCTGCTGTTGAGCATCTAAAACTCTCGCTTTAAATTCGCTCCAGCTCTCTGGTAGGTCCTCAATTTTGTCTTGTGTCCATAGGCTCAGCACCTTTCGCAGCAGCCGAAAATGGTGTCGGTTGTCTTTAGGATTGTCGGCAATCGCTTGGAACATAGGATCATCGCCATGGGTGACCTTGTAGGAATCGATCATGGCGATAAAGTTATATTCATTCAGCCCTGGCAATACCAGTCGGCTACTGCAATCGATATTCATACCCGCACAGATACCGTTCATGGTCTCGTGATGACGCACCATATCGCCTACCACCAGGGTATCGAACTTGAGGCCACGCATACCCATATAGTCGCCTAGCCAGCGAGACTGCTTGTGGCCAAGGTCAGAGAGTTGATCGTAATTGGCCGCGCCAAAGGAGGCTTGGGCGTGACGAACGAGGTAGAGCTCACTCATGGGGATTCCTGCATGAAATTGGATTATTGTTAAAATCTGTATTTAAGCGCAATTCACTGGCAATGGGTAGTTGCATAAAGGGATATAGGGTATTTCTGAGATTGATTGATACTCAGTTTAAATCGCTATAACGGCAATAAAGCCTACTTGGGAAAACCTGCTATTAATTAATTAAATAATGATTGAGAACGCCATATGCGCATACACAACCCCCCTCACCCAGGATCAATAATAAAAGAACTGTGTCTTGAGCCATTGGGACTGTCGGTAACAGATGCGGCTAAGGCTCTTGGCGTCAGCCGTAAAACCCTGTCTTGCGTCGTTAATGGTAAGGCCGGCATTAGCTCTGAGATGGCTGTTCGTCTGTCTATTGCATTTAACACCTCGTCAGAGACCTGGGTCACTCAGCAAGCGCAACATGATCTTTGGCATGCTGAGCAACATCGTCATGAGCTAAAAGTAACGCCCCTTTCAGCGGCTTAATAAAAGGAATCTATATGTCTGAATATAGCGCCAAAATAGTGTGGAACCGCCAACCAAACGACGCCTTCATCGATAACAAATACAGCCGCGGCCATACCTGGGAGTTTGATGGCGGTACCATCGTTGCTGCCTCCTCTGCGCCATCCATTGTCCCTCTCCCCTATTCCGTAGAGGCTAACGTAGACCCAGAAGAAGCTTTTTTGGCCTCTATATCAAGCTGCCATATGCTGTTCTTTCTTGGTATTGCCGGGAAGAAGCGCCTTGTAATCGACGAATATATTGATAATCCGATTGGTTTAATGGAGACAGATTCTGAGGGAAAAGTCTCTATGACTAAGGTCAATCTGCGCCCGCAGGTAAGCTTTTCTGGCAAACAGCCCACGTTTGAAGTGCTGGAGAAAATGCACCATCAGGCCCATGAGCTTTGTTTTATTGCTAATTCGGTGAAGACTGAGATTGTGACAGAGATTATTACCAGCTAATCCACAAATATAGAGATGGCATCCATGCTCTTGTGGAGAATTCTAATCACTTCAGTTTTTCCATCTGTTTTGATTTTGTAAAAGATAATATGGTTTTGACTTGGGAATTTCCTGTACCCTGAAGAATAAAATCGCAGGTCACACCCAAGCTTGGTGTCTGTGCAATCATCGAAAAGGCATCATCCAATTTTTTTACAGAGTAATTTCGCTGTCTCCGTCCCCAGCGATCTTCCGTATACCTTGCTATAGATTTTAGGTCAGCCAGAGCAAGTCGCTTTAGCGTTAATCGGTTCATCTATTCCTTGGATTCGTCTCTTTCCCTGTCTAGTTCTACCATCAATGTCTCGTAGCTATAATCGGCCGGACCACTCTTATCTCCATCCATCAGCATTTGGCGTAAGGCCAGTATCTTGCTTTCATTATCTTCAAGTGCGCGAAGACCTGCGCGAACCACTTCACTAACAGAGCCATAGCGACCGCTTTTGATCTGATAGGTAACAAATCCATCAAAATGATCACCGAGAGTAATGCTTGTATTCTTAGACATATGCGACCTCAAAAGTACCAGTAAATACCTAATTTTGGTATAGCACCTAGTGGAAGTCAATTGAGGTGGACTAAAAATCATAGGGTTAAGGCCATAAATATTGAGCCCCGCGGACCCAACCTCAACTACAAAAATATCCCAAAAACCCCTATAAAAATTAGTCACTTAGGCGTATACTCCGCCGCCTCACATTCCGGGGCCTAAACTCCCCAAGCCACAGGTAAATTAATGTCATCCGTTGACTTCGAATCACTGGGTATTTCTGCCCCCGTTCTTAAAGCCGTACAGCAACTCGGCTATGAGCAACCCTCCCCTGTTCAGGCGCAGAGTATTCCTATTCTGTTGGCGGGTAAAAACCTGCTAGGTACCGCCCAGACTGGTACTGGCAAGACTGCAGCTTTTGCGCTGCCGTTTTTGAGTATGTTGGACGAGAAACAAAAAACACCTCAGGTTCTGGTGCTTACGCCGACTCGCGAGCTTGCGATTCAGGTTGCTGAAGCATTCCAGAGCTATGCAAAACACATCAAAGGTTTTCACGTTCTGCCCATTTACGGTGGCGCAGATATCCAGGGTCAGCTGCGTGGTTTGAAGCGCGGTGCTCAGGTTGTTGTGGGTACGCCGGGTCGTATGCTTGACCATTTGCGTCGTCGCAGCTTGGATCTGAGTCAGGTTCGTGGCCTGGTTCTGGATGAAGCTGACGAAATGCTGCGTATGGGCTTTATCGATGATGTTGAAACGATTCTGGCGCAAACGCCGAGTAACTGTCAGCGCGCATTGTTCTCTGCAACTATGCCCCCTGCCATTCGCCGCGTTAGTACCAAGTACTTAGGCGATGCTGAGACGGTTAGCATTGAAGCTAAAACTAAGACTGTTGAGCGTATTGAACAGCAGTATGTCACGGTTAAGAGCCACCAGAAGATGGATGCGCTTACTCGCTTCCTTGAAGTTGAAACCTTTGATGGCATGATCATTTTTGTGCGTACCAAGTCTTCGACCGTCGATATTGCTGAGCGCTTAGAAGCTCGCGGATTCTCCTCTTCTCCGCTAAATGGCGATTTGAGTCAGGCTATTCGTGAGCGCACGATTAACCGCCTGAAGAAAGGCCAGATTGATATTGTTGTGGCGACTGATGTTGCTGCCCGTGGTCTGGATGTTGAACGCATCAGCCATGTTATTAACTTTGATATTCCTTACGACAATGAGTCCTATGTTCACCGTATTGGTCGAACGGGCCGTGCAGGTCGTGAAGGTAAGGCTGTGTTGTTTATCACGCCTAAAGAAAACCGTCTGTTGCGTTCGATTGAGAAGTCGACGCGCCAGACTATCAAGCCAATGACCATGCCAAGCAACGAAGAAGTTAGCGGCTTGCGCATTCAGCAGTTTACCGATCAGTTAATTAAGAACATGGAAAATCCTAAGCTGGATAAATTCCGTTCGTTGATTGAGAAGCTGGTCACTGAGAACGAGCTAGACATTACTGATGTTGCTACTGCTCTGGCGTTTGAAAACCAAAAAGATCGTCCGCTGTTTCCTCGTTTGGACGCTATAGCGACACCTTCACTGTCACGCAGTGATAGAGCACCAGCACCGCGAGACAATAACCGCGACAGGGGCCGTAACGATCGTAATGATCGTGGCGGTGATCGCAAAGAACGTAGCGAACGTCCGAGACGCGAATCTGTTGATAAGTCAGGTCGCGATCCTAATGTTGCTATGGTCACTTACCGTTTGGAAGTGGGCCATAACGACGGCATTTCTCCTAGCAACATTGTTGGCGCCATTGCCAATGAAGCGGACATCAGCAGCCAATACATTGGCGAGATTAAGCTCCATGACGAATACAGCACCGTGGACTTACCTGAGGGCATGCCTTCGGAGATGATGGATCACCTGCAAAAGGTTCGTATCTGTGCCAAGCCTATGCGTATTAGTGTTCATAACGCCGGTGCAGCACCTTCTGGCGGCGACAGTGGTAAGAAGAAAGATTTTTCTGGCGACAAGCGAATCATCAGTCGCGATGTGACTAATAAGCGTACTGCAGATACTCAGCAGCCACCTAAGAAATCGTATAAGAAGAAAGCCGGTGGCAGCTATGCCAAAGACAGTGGTGACAGATCCGACCGTAAGCCTGCTGGAGATAAGCCTGCTTATTCTGGCAAGCCAACGGGTGACGGTTCTAGACCGATCACTAAGAAAAAGACCTATACCAAGAAGCCTAAGAAATCTAAAGGCTAGTAGCGCGCTTTTTAGTTCTGTGCTTTCTAGTACTGTGCTTTGTAATAATGTGGTTTCTAGCAGAGCCTACTCTTAGAGGTTGGTAATCAAACGATCTATCGCGGCCAGTCGAGAAATGATGGCCGCCGCTTCAACTACCTGCCCTTTAAAAAACTCCTCTGCCATGGGTGCAATACTGCAGTTATCTGGCAGGGGTGCTTCGCTTTCAACAAGCTCGTACATTCGCGGTAAGAACACAAACTGTAACCACTGGTTAAATAAAAGCTGATCTACAGCAAAGGGTTCGACGCTAGATAGCGCCTCTGGTGAGGGACTTTGCATTTCCCAAAGCTGCATTAGCCGCAGCTCTTTTTCTACTTCGACCAGCAAGTCTGCCAATGTCCTGTAATGCTCAAGCATAAGTTTTTACCTTCTTAGCTCTTACCTTCTCTGCTACTTTAACTAGCACTCAAAAACGTACTATCCAAGCTCTCGCCTAAAGGGCGGCAATGCATCGAGTAGCTGAGTGCCATAACGCTTGGTGATAAGACGCTTATCCAGAATAGACACAGTGCCGGTGTCTGACTCTGTGCGCAGCAGTCGTCCGCAGGCCTGAATAAGACGCAGAGAGGCGATGGGCAAGGAAATATCAAAAAACGAATTGCCGCCCTTGCCTTCAATCCATTCCGATAATGCTTCATGTAACGGATCATCAGGCACGGCAAAGGGCAGCTTGGCAATCACCACATGTTTGCAGTAGTCACCGGGTAAATCCACACCTTCGGCAAAGCTAGCCAAGCCGAGCAGTACACTGGTTTTACCCTGATCGATACGCTCCTTATGGAGGCGCACCATTTCACGATTGGAGTACTGGCCCTGAATGAGAATAATTTTCGCCAGATGATTCGGTAGCTCATCGAACACCTGTTCCATTTGGCGCTTGGATGAAAACAGCACTAGGGTACCGGCTTTGTCTTCGACCATAGACTCTAGGTTATCAACAATATACTTGCTGTGTTCTTCAATGCTATTACCTTCTACTGCACCGGGTGGCACGCGCACTGTTGCGGCTTCGGCATAGTTAAAGGCACCGGCCACTGACAGAAAGTGTGCTGAACTGGGTACGCCCGTTTCACGCTGTAAGGTATTAAAGTTACCCAGAGATTTAAGGGTAGCTGAGGTTAATACGGCCGCATAGCAGCTACCCCAGAGTCGCTCTTGTAGAATCTCTGCGGCCTGTATGGGACTGGCATTAATGGAAATATCAATATTGCCGCCGGCGTTTTCATCCAACTTTAACCAGCAGGCCATGGGCATATCGCCCTTTTTTAATTCTTTATGCAGCCTATCCCACAGGGCTAATAGGCGTTCGGCCCCAGACAGCCAGTTACCAGCCTGCTGATAAAACAATTCGATATCGGCCATGGGCACGGGATATTCTTTATCGCTTAAGGCTTCACTGAGAGTGTCTTCCAGAACCTCTAAGCGTCCTAACCAACCGCTGGTCTGCAGGGTGATCTGCTTGGCTAGATCACGAATGGTGGCCCCTACATCGCCATGGGCAAATCGGTAGCGCCCCTCCGCATGATCTGATAGATCCAGCTGTTCTTTTAACAGTGGATAAGCCATTGAGAGCAGCTCGGTGATCTTGTTGGCTTCGCGTTCGATGCGTGGCAGCTGATCTGCCAATGAGGTATCTTTTTCAAAGATCGGCGTTTGGCCTTTGATCTGTTTAGGTAATCGCTCTAACCAGGTTAATGTGCTGTTGATTTTACACTCGGCACCAAAGTGACGAATGGCCGTATCACCCAGTCGATGACCTTCGTCGAAAATATAAATACAGTCTTCTGGCGGAGGCAAAATAACACCGCCACCCAGTGCCAGATCGGCCATAACTAGGTCGTGGTTGGCGACAATACATTCACTCTCTTCAAGATCGTTGCGCGCTTTAAAGAACGGACATTGGTTCACAAAGCGACAGCGCCTGCCGGTGCACTGGCGACGATCTACCGTCAGGGCGCGCCATTCCATATCTTGAATGCGGGTTGGCCAAGAATCTCTATCACCATCCCAGACACCGTCGTCCAATGACGCAGACATCTCTTTAAACAGATTTTCGGTGGCGGCATTGGGATTAAATTGCTGTTCGTCTTCAAACAAAAACAGACCGGCGTCTTTTGACTTTACGGCATCCAGGCACTGTTCCATGCGCAGGTTACAGGCGTAACGACCACGGCCTTTTACGAGGGCGCAGCTGTAATCCCAGCCACAGGACTCTAATAATTCGGGAAGGTCTTTGTGGATAAGCTGTTCTTGCAGGGCAATGGTGCCTGTAGCAACCACCACGGTTTTCTTTAAGGCTCGAGCAATGGGCAGTGCAGCAATGAGGTAGCCAACGGTTTTACCTGTACCTGTGCCCGCTTCGATAACCGCGAGACGTTTATCGGGATCCTCGTTGCTAAGGGTATTGGCAATGGCGGCAACCATTTGTTTTTGACCCAGCCGTGGACTGAGTTCACGGGACTTTAAAAATTCGCGATAGCCTTGCTGAATAGTTTCTCGTACGTCTGCATCTAACAAAAATAAACGTCCTTATTTAGATTGATGAGCAAGCTGATTGTCCACCGGAGCGGCATAGGCATCAATCACTATCTGACGATGATCTGCAGGTATTTGGCTAAGATGTGACTCAAAAGAGGCTTGAGCATTGGACCAGTCTTCGTCTGGCCACTGTTGCTGCAGTTCTTCTAGTGTCTCTAATACATCAGTATTGCCCTGCATCTGCCAAGCAATAATATTGGTTGGGAATAGTTGGTAATGACTGAAGATTTGACGATCCACTTCGGCAGCCAAGGCATCGGCATTTTCAAAACTGCTACCTACCGGCTGACCAAAGTTCACATGGATGCGGCCCTTGTAACCGAGTATTCCTTTTTGAATGGTGTCGAGATCTTCGAATTCTTTTTTAACGTAGGCAGTACCCTGCTCGGCAGAATAAAGTTCCCGGGCCTTGTCGGCATCGCAGGGATCATATTCGTAGGAGATAGACACGGGGATTAAATTTAACTCACCAATGGCGGCTGCAAAATCTTGCCCTTCCCCTTTAGACAGGGCGAGCATTTTTAGCAGTGCGGTCTCTGTGCGATCGCGACCATTTTTGGCGCGCCCTTCAGCCTGCGCAATCCAAATAGATACCTGTTCTTGGCTGATGCTGTGACGAATATAGCGGGACAGTTTCTTTAAGGCGTCGAGCTTTCCACGTCGGCTTGCCTCCGAACGTTTTACAATAAAGCTGCGGTTAACCCGCATGAGATCGGCGGCAAAGGGTTTGCTTAAAAGGTTGTCGCCAATGGCAATGCGCACGCTCTCTTGCCCGGCCATTAGTAACCCTAAACAGACCATGGCGGGATCGAGGGCGATGTCTCGATGGTTACTCATAAATAGAGCCGCTTTGCTGGAATCTAGATTATCAAGACCACCAAAGCTGTAACCGTCGGTGGTGGTGTCGAGCACGTTTTTTAGCCCTTCGGTCATCTGTACCTGAAGGTCATTCACTGTGCTCATGTGTCTGGTTAATTTACGCAATCCAAAGCGAATAAAGGGCCGTGCTAACCAGGGGCACAGCTTGGCCAACAAGGGCGCTTTGCGACTTAGCAGAAGATCAATAAATTCGGAATCGGCAATTAGCCGCGCTATAACGGCGGGAACTTCAACATCGTCATAGGGACGAATATCATCAAATTCACTCATGGGCTAATTATCTTTTTTTATTATTAGTGGCATTAAACCTGCCTTGAGTTGTACCAGCGCACGTCGTAGGAAAACTCGTCGACTTTGTCGGCCACATCAAGGACCAGTGCAAACAGTGCCATACGCACTAACACCCCATTATCGGCCTGGCGGAAGATTGCCAGGTTGGGGTTATTGTCTAGGTCACTGTCTAGCTCGTTGGCATCGGCCCGAGAATCTCTCGGCAATGGATGCATTATTACGGTGTTGGGCTGGCAAAATTCGGTATAAATCGCCTGATTAAGACGGAACTTGCCACGGTACAGATCCGCTTCTTCTTTGGTGGAGAAACGCTCTTCTTGAATTCGGGTGGAGTACACAATATCCACGTCGACAATGCTATTGGTCAGCTCGTGGGAGATGGTAACTTGCACACCGGCACTGCGCATCTGCTCTACGATTGCTTCAGGTAGGGTCAGTTCTTCCGGTGAAATTAGGATCACCTGAACATTGTTGTACAGAGACAGTAACTTACTCAGGGAGTGCACGGTACGGCCGTGACGTAAATCACCGATCATGGCAATTTTAAGGCCGTCGATGGTCTGGCCTCGAGCGGCGATTTCCTGACGAATGGTGTAGAGGTCTAGCAGTGCCTGAGTGGGATGTTCATTGGCGCCATCACCACCGTTAAGTACGGGGACCCTGCTGGCTGAGGCGAAATCGGCGACCGATCCCTCTTGCGGGTGACGCATACAGATAACGTCGCTAAACCCGGACAGCACTCTGGCGGTATCTTGCAGTGATTCACCTTTAACCAGTGCCGAGTTTTCAAAGCCGGCGGTTTCGCGAACTTCGCCACCGAGAAGATTGAAGGCCGAACCAAAGCTAACACGCGTTCGGGTACTGGCCTCAAAAAACATATTGCCAAGAATGGCACCTTCTAACACCCGGGTAACCCTTTTGCGCAGAGCATAGGGTTCCATCTGGTCGGCGACGGCGAATACGCGGTCAACATCCTGACGTTGGAATTGGTTGATTGAAAGTATATGCGCGCCGGTAAAATTCAAGCTGGTGCCTCGGGGCAAATTGATTTGGCGGATTTTAGCCTTTTTAGCCCCCTGACTCTAGCGAAAATTCCTCTGTTACCTGTACTGCCCAAGCTTGCAGTGCTTCTAAAACCGCACACTTTTCAGCTGCGAGGTCAGCATCCCCTAGCAACTCATCGATCTCAGCCGCTTGCTGCTGCAACGTGAGGTAACCGGATGACTCATCGGTAAGGCGCCATTTACAACTTTCCTGCCAGGTTTTCTGCTCTTCCAGAGACAGGGATTCGGCAAAGTAACGGGCGCGATAGTTAAATAGCATCTGGTTGTAACGCTTATCGGCAAAATGATAATTATGGGCGGCGAAGTCATCGGCATTGGCGCGGCGGACCTCATCGAGCAGGGGCTTATCGCTGTTGGGTAAAAAGCCCTCATACAGCTGCTGCTCGGCCTCAGGTTTGGGTGGAAACTCGCGGTCGGCAAATACCTGACCCAATTTTGTTTGTAAATTGACCTTATTCAAGGTCTGCCAGTTTTCTTCGCAGCGCTGCATATTAATATTCAGGCGCGCGGCCGCATTTTCGTCGATTAACTTATGGGTAGTCACTACCGGTGCCTTGTTGATATGCACCACTTTTAATGGAATGCGGTTGGTGCCCTCGGGCAGATCTGCAGCGGCGGTAAACACACGACGTTGGATTTCTTCGGCATCTAGGCTGAGCAAGTCCTCTGGATCCGCGGACAGGTCAAAGCAGATTATGCCGTTGCTGTTAGTTGGATGTTTGGCGAGGGGCATCATTACTGCGCCATACATATGGGCTTTGTCGAGCATGCCGGAGATATGAAAGAAGGGTTTTCTGTCCTGTAGATTAAGCATCTCTGCGATGGCTTTTTTACCGCGATTGTTCACTACATAATCAAACAGACGGGGCTGCTTTTGTTTAACGAGCTTGGCCATGGCGATGGTCGCAGTAACATCGGACAGTGCATCGTGGGCGGCGGCATGGTCTATGCCATTGGCGGCGGTAAGATGCTCTAACTTAAAGCTGGGGCGACCTGGCTCATGGTCTGGCCATTCGATGCCTTCGGGGCGCAGGGCTCGGGTAAGGCGCATCATGTCGATAATATCCCAACGGGAATTGCCGTTTTTCCATTCCCGCTGGTAGGGATCGTAAAAGTTGCGGTAGAGGGTGTAGCGGGTCACTTCGTCGTCAAAGCGAATGCTGTTGTAGCCCACCCCGCAGGTGCCTGGGAGTGACAGCTGCTGATGAATGGCTTCGATAAAGTCTGGTTCTGGCAGACCATGTTCCAGTGCATGCTGGGGCGTAATACCGGTGATAAGGCAGGCCTGGGGAGCGGGCACGCAGTCTTTTTGTGGCTGGCAGTAAATAACCAGTGGTTCGCCAATCACATTGAGGTTTTCGTCGGTACGCAGACCCGCAAACTGTGAGGGCCGGTCTTTGGAGGGATCAACACCAAAGGTCTCGTAGTCGTGCCAGTAGAATGTGATGCTCACAATGGTGCTCTCCCAGTCAATTTTATGGCTTTATTATAGGTGAAAAAAAACGGCGCCAATAGACGCCGTTTTTTAACTACTGTCAGTGCTTTTAATTCATCAACACTTCTGAAAAAGACATCTCGCCAACAACACGACGGTTGCGCGCGCGGCCTTCGTCGGTTTCATTGCTGTCTATAGGTCGGCTTTCACCATAACCAACCGCTGAGATACGATCGGCGGCAATACCATAGTCAGCAGATAGCTTTGCTTTAACGGCTTTGGCACGTCGATCAGACAGGGTGCGGTTGTATTCATCTCCGCCACGGCTATCGGTGTGGCCTTCTAAAACCAGCTCGATATCTTCGTGAACGCTCATGGCTGCAGCAATAGCTTCTAGCTGATCGCCATACACGGCCAGTACAGTGTCCTGGTTAAATTCGAATTCAACGTTGAGGCGAATGGTAATGGTGCGAACTTCTGGCTCTTCGTCAACCATGGGTGCCGGCGCTGTCTCTGGTGCGGAGATAGCTACAGGTGCCGGAGTTGGTGCAGACTTTTTACCAAACACATGGTTTAGAGACAACTGGAAACCGAGGTCTTCACCGTCTTCTTCCTGACCCAACATGCCACGCACATCTGCGCGGAACTGAACGTTGTCATTGAGCATAGTGCCCAGACCCAGACCCACAACAATCTGTACTGACTTGTCGTCGTGGCCAGCAATCAGGTTGCTAACTTCGCCGAAGTTATATTGGTTTACACCAGCCAGCGCATAAGGGCGCCAGTTTGATGCTTCGCTACCCATCCACAGTAGTCCGGTAAGGCTGGTAACATCAAAGTCGTCATGACCTGTGTTTACGCCGTGGCCCAACTCGATAGCAACGTTTTCGCTAATGTATTTGCCGACTTGCAGACCCGCTTGTGAGCCCTGGTAATCATCTGTAATAGCATGTTCGCTATCCAGATCGTAATATCCTAATGTTCCACCTAAGTACCAGCTATCCGTAGCGGCAGCAGCACCAGAGGCTAAAATCACCAGTGTGCCAATGATAGAATGAATAGATTTCATAACGTTTCCCTTTAATAAAAATTAAACCCCCTCGGGGCTCTTGTATAGCGCGTGTGTAGCGTGTGTAAAGTATACCGAGTGCATCGAGGATCCCATTTCAGTCCTCGCTTCACAAGTGTAGGCAACGGCGTAGGTTGTTTCAATAAATTATGAAAATATACAACCGATTGCCTAGGGCTTATTAGCTAAGTTTCAGCGCCTTCTCTTCAATTTTTGCCTGCCAGATTTCTGGCCCGATTCGATGCACCGATTCACCCTCAGTGTCGACGGCAACAGTGACTGGCATATCTTTTACTTCAAACTCGTAAATCGCTTCCATACCCAGTTCTGGGAAGGCAATAACCTCAGCATGAATAATCGCTTTGGAGACTAAATAAGCTGCGCCACCCACGGCAATAAGATAGACCGCTTTGTTATCTCTAATAGCATCGATACCCATCTGGCCGCGCTCGGCTTTACCGATCATGCCCATCAAGCCGGTTTCTTCGAGCATGGTGCGGGTAAATTTATCCATACGGGTGGCAGTGGTAGGACCCGCAGGCCCCACAGCTTCGTCACCAATAGGATCTACCGGGCCTACGTAATAGATAAAGCGTCCGGTTAGGTCGACTGGAAGTTTCTCACCGCTGGCCAAAATATCGGTCATTTTTTTATGGGCTGCATCGCGGCCGGTTAGCATCTTGCCGGACAGCAGCAAGGTGTCACCAGGCTTCCACTGTTCGATATCGGCCTGAGTTACTGTGTCTAGATTAACGCGACCGACAGACTCGTCCTGTTCCCAGGTAATGTCTGGCCAGTCTTCCAAATTCGGTGGGTCGAGCTGAACTGGGCCTGAACCGTCCAGTTCAAAATGTGCGTGACGCGTCGCCGCACAGTTGGGAATAATCGCCACGGCTTTGTTGGCGGCATGGGACGGATAGTCTTTAATTTTAATATCCAGCACGGTGGTTAAGCCGCCCAGACCCTGAGCACCAATGCCCAGTGCATTCACCTTATCGAACAGTTCCAAACGCAGCTCTTCGTTGCGGTTTTCTGCACCCTTAACCTGCAGTTCATGGATATCAATATGCTCGAGCAATGCTTCTTTGGCCATTAACATGGCTTTTTCTGAAGTACCACCGATGCCAATACCTAAAATGCCCGGAGGGCACCATCCAGCGCCCATGGTGGGCACCATTTTAAGCACCCAATCAACCACTGAGTCTGAGGGATTGAGCATGGCAAATTTTGATTTCGCTTCGGAGCCGCCGCCTTTGGCTGCCACATCAATAGAAACTTTGTTACCTGGCACTATCTCGTAATGGATTACGGCCGGAGTATTGTCGCCGGTATTTTTACGCGCGCCGTCTGGGTCAGACAGAATCGAGGCCCGTAAAATATTGTCTGGCAGCAGGTAGGCTTCGCGCACGCCCTGATTAATCATGTCGGTGAGACTCATGTCCCCTTCCCACTGCACCTGCATGCCCACTTTTACAAACAGGGTAACAATACCTGTGTCTTGGCAAATGGGCCGGTGGCCCATGGCACACATACGCGAGTTAATGAGAATCTGCGCCATGGCATCTTTGGCCGACTGAGATTCTTCGCGATCGTAGGCTTCCTTTACCGCTTTAATAAAGTCGGCTGGGTGGTAGTAGGAAATGTATTGCAGGGCGTCTGCAACACTTTGGATGACATCTTGTTGACGAATAATAGTCATGATTCTATTTTACCGAACTAGTTAGTTGAGGTTGCTGGCACCGGAGCATTTTGCTCTAGGGCATATATTTTTTGATTGATTTGTCGACGAAAGGCTTCCATAGACTCTACCGCTTCGGCATTGCTCTTTAACTCGCGATCAATACGCGACAGTGAGCTGTTCAAACGGTTAAGGCCATCGGCATAGTTGCGCATATTCTCGTTGGCAGCATCCAGGTCGGCACTGATGCCGAGATAGTTGCCACTGAGTGCCTTGAGGCTTTTGCTATCTTTTGCCACTGCAGTTTCCAGTGCCTGTCGCTTACTGGCCAAGAACGAGATGTCTTTTTGGTTCTTTTCGATTTTGCCTTTGTTGATGTCATTGGTGACACCCCAAAGCTTTTTGATTTCTTTCCAGTGCTTTTTAAGCTCGTCCCCCTGACGGCCCAGCTTTATTTGCAAGGCGGCCCCTGACTGAGTCACGGATTCGTCGGTATTGCTAAGGCGTGATTCCAAAGCTTCGAAGCGGGTTTGCAAGGCCTTATGCTTGCCACTTAGAGACGTATACTCCATCCAACCAAAGCCGCCAGCGCCGAGGACGCCCAAACAGGCGAAAACAACCAGAAATTTCCAGCCGCCAGACATGCCGCCTACTGTTGCGCCACCCCCGCCACCATTATTACCGCCACCGCCAGTCTTTTCTTTACGGGCACTGCCATTAGATGTGTCTGAGGCAGAGCGTCCAATTTGGTCGTCGCGCTGGGCAACAATGGGGTTAATGCGTTTCTTTTCCATAACGTTATGGGTGTCCATGTCTGGGAAGTATTATGCGAAATATTATACGCCCATAGAGGCGTTTGGGTATCCTTGAAGCAGCAATTTAACGGGTGTTTTTATCGGGGCAAATTTTGGGCGTAAAAAAACCGGTGCTGATTAATCGGCACCGGTTTTTTTTGACGCTATAAGAACCTTAGAGGAAGCTAAGCGCAGCAACCAATATAGCTGTCAGTGCCAAGCTTGAACCAATTACACCGTTGACGGTGGTCATTGGACCCTGCTTGCCTTTGATAGCATTGATTTGCAGTGCCAAAATAATCACTAATGCGACGGTTAAGCCTGTGCCGCCAATCGCTGTTCCATACTGACCGTAGTGCGGGCCAGCTAGCATGCCAAACAACATGGGCGCTGAGAACAATGTATTGGTACGTGAAGCCAGCAGTGCTTTTGCACCTGCTGCGGCTTTGTCGCCACCTTCTTCGATACCTAGGGCGATTCTCTGAGCAGGCCAGATTACCATCCATACGTTTGCAGCCATCAATGTACCCATGACGGATCCCATGATGATGAAGTTGTTGAGCACGCTTGAGATTGTGTGCAGCAAGTAGAGACCTGTAATGAAGGTGAACATGGCGCCCCAACGGAACCACCAAAGTGCGCTAGGCGCTAGTTTTGCCTTAGCGTCGGCCAAGCCTTCTGCAGATGCTGCTTTGAAGTAGCCGCCCTGAACGAAGTTAAAGTAATACAGCATGCCAATCCAGACAATACCGAACAGCACGTGGCCCCAGCGGGCTAGAAAATTAATAAATTCAATCATGACAATTCCTCTTAGATTTTTGCCCGTATGGGCCGTATTTTTTATCGCTGCAATTGTTCTGCAATCGGGACCAAATAGCAATAAGTTAGGGCTCTGCACAGGCTTTTTAGCGATAAAAAGTCTAAAAAATGCCCTCTGGAGGCTTTGTACTCTGCATATGGTTCGATTGGCTAGCCTCCCATGCTATTTAAAACTCCCTATTTACGGACATATTGCAACTCCCACCACCTTCATCACGACGCCTAACTTGGTATCATCTCGAAATCCCCTAGCTGTCATTTCGACACGCAGTGAGATATCTCCTACTTCGAAGCACTGATCCGGCTTACCTACCTCAACACCTAGGCGGAATTGCGGCTGCCACCACCTGCTTGTAACCTTTTTTAAATACACCGCAATAATTCAAATAGTGTCTGGGGAGCCCCTTGTGATCAGTCAGGGCCCGTTTATGGGTGTAAACATTTTCAGATTAAGAGAGCACCCTGTCTGAGTGAAACGAGTTGTGCGAACGCTGAAAATGATTGCATCCATGGGACCGATCGCAAGGGGCTCCCCAGACACTATTGAGCCTCGCACCAAAATCACGCTCCATGAAAAACCAGCTTGGTTAGTACACTAAAATAGGAGATCTCTCACTGCGTGTCGAGATGACACTAGGTTAGGTTTCGAGATGACAGCGATGGGATTTCGAGATGAGAGAGAGGAGATTTCGAGATGAGAGAGAGGAGATTTTGCAATGACGGCGGCGGGAGTTAAAGATAACGGTGGTTTGAAGAATTGGTAGTAGCTCAATAGAGTTTCAGTCAAAAAAAAGCCCCGGCTCGAAAGAGTCGGGGCTTTTTAGTATTACTTTTGGGAGCTGGAGGCTTACATCATGCCGCCCATGCCACCCATTCCGCCCATGCCGCCCATATCTGGCATACCTGGAGCAGCTCCGCCTTCAACTGCGGCGTCTGTCACCATAGCTTCGGTGGTAATCATCAAGCCAGCGATTGAAGCTGCTGCCTGTAATGCGGTGCGTGTTACTTTGGCGGGATCAAGAATACCCATATCGATCATGTCGCCGTATTCGCCAGTACCCGCGTTGTAACCGAAGTTACCTTTGCCGTTTTTGACTTTATCGACCACTACTGAGCCTTCTTCGCCAGCGTTTTCTACGATCTGACGCAGTGGCGCTTCCATTGCACGAAGAGCAATACCAATACCCACTGTCTGGTCATCGTTGTCGCCAGTCATGTCTTTAATCTTCTGAAGAACACGAATCAAGGCAACTCCGCCGCCAGGTACAACGCCTTCTTCAACCGCTGCGCGAGTTGCGTGTAACGCATCTTCAACGCGAGCTTTCTTCTCTTTCATTTCGATTTCTGTAGTAGCGCCAACCTTAATTACCGCAACACCGCCTGCCAATTTAGCAACGCGTTCCTGCAGCTTCTCACGGTCGTAATCAGAGCTAGTGTCTTCAATCTGTGCACGAATCTGCTTAACGCGAGCTTCGATTGCAGAGGCTTCGCCAGCGCCGTCTACCAGAGTAGTGGCTTCCTTAGTCATGCTGATACGCTTAGCTGTACCCAGGTGCTCAAGAGTGGCGCTTTCGAGATCAAGGCCTACTTCTTCAGAGATAACCGTGCCGCCAGTCAAGATAGCGATGTCTTCAAGCATTGCTTTACGACGATCACCAAAACCAGGTGCTTTACAGGCAGAGACTTTAACGATTCCGCGCAAGTTGTTTACAACCAGAGTTGCCAGGGCTTCGCCTTCAACATCTTCAGCAATAATCAACAGAGGCTTGCCCGCTTTAGCAACAGCTTCAAGCAGTGGCAGCAATTCGCGAATGTTAGAGATTTTCTTGTCAGCCAATAAGATTAATGGGCTTTCTTGCTCTGCGCTCATGCTCTCTTGGTTGTTGATGAAGTACGGAGACAGGTAACCGCGGTCGAACTGCATACCTTCAACGATATCCAATTCATTTTCGAGGCCCTGGCCTTCTTCAACAGTAATAACGCCTTCTTTGCCAACTTTGCCCATTGCTTCGGCAATAATGTCACCAATGTGCAGGTCGCTGTTTGCTGAGATGGTGCCTACCTGAGCAATTTCTTTGTTCTCGGTGCAAGGCTTGGCGATCGCTGCAACTTCTGCAACAGCAGCAATAACTGCTTTATCGATGCCGCGCTTCAAATCCATTGGATTCATGCCAGCAGCGACTGATTTTAGACCTTCGTTAACGATAGTTTGAGCCAGAACTGTTGCAGTCGTCGTTCCGTCACCGGCATCGTCAGACGCTTTAGAGGCTACTTCTTTAACCATCTGTGCGCCCATGTTTTCGAACTTGTCTGCCAATTCAATTTCTTTAGCGACAGATACGCCGTCTTTAGTGACAGTGGGTGCACCAAACGACTTATCCAAAATTACGTTACGGCCTTTAGGGCCCAGTGTTACTTTTACCGCGTTGGCGAGAATGTTTACGCCATCGAGCATACCCTGACGGGCGCTGTTGCCAAATTTTACTTCTTTAGCTGCCATGATTCTTTTCCTTCCAAATTCATTTCAAAAATTAAGCTTCGAGTACCGCTTTAATATCACTCTCACTGAGGATAATCAGCTCTTCGCCGTCGATTTCGATTTTGTCGTTGCCGGCATACTGGCCGAATACAACTTTGTCGCCAATCTTAACGTCGACAGGACGAACTTCGCCGCTATCTAAGATACGGCCGCTGCCTACTGCAACTACTTCACCTTGATTTGGTTTTTCTTGTGCAGAACCTGGCAGTAAAATACCACCAGCAGTGGTCTGCTCTTCTTCTTCGCGACGAACGATAACTCGGTCGTGTAATGGGCGAACTTTCATATTGTGTATCTCCGATTATTTTCTCTTCAATAGTCTACAGTCACTTGCGAACTACATATTTCCGCAATTGCTCATCATATTGTGGCTGAAGGATTGTTTTTCAAGGGCCAGGCTAAAATATACTCGGTCTATTTTGGCTCCTGGTCGTTTTTCTGATCCAAGGCTTGGCTATTAATGCTCTTTTCATCAATGGCACTTTTGTTAATCGCTCTTTCGTTAAAGACACTTTCATCGACAGCCTCGCCTTCGATGATGTCATCGCCCTGCATTCCCTGCTGGTAATAAAAACCTCTAGCCTGCCCACCCATTGGCGCAACGACCATTTTGCTGATTAAGCGGCTGACAAAAAGCGCTCTAATGGGTGGAATTAACCCGGCAAAGCCAATGATGTCGGTAATAAAACCTGGTGTCAGTAGCAGCGCACCAGAGACTGCCAGGATAATGCCCTCGACAATTTCCTGGGCCGGCAGTTTGCCCTCTTCGAGTTTGCGCTGACCCCGCCACAGCGTCGCAAAACCCTGCTCGCGCAACAGCTTGGCGCCTACAACGGCAGTCAACAGTACCAGGCCAATAGTAGCCATGGCGCCTATTTCAGTACCCACGGTAATTAATAGCCACATCTCGACCACGGGCACCACAACAAACAGTAAAAATAGAAAACGCATAGTGATACCTTGGTTACCTAGTCTCTTTATATTGAGCAGTATCAGGGAGTATTGGGGTAGTTTCCACTATTTCAACATCTGACGGAATAGCGTAGTCTTCGCCAATGAATGAGATCGAACCAGAGCAGCGGATTTATGCGGTGTTAGCGGCCATCCCATCTGGCGCTGTTGTCACCTACGGACAGCTTGCCGAACTGGCCGGATTGCCAAGAGCGGCGCGGTTAGTAGGCAGAACCCTGAGTAAACTACCCGGCGATTCTACACTGCCATGGCACCGAGTCATTAATGCCAGCGGCGGAATTAGCCTACCTCAAGATAGCCCGGGGTTTGAGCGGCAGAAAAAGCGCCTGCAAGAAGAAGATGTGGTGGTCACTGGTAGCCGTATAAATTTAAAAAAGTTCAGATGGCAGCCCTAATAAAGAGCGTCGACTAACAAAGAGTGTCGCCTAACAAAGAGCCTCGCCCAACAAAGAACATCGCCCAAGGAAAATAAATGAGTTCTCCCAGTATTAAAGAGGCACTGCTAAACCGCCGCATGCTGATCTGTATCTTTACCGGCTTTGCCTCGGGCATGCCCCTGTATTTATTGATCTCCCTAGTGCCGGCTTGGCTGCGCACCGAAGGCGTGGGTCTTAAAGAGATTGGCTTCTTTGCCCTTATCGGCCTGCCCTACACCTGGAAATTTCTCTGGTCTCCCCTGCTCGATCGCTACCAGCTGGCACTGTTTACCTTTAAACCGGGGCTCCGCCGCAGCTGGATGCTGGGCACTCAGGTCGCCCTGCTTGCGGCCATTGCTGGACTGGGCTTTTTTGACCCTACAACACAGTTATGGCCTATCGCCTGGTTATGTCTGCTAATTGCTTTTCTCAGTGCTACTCAGGATATTGTGCTGGATGCCTACCGCCGCCAGATACTTCCCGACGAAGAGCTGGGGCTGGGCAACTCTATTCATGTTAATGCTTATCGCGTTGCTGGATTAGTCCCCGGGTCACTGGCCCTAATACTGGCCGACACCTTGCCCTGGCAGTCGGTATTTATGATTACTGCCGCCTTTATGGTCACGGGCATTGGCCTCACCCTCGCCATTAAAGAGCCAGACCGCGCTGAGCGTCACCCAACAACCCTTAAGTCTGCGGTGGTGGAACCCTTTAAGGAATTCTTCTCTCGGCAAGGGGTTAAGCAGGCTGCGTTGATACTGATCTTCATGTTGCTGTATAAGCTGGGCGACAGTATGGCCACTGCGCTGGCCACCCCCTTCTACTTGGATATGGGCTTTACTAAAACCGAAATTGGTCTGGTGGCTAAAAACGCCGCACTCTGGCCAATGATTATCGGGGGGATTTTGGGCGGCATACTGATGCTTAAAATCGGTATCAACCGCGCGCTCTGGTTATTTGGTTTGGTACAGATTATCTCTATTCTGGGCTTTGCTGTGCTGGCCCGAGTAGGTGAAGGCATCGCCTTGCTAGCACTGGTGATTGGCTTTGAATACCTGGGTGTTGGATTGGGTACAGCCGCCTTTGTAGCCTTTATTGCTCGCACGACTCACCCTGCTTTTGCCGCGACTCAGTTTGCGCTGTTTACTGCTTTAACGGCAGTGCCACGCACGGTGGCCAGTTCGGCAACCGGTATTATTGTTGAGGGCGTGGGCTGGGAGAATTTCTTTTATCTGTGCACGCTGCTGGCGATTCCCGGGATGCTTTTACTGCTTAAAGTGGCGCCTTGGAATGAGCCTGCTACTGAGCAACCGTAAGCGAGTAACGAGTAACTATTAATAGCCCTAGCTAAGAATAACCAATATCGCGATACCTACCAGCCAGGCGGTCATAGAGCGGCGAAATAGCGAGGTTACCTCGTTAATCTCCGCCTTGTTTAAAGATTCACTTTCGGCTTCGGCCTGATCAAACTTGCCTAGAGCACCCTGAACACAGCGTCGCAATAGTTCGGCTGTGGCGGTGTGACGGCAGAATAGCAGTTCCCGCAGATGGGTTGCTGTGTCAGAAAAGCTGCCCACTAGGCCAACGGTAAAGCCGAGTAATCGCACTGGGATCCATTCTAATAACCAGAGTAATTTGAGTGCTGGGCTATTGAGGTCTGAACTTGAGTGCGGGTTTGGGATTGTGATGGCTTCTGGGTTCTGGTCTGAGTTTTCCTCTACAACAGTCTCTACGGACTGATCTACAGAGCTTTTTTTGCTAGCGGCGCTTTTGTTGCTAGCGGCGCTTTCTTTGCTAGCGGCGCTTTCATCGACATCTTTTTCTAGAGATAAATCGCCATGGAGTGCCAGCAACCGATAACACAGGGCCGCGGGGGCGCCGAGGAAAAAGAACAGGAAGACTACGGCGAAGCTGCGCTCAAAAATTCGGTAGGGTAAGGCGGCAAAGATTTCGTTGCGCAGGTCAGCGCTATTCGAGGCATTGCCTTCCCGATGAGCGGTGTTGAATACGGCGGCATCGTGAAAGGCGGCCTGTAAATCGTCGCGCTCTAGATCTGAGCTCAGCAGGCTCACCTGAGTATCTAAATTGCCGCGCCCCAGTGCATATAACAGCACC
>DDDD01000176.1:0-21076 GCA_002335945.1 Porticoccaceae bacterium UBA1989
CCATCGGCGGCTTTTTCGGATATCTGCACCGGTGTGCCCTGATGCATATGCAATGAAACGTCTGGGTACTTGCCAATAAATCCCTCAATAATCGAGGGCAAGGCATAGCGGGCTTGGGTATGGGTAGTCGCGATCGACAGGCTGCCATGATTGGGGCTGTTATGTTCCTGAGTCAGCTGCTTAATGCCGTCCACTTGACGTAGGATATCTCCGGCAATCTTAAGAATTTTCTCTCCGGTGGGGGTCACTCTGGTGAGGTGCTTACCGCTGCGAGAAAATATTTCTACGCCTAGCTCATCTTCCAGTAACCGAATCTGTTTACTGATGCCCGGCTGAGAGGTGTAGAGGCTCTTGGCGGTTAGGGAGACATTTAAATCGTGGTGGGCCACTTCCCAGATATACCGCAACTGTTGGAGTTTCATAAGCATCCTTTGGTTTGGCAGACTATAACCTAGGGGTTTAATATACTATAAAGCTATAAAAATATGCAAAACCATTCCTTCTTCGTATAGATCATTCTTGTTAAAGTCGCGTTTAAGTTTTTATATGCGCCTACAAGGAAATACAAATACCTACATGGATATCCTGTTCTATATCGCCGCAGGCGCAGGCGTTGGTCTGGCAATTGGCCTAACTGGTGTCGGCGGTGGCTCCCTAATGACTCCCCTGCTTATTATGTTTGGCTTCCCCTATAACGTTGCCATTGGCACAGACCTTCTCTATGCCGCCATTACCAAAGCGGGTGGAATGGTCACCCACGCCCGGCAGCGCACAGTGCAATGGCGCACGGTTGGGTTTCTAGCGGCGGGGAGTATTCCGGCATCCATCGTCACCGCGCAGCTTCTTAAAACCGTATTTGCCGATTCATCCGAGTATGAGGGTATTCTGACTCGCAGCCTGGGTGTGATGCTGGTATTAACGGCCAGTGTGATTCTATTCAACGGCCATATTCGAGAAAAAACGGTTCAGAGCGAAGGTCCCCTAGCGCGATTTTTTCGTGATCATACCGATCTGGTAATCTTTCTGGCAGGACTGTTTTTAGGGGTATTTGTCACCCTATCCTCCGTGGGCGCCGGCGCATTTTGTGCGGCTATACTGATGGTGCTCTACCCGCGCATGCCAGCCTTAAAGATAATCGGTACAGACATCTCTCACGCCGTCCCGCTTACATTAATTGCTGGATTAGCCCACCTAATACTACTGGGTAATGTCGACTTTATGTTGTTGGCCTGTCTGCTGGTGGGCTCTCTACCGGCTATTCAGGTAGGTACTAAGCTAGCGGCACGTATCCCCGGCAAGCTATTACAGACTTCTATCGCCATGATGCTACTGGCTATGGGTGTTAAGTTTGCGGTGTTTTAATCTAGGCTTTAATGCAGATTTTAAGCCATCTAAAAAAGACTATTTCCAAACCGGCCCAGAAACATAGCGGCCAAAAATAAATAAAACAAATAGTAGAAGATCGAATGGCGGGATTTCTTTTGCTGTTTCTGAGCCTGCGTAGCGAACTGTTCCTGTAGATCTCGAGCTTCAATTTCTACCTCGAGAAAGTGAAGTTCCTCACCTGCGGGACTGTCACTCAGTCGTTTAAGTATTTGCTGGTCAGATAAGGTTTGGTACTTGTTTGATCGAATCAACTTGGCCATCTGTGCCTATTAGTCCCTCTTGGGTAACTCATTGGCGACGCCATGAGGTACATGGCCAGTGGCCACATATTCGCTGGCCGAGGTGCAGTGCATCTGCTGATCATCGAAGAACACATCGGCGCCAAAGGAATTTAAGAAATCCCCTTTGCTTAATCCGCCCAGGAACAGACTCTCGTCAATTCGAATGCCCCATTCACGCAATGTACGAACAACACGCTCATGTGATGGCGCTGCGCGGGCGGTCACTAGCGCTGTACGGATAGGACATTGGTCAATAGGAAACTCAGCCTGCAGTACATGCAGGGCATGCAAGAAATCTTTGAAGGGGCCTGGGTCTAGGGGCACCTGCGCGGAGGCCTTTTCATTCTCGGTAAAGGCATCCAGGCCACGCTCTTTAAAGATGCGCTCTGAGGCATCGGAGAACAGCACTGCGTCGCCATCAAAGGCAAAACGCAGTTCATCTGAATCCTTGGGGCCGCTCTGGGATGGCAGTAATGTCGCTGCCGCCATACCACTGTCCAATGCACTGCGAACATCGTCTGCATTGGTGGAGAGAAACAGATGGCAGGCAAAGGCCGATACATAACGGTAAGGCGAGTTACCCCCAGAGAATGCCGCCCGTGAAATCTTCAGGCCATGGTGAGCGATAGAATTAAATACGCGCAACCCAGAATCTGCAGAGTTTCGCGACAGTAAAATGATTTCAACCTTGGGATCGCCGCCCAGCTTTTCATTGATGCGCAGTAGCTTTCTAGCGAGGGGGAACGCCTCACCTGGCTCTAGAATATCGTCTTCATGGGCGCGCTGATATTCTGCATAGGCCGCAACACCTTCATTCTCGAAGATGCTGTGGCTCTCGCGCATATCAAATAGAGCGGTTGAGGATATTGCTATTACTAGCTTTGGCGCTTCAGGTTTTTTCATAGTCATTTTTTGGCTTGCTCGGCCAATGTGGCTTTTGCCTCAGTCTCGGCCTCCTCGGCAAAGTATTCTTTGGTCAGTTTAAAGACGACTGGAGCTAATAGTATCAGAGCGATTAAATTTGGAATTGCCATTAGGCCATTTAGCGCATCGGTCATTTTCCACACCAGCTCCAGACTCATCTGTGTGCCGACAAAGATACCGATAACCCAGAGTATACGAAATGGCAGAATAACCTTGCCGCCCAGTAAAAACTCCGCGCAACGCTCACCGTAGTAACTCCAACCCAGCATAGTCGTAAAGGCAAATAACACCACGCAGATAGACAGCACAAGATCACCGTAGGGCAATGCGCCTTTAAAGGCCGAAAGAGTCATCCCAGCACCCTGAGCATCCCCGTTCCAGACGCCTGTCACAATCAATACCAGACCGGTCATGGTGCAGATCACCAATGTATCAATAAAAGTACCGAGCATGGCAATAGTACCTTGACGCACTGGACTGTTTGTTTCTGCGGCTGCGTGGGCGATAGGGGCTGAACCCAAACCTGCTTCATTAGAGAAAATGCCACGTGCAATACCCATGCGCATGGCGAGCATAATAGTCGCTCCAGCAAAACCGCCGCTGGCAGCAATACCGGTGAAGGCGCTGTCGACAACCAGTGCTATAGCCGCTGGAATCGCCGCAAAATTAATGATCAAGATAGACAATGTGGCGATTATATAAAGAATAGTCATCAGAGGAACCAGCTTGCCAGCCACCTCAGCAATACGTTTGATACCACCGATCAGCACCATGCCAACCAGACTCGCCATTACCAGGCCACTCAACACTGTGGAGACATTAAAGTTAGTCTCTAATACCTGAGACACCGCATTAGATTGCACCGTGTTAGCCAAACCAAAACCAGCCAGCGCACCGAACAGTGCAAAGGCTCCGCCCAGATAACGATAGTTGTGTCCCAATCCGTTTTTAATGTAATACATGGGTCCACCGACCTTGCGGCCGAGCTCATCAGTTTCACGATAATTTACCGCGAGTACGGCTTCGGCATACTTAGTCGCCATACCAAAGAACGCGGCGAACCACATCCAGAACAGTGCCCCTGGTCCACCTAGACCAATGGCCGTGGCAACACCGGCAATATTACCCATGCCAATGGTAGAAGAGAGTGAGGTCATCAATGCGTTAAAGGGTGTGATCTCACCTTCACCACTGCTCTTCCTGCCTTTCATTAGCTGGCGAAACGCATAGGGAATATGGCTGACAGTCATGCCCTTGAGGCCCAGGGTTAAATAGATACCGGTACCCAGTATCAGGATCAGCATCACTGGTCCCCAAACAAATCCATTTACTGCATCAATCACTTGCTCGAACATAACTGCCTCTTCTTATTGATAGCCGACTTAAAAGTTGAGTCGATCTTGTTGTGCTAATAATCCGAATAGACCGCCGGTATGGAGAAATATAATATCGGAATCTTTGTCGTAATTACCTTGACGAATTCCCTCAAGCATACCGTGAAATGCTTTGCCGGTATAAACCGGGTCTAGAATAACCCCTTCCAGAGCCGCGAGTTCTTTGATTGTGTCAAACACTTCGGGCGGAGCCACACCATAATCAGGACCTACAAACTGATCATTGGTGTTAATTGATAACGAGTCTAACGCCATGTCGGGCGCAAATTGCTCTTGCCACTGCCTGAGATCGTCTCGCACCTTCCGATCAAAATAGGCGACATTGTCACAGACCGCATAGGCTTCAATCTGAACTGGCATATTATGGATTTTACAGCCAACTATTAAGCCAGCCTGAGTACCGCCAGACCCTGTGGCATGAACAATGGTACTCGGACTGATATTTTCTCGTACGAAGTCGGCTTTTAGCTCTTCTGCGGCAGCGATATAACCCCAGACACCGGTACCATTACTGCCACCAGTAGGAATGGAAAAGGGTTTAGCACCCTGCTGCGCGTAATGCGTTTGCCAATGAGCAAAGAGACCATCCAGCTGTTTAAACTCATCCTGACTGTAATGGCTAATGGTGGCCCCTACCAGCTGATCCAACAGCAAGTTACCCACGGGCGCAGGCTCGATATCCGAGCGCAATAGCAAATGCACCCTAAGCCCAAGCTGAGCGCCCAAAACCGCGACAGCACGGCAGTGATTAGACTGCACACCACCAGAGGTAATTATTGTGTCGCAGCCATTAGCAACGGCTTCAGCGAGGAGAAATTCTAGTTTGCGGACTTTGTTACCGGAGGTTAGACAGCCGGTGAGGTCATCTCGTTTGATCCAGATACGCGGGCCGGCCATTTTGGCCGAGAGGCGTGCCAATTTATGCAGTGGCGTGGGTGTTTGAGCGAGATTGAGTTTAGCGGGGTAAGAAATCATATTGTGGCCTTTGGCGAAAGGGCCTAGGCCCCTTCGCGAGTGCAATCCAATTAGATAGCTTTAATAGTGCCCTTGGGCAGCACTGCATGAACAGCAGCTTTCTGAAATTTGAGTTCGAGGTTGTTGGTGACTTCTAAAACCACATAATCACCTTCAAGTTTAGTGATTTTGCCCAGCATTCCGCTAGTCATCACTACTTCGTCGCCCTTACCCAAACCACCTAACAGATTAGTATGCTCTTTTTGACGCTTGCGCTGTGGACGAATAATCAAAAAATACATGAATACGAAAAGACCGGCAAACATAAACAATGTAACCATTGGGTTTGGTTCCGATGCACCAGACTGAGCAAAAGCACTTGAGATAAAAAACATCTGTAAATTTCCTTTAGGCTATTAAATATAAATATAAGTATCAATGAAAATAGGTTTGGATCTGTTCGTCTTAGCGGAGGTTTTCACCTACCCAGTCCAGCACATCTTGATGATGGGTTTTGGTCTTAACCTTTCCCATCACATGAGCAATACGCCCTTCTTTGTCGATAATAAAGGTTGAGCGCAGCACGCCCATAAACTCGCGACCCATAAACTTTTTCAGGTCCCAGGCACCGTATTTATCGATAATGGCATGGTCTTCGTCGGACAGCAGTGTGAAATTTAATTCCTGCTTATCTTCAAATTTGACCAGTCGATCGACGGAGTCAGGGCTAATGGCAATAACCTCGGTGTCCAGCGCAGCAAACTCTGCACGAGTATCGCGGATACCGCAGGCTTGAACGGTACAGCCAGGGGTCATGGCTTTAGGGTAAAAATATACCACCACATTTTTGTTACCTTGAAACTGCTTAAGACTGACTTTTTCACCGCGCTGATTCAGCAATGAAAAGGCGGGTGCCTTATTTCCAACTTTAGCAAATGCCACTACTTTATCCTCTTACCGCTTGCGATTAACAGTGCATCACTTTAGCAAACTTTGGCGGAACACAGCTACAAAAAGCTGGGTTGTTTTGGTCCTAGGAGCCGTTTATTTTAATGGATCGAAAAAAAAGGCCGCGCAGGAGATCTGAGCGGCCTTTTTACTGGCTTTTCGCGTTGCGGATTAGAGAGACTAAGGCAGTAAGTGCTGCACTGCGTCACGCTCTTCAGTGAGCTCTTCCTGAGTGGCTGTCATCTTGGCACGGGAGAAATCATTTATTTCCAGTCCCTGAACAATTTCCCAGTCGCCATCTTTGCAGACACAGGGGAAAGAGTAGATCAAGCCTTCTGTAATGCCATAGCTACCATCGCTATAAACACCCATGCTGACCCAATCACCCTCAGCAGTACCCATTGCCCAGCTACGCATATGCGCGATAGCGGCATTGGCTGCAGAGGCTGCGCTTGAAGCACCACGCGCTTTAATAATGGCTGCGCCACGCTGCTGTACCGTTGGAATAAAGTCAGCTTCGTACCAAGCCTGGTCGATCATATCGATGGCTGGCTTACCGTTGATTTTAGTTTCGTGGAGATCAGGGTACTGAGTCGCTGAGTGATTACCCCAGATTGTCATATGAGTAACATCATTGATCGTGGTGCCAGTCTTGTTGGCAATCTGGCTCATGGCACGATTGTGATCAAGACGCGTCATTGCAGTAAATTGACGGGGGTTAATATCCGGCGCATTACGCTGAGCAATCAACGAATTAGTGTTGGCTGGGTTGCCCACCACCAATACTTTAATATTTTTAGAGGCATTGTCGTTAAGTGCCTTACCCTGGGCCGAGAAAATCGCAGCGTTGGCTTCTAGCAGGTCTTTACGTTCCATGCCTGGGCCACGTGGGCGTGCGCCAACTAGCAGTGCGTAGTCGGAGTCTTTAAAGGCTAAGGCAGCATCGTCGGTACAGACCATGCCCGCAAGCAATGGGAATGCACAGTCTTCTAATTCCATGGCTACACCTTTAAGCGCTTCAAGCGCAGGTGTAATTTCAAGCATCTGCAGAATGACTGGCTGGTTAGGGCCAAGCATCTCGCCAGAGGCGATGCGGAACAGCAGCGAATAACTAATTTGGCCAGCTGCACCAGTAACGGTAACGCGAACGGGTGAAGTCACAATGTATCTCCGAAAAATTGGGTAGTAAATCTGTTTGGGTAAAAGCGATCGACAGTATAATGCGGCCACAGAAAAATGCATCTCTGGCGCCCCGAATACATACTATTACTTAACGCTATGTCGTCTGATATGCAGTCTAATATGACGGCTGGTCTTTAAAGACTAGCTACAAAGTCGCTTGTAGGTCTCTTCCATGCGGCTGTAGAGATCGTCTTTAAAGGTCGCCGATGCGGAATCAAGCTGGCCAACGATCTCAACTAAGTGCTCGTTATCTTCGACTCCACCCCACTGCTTCTGATAGCTGCCATCTTGATAGCCGTGGTCCTGTCGGAAGAAGTTAAGAACATTCTTACCCACATAACCTATGTACAGAGTTTCAAAATCCATCTTAATGCCTTGCATCAGGCGGGCAAAACCAGCGATATCAAAATCTTTAGTGGCCAGTGTCTGCTCGGTGAACTCTTCTAGATCTGTAGCAAAGTCATTGCTAGGCTTAGCATTGGCGAATTCTTCAGTCACCTTCGCAGTAATTTCCTCGACAGAGTCGCCCTTAAGTAACAGCAAGCTGAGGCCGAAATGCCAAATATCCACTAGCTCTAAGGCAATCTGATCCACATCTGGGGTCTGTTTTTTCCACCACTTCCAACCGTAATGGTCGAGAAGCTCGGCACATTCCACCCAAATGGCACGGTACCATTCGAATTCCTGCTCTTGCCACTGGCTGTGTACCTTGGTGTTCATCTCGCCTTGCAATTGCAGCATGGTCGCTAGTTGCTGTTTCATTGTTGCTCCTTGGTTAAGCTCGTATAAAGCTGTTGCTGGTTTTTTCATGGCCAATACTGGTGTTTGGGCCATGGCCTGTGACCACGACAGCCTCATCATCGAGACTGTAGATGCGTTCTTTAATAGACGTAATTATCTGATCAAAATTACCACCAGGTAAGTCGGTACGCCCAATGCTGCCCAAGAATAATGTGTCCCCAGCGATCAGGGTTTTATATTCTTCAAACCAAAAGCTGATGGAACCCGGCGTATGGCCAGGCGTGTGAATGGCCACACCACCACAGCAGTTTAGGTCCTGGTCGTCGTGCATAAAATGATCTGGCTCAGGCAGAGTAACCTTGGGTACGCCAAAGCGTTCGCACTGCTCTTCTACCATGTCCCAGAGAAACTTATCCCCTTCGTGAAGGTAGATCGGCGCGCCTGTGGCTTCTTTAATAATGCCGGAGGCGAGAATATGATCGAGGTGAGCATGGGTATGAATAATGCCCACAACCTTTAGCTTTAGCTCCTTGAGCAGAGCCAGAATATAGTCGGCATCGCCACCTGGATCGATTACCAGCGCCTTGCCGGACAGACTGTCTCCAATCACGGAGCAATTACATTGCAGCGGACCGACGGGAAAGGTTCGGATAATAAACTGGGACTGAGTCGTCTGTCCTTCTCGCATAGGCTCTGCTATCGGCTCTACTATAAGTTCTGACATAGGGCTATCTCTATTGTGAGTCTATTGACTCGTAATTATTGGCTGACTGGTATTTTAAACAGTCGGTGGAAGTTTTGCGTAGTGATTTCGGCTAATTCTTCCAGACTAATTTCCCGCAGGTCGGCGATGCACTGAGCCACTTCACGCACATACTGAGGTTCATTCTGCTTACCCCGATGTGGAACCGGCGCCAGCCAGGGAGAATCGGTCTCTACCAGAATACGATCAAGCGGGACTTTTTTGGCTACTTCCCGCAAGTCTGCAGCACTGTTAAAGGTCACTATTCCCGAGAAAGAAATATAGAAACCCAGCTCTATTGCAGCCTTTGCCATCTCCCATGTCTCGGTAAAACAATGCATAACACCGCCCGCCGCTAGGGGATATTCACGGAGTAACGCGATGGTTTCGTCGCGCGCCTCTCTGGTGTGAATAATAATAGGCAACTCGGTTTGCTGCGCCGCCAACAAATGATTCACGAAGCTTTCACGCTGCCATAGCAGTGTTTCTGCACTGTAAAAATTATCTAGGCCAGTCTCGCCAATAGCGACAACCCCTTTGGCCTGAGCCAGAGACACAAGCTTTTCCACCGAGGGTACGGGCTGAGTTATCTTCTGTAGAGGATGCACGCCAACTGAGGAGTAGATGTTGTCGTACTGAGCGGTAAGCTTAACCAGAGAGGCTGAGGTTTCCAGATCAACGGCAACACTGAGGAACTGAGTAATACCTTTGGCCTGGGCATCTGCCAATACGGCATTGAGGCCACCCTCTCGATCATCCAGCTTTAAATGGTCGAGATGGCAGTGAGAATCTACCAGCATAATGAGACTTTTCTTGTTATGGGTTTTATTACATCGTTAATGTCGGATGATGAGAATTCACCATACCAGTTAACGCCTGTTCAATCTGAATTTTAAGCTCTGCTTGCTCGTCGGTGAACTGCACGCCGACACCTTCGTTTTTGGAACTGCCCGAGCCCTTGTGCGTCACCCAGACCACTTTACCGGTCATGGGAATTGGGTCGGTACGCAGATAGATACTCAGCAGGAAAAAAATATCATCTCCAAGCTCATGGACCTTTTTGGTGGGAACAAAAATTGCGCCCCCCTGCACAAACGACATGTAATGTTCATAAAGCTCAGATTCGTCTCTGATTTCGAGGGCTAGAATACCCGCCTTGCCACCACTAAATCCTTTGCTTGCCATATTACCGCCTCTCTTTTCCCTTGATACCAATAATACACATTTCCTTAATACACAGCATCAACCGAAAAACACTCAGTGATGGCTAAAGACTAGCACAGACTACTTAGGCTCTACGGCGAAATACCTGCAGCCAATCCATAAATAGCTCTTCCCAAAGCAACTGTGGGTTAGGGTTAGAGCCAGACAAAACCCAGCCACGGGCGCTGCGCAATTTGTCGGAAAACTCAAACAGCCTTGCATTTGGCTTATTTTGTAACTCGCCAGTGGCCAGTCGGTGCAGGTAGTCCATAAACCAGCCCAGCATTAGATCGCTGTTCTGTTTCTGGCACTGCTGTGCAGCATCTAAGGCCGACAGTTCACCCAGACGCAGTTTATCCACTATAGCTTCGAACTGTCGTCTGGTCTCAAGGCTATCACTCTGCAGGTACTCCAGTGCTAACAGGGGCCTTCCGGTGGCTAGATCGAGTGTTGCCTCTGACTCTTGCCGATTACCCGTTATCTCTGCCAACCATTGCGTGGCGATCTCGCGATCGGGCAGTGGCAGATTGTACTTTTGACAGCGACTGCGAATAGTTGCGGACACCATGCCGGGGCGATGGGAGACCAGAATTAATAATGCTTTACCCTGAGGCTCTTCAAGGCTTTTGAGCAGGGCATTGGAGGCACTGATATTCATGGACTCGGCGGGCATGATCACCGCGAGTTTCCATCCACCCTGCTGGGCTGTTTTACTGAGCAGCATGCACAGCTTGCGGACAGGGTCGATAAGTATTCTTTTACCCTCTTCCTCAGGTTCAAGAATGCTGAGATCGGGATGATTACCGGCTAGCAATAGCTGACAGCTCTTGCATGAACCACAGGCGTATTTACTCATCTCGGCAGTACAGAGTAGGCGTTGAGCTAAGGCCAGGGCCAGTCGCTCTTTACCTATGCCCTGTGGGCCAGTGAGCATTAGGGCATGGGCCATACGCCCCTGCTCTATATTTTGATTAAAGCTATCCCATAATTCCTGATGCCAGGGATAAGGCAGGCTCAATGAGGCAGTTGTTTCACTAGACGGCAAGCTAGGCATTAGATTCCTCAGAGGAAAACCAGAAGGCTTCTAGTGCGACGGTAATTTGGCGCTGCACAGCCTTCAAGGGGCTAGATGCGTCGATAATCACACAGCGGTCGGGGTTCTCTTCGGCAATCTTCAGGTATCCCTGACGCACGCGCTCGAAGAATTCCACCTGCTCCTGCTCAAAGCGATCGGGTTCACTGCGGGCGCTGGCACGTTTTAGGCCAACCTCCACGGGAATATCAAGAATAAGGGTCAGATCTGGCCTTAGACTGCCCTGTACGAGCATTTCTAGCTCAGCAATCAAATCGGTGCGCATATTACGCCCAGCGCCCTGATAGGCGTAAGTGGCGTCAGTGAAGCGATCGCAGAGTACCCAGGCGCCCTCGGAGAGCACCGGCTTTATTACCTGATGAAGATGCTGAGCACGTCCGGCAAACATCAGCAGGAGCTCTGCAGTGCTGCACACAATTTCATCACGGGGAGCTAACAGTAACTCACGAATCTGCTCGGCGAGAGGCGTTCCACCAGGCTCGCGGGTGCAGACAAAGGCCAGATTTTTGGCTTCCAACCAGGACTGAATAAACTCAATATTGGTGGTTTTACCCACGCCTTCAGTGCCTTCAATGGTGATAAATTTGCCGCGCATTTAAAATTCGCTCTGCTGACTTTGCTGTTTTTTCAAGGGTGCAGACTGGTAATTCTGCACTCGCTGTTTAATTTGATACTGCCTGACCGCACGCTGATGTTCCGTAAAACTATCAGAAAAATAATGACTGCCATCTCCCCGCGCTACAAAGTATAGGCTACTGCCGGGCAGTGGATGCAGAGCGGCTTCGATGGCGGCCGCACTTGGCATTGCGATGGGTGTTGGCGGTAGACCATTAATCATATAGGTATTATAGGCAGTACGCTGCTTCAAATGCTTGCGGCGAATATTGCCTTTGTAGGCATCACCCATACCATAGATAACGGTGGGGTCTGTTTGCAGACGCATACCCCGCTGCAACCGTCGTACAAATACCCCGGCAATCTCGGCTCGTTCGTAGGTCACGCCGGTCTCTTTCTCAATGATAGAGGCCATAATCAATGCTTCATAGGCGGTTTTATAGGGAAGATCAGCTTCTCTACCCTGCCAGGCCCTGTCGAGTATCCGCTGCATCTGGCCATGGGCTTGAACAAGAATATCGGAGACGGAATCTGTGGCGCTGTAACTATAGGTATCAGGGAAGAACCAGCCCTCTGGATGCGCGAGATCAAGACCTGCAGCGGCCAATATTTGGTCTGGGTCCTTATTAGCAATCTCAGAAAACTGCTTTATCTTGGCCAGATGAGATAGCCACTGCTTAAAAGACCAGCCTTCGGGGAATGTGACCCTATGAAGAATGACCTCACCGCGATTAAATTTTTTCAACAGCGTGCGAGCGCTGTCTGTGGCCTCAATACGATAGCTACCTGCCTGTATCGATGTTCGATCAGATAGCTTGGCATAGGCAGAAAGAATACGAGGATGGGAAATAATACTGTCTTTATGAAGCTGGCGAGTCACGCGGCTGAGACTACTGCCACTGTCGATAGACCAAACGACAGACTTCTCTTCGATTAGGTTTACCGGGCGATCGAGATGCTGGTGCACAAAGCCCAATAGCCAGGCCCCAGCAATGGCCAACAGCAGTAAGCAGAGAACCGTGATTCGTAAGAGGGGTTTAATCATTGAAAACAGTGATAGTGATCGGCCAGCGCAGATTGAACCATGTTTGTGTGGCTGCCGATAGTCAAAGGCATAACAATATTTTTATGATCAGGACCCTGGATAAAGCCTACCACTGGGCGAATACCGCGAACTGAGTTACAGGTAAACATCTGGTCACAGTCGGCTAGCTGGCTAGAAGCAATATCCACAACGGTCACAGGAATTTCTAGCTGGGGAAATATTTCCTCCAGCAGCACCCCACGCATTACGCCAGATACCCCAGCATTGTTTAGGCAGGGGGTAATCCAACCCTGTTGGGGGGTATGGAGAAAAATATTCGCGGCAGTGGTTTCAATAAGAAAGTTATTCTGGTCAAACATCAGACCATCTGCATAGCTCTCGTCAGCCCATTCATTGCGCGCCATCACCTGATCGAGTCGATTAAGATGTTTAATGCCTGCCAAAATGGGATTACTGGGTAAACGGTAGTCACAGTGCCTCAGACTGATGCCCTGCGTAGAGTCAATCTCTGCCCCTTGCTGTAGTTCTGGCTCTTGCTGTAACTCTGGCAGCTCAGCATACAGGCAAATAATGCGCGCTGTAACAGTTGCCGGGCTCTTATAGCCACGACCGCCTAGGCCAGCGCTAACGATTAGCTTGATAACACCAGTGTCAATAGCTTGCTGTTTCAGATGCTCTTGAAAATCATTAAGCTGCTGCACCACGACAGACAGGTGCAACGGAATACCCAGCGTAGCCGCATCACGAATCAAACGGCTAAGATGCCAACTCTCAAGAGGTAGCTGCCCCTTATGAAATCGCATGGTTTCAAATAACCCATGACCATAGGCCAGACCTCGATCCATCAACGAGTCGCTGGCTACAAATGAGCCATCAATGCTGCCGATTATATTTTTATTTACCATGGCGCTATTAAACCGAATAAACAGAACTTACACCATTAAACAAAACGATCGCCCATAAAAAAACCGCCCCAATTAGAGCGGTTTTTTGAAACGGTCTAAAATCAGCCGTTTGCAGTAATATAGCTAATTGCATCCTGAACGGTAGCAATCTTTTCTGCATCTTCATCAGGGATTTCAGCATCGAATTCCTCTTCTAAAGCCATAATGAGCTCAACTGTATCTAGCGAGTCAGCGCCAAGATCTTCAACAAAAGATGAAGTTATCTTAACATCTTCTTCTTTAACACCCAGTTGCTCTGCAACCATTTTTATAACGCGTTCTTCGATGTTGCTCATCGTGGTTCTACTCCTTTAAAGGGGTCGGATATAAATGTGTTATTTGAAAACAATCTGCCAAATAACGATAATCTGTGTTGCTAGGGCGGGCATTTTACCCTACAAATAGCAAAATGCTAGTGCCCATTTTTAAAAAGCTTAAATAACCAGTTAAATCAACAGGTTATGCCATATACATGCCGCCATTTACATGGATTGTTTCACCGGTTATGTACCCTGCGGCCTCACTAACAAGAAAGCTAACGACTCCAGCGATCTCTTCAGGTGTCCCTAAACGAGCTAATGGAATCTGTGTAAGCATAGACTCTTTATTCGCTTCGGGGAGGTCTTTGGTCATATCCGTATCGATAAAACCGGGTGCCACTGTATTCACGGTGATACTGCGCGAGCCAAGTTCTTTGGCCAGTGCCCGCGCAAAACCCTCGACTCCGGCTTTACTTGCGGAATAGTTACTTTGCCCGCCATTGCCCATAGAACCAACCACGGAGCTTATATTGATGATACGGCCCCAGCGAGCTTTGGTCATAGGACGCACACAGGCCTTAGCTAGGCGAAAAACGGAGGTTAGGTTGGTATTAATAACGTCCATCCACTCCTCTTCTTTCATGCGCATAAGAATATTGTCTTTAGTGATACCCGCATTATTAACCAATATGGTAGGCGCACCAAACTCTTCGATAATAGCTTTTAATACGGCGTCGACAGACTCAGCATCAGTGACATTTAACATCATGCCGCGACCAGCAATGTTTTTTTCTGCCAGTCGCTGGGTGATCTTTTCAGCGCCAGATTCCGTGGTAGCAGTACCAATAACAATATGGCCGGAACCACCTAAATCATCAGCTATAGCAGCCCCAATGCCGCGACTTGCTCCGGTTACCAGAGCAACCTTTTGTTCAACAGCCATGCTGTTCTCCTGTTAGATATTCGTAAAATACTCGTAAAAATCGCGTAAAACTCCTGTAAAAAAGAATCCCGCTTTCGAATTAAATCGACGTCAACGCGTTTTCAAGACTGGCCACATCGTCTGTCGAAAATGACGTCAGGTCACGATCGATACGCTTGGTGAGGCCATTTAAAACTCGACCAGGGCCGCATTCAATCAATATTTGAGTGCCATTCGCTTTCAAGCCCTGAATACAGTCAACCCACATTACGGGCCTGTATATCTGCTCTAACATCAGCGCCTTAATAGACTCTGGATTAGTTTCAGTCTGAGCATGCACATTATGTAAAACCGGAATTTGCGGCTGAGCAAAAGCAGTACCGTTAACCATCTCCGCAAGCTGCTCGGCAGCGGGCTGCATTAATGACGTATGGAACGGTGCGCTAACGGGCAGGGTCATGGCGCGTTTTGCACCTGCCTGTTTGCAAATCTCGATAGCGCGATCAACAGCAGCCGCTGACCCGGCGATAACCACCTGACCAGGCGCATTAAAGTTTACCGCATCAACCACATCGTTCTCACGTGCGCTGGCGCAGGCATCGAGAATAACCTGATCAGGAATACCCAAAATAGCCGCCATAGCACCTACACCAACAGGCACTGCTTCTTGCATAAAGGCACCGCGGGCGCGAACAATTTTTATCGCATCAGCAAATTCAAGGACACCGGAACAGACCAGTGCAGACCACTCGCCGAGGCTATGGCCAGCCAACTGAGCTGGCATTGGGCCGCCCTTCTCCTGCCATAACCGCCATATAGCAACACTACTCGCCAGTAATATAGGCTGAGTGCGCTCAGTGAGGTTGATGTCGTCCTGCTCGCCCTCTTGGACCAGCTTCCAGGCGTCATAACACAAAGCATCTGATGCTTCAATAAAGGTTTGTTCAACAAGGGGGTTTGCTGAGGCTAAATCTGCCAACATGCCAATTTTCTGTGATCCTTGGCCGGGGAATACAAATGCTAAGTTACTGTTCATAGATCCTCTATTTAATTCCGTTGTCCATCTTGCTTTGAAGTATAGGCGACAAAACTTCAGGCAGATCATGTTTTGCGGCATCTATGGCCACATCTAAGGCGTGACCGAAGGCTTTTTCAGAGGCGCCACCATGACTTTTTACCACGATGCCATTTAAGCCAAGCAGATAGGCACCATTATATAAGGCTGGATCCAATCGAGACTTTAAACCCAGCAACAGAGTGCGCATAAAGACCGCACCAATTCGGGCCGTCCAGCTACCCCTGAGCAGCTCTTTAAACATTCCATTAATCATGGTGGCCAGGCCTTCACTGGTTTTAAGGGCAACATTACCGGTAAAGCCATCACAGACAACAACGTCGGTGCTGCCTTCGAAGATACCATCCCCTTCCACGTAGCCCCGATAATTAAGCAGCGGATCACCGCTTAACAGGGCTGCTGTCTCAGCCATACTCTGGCCACCCTTGCCTGCCTCTTCACCGACATTAACCAGACGTACCCTTGGCTCAACAATGCCATCTAGGGCCTGAGCAGTCAGAGAACCCAGCAGAGCAAACTGATGTAATTGCTGGGGTGAGCATTCAAGGTTAGCCCCAAGATCAAGCATATAAGAGCGACCCTGAGACGTCGGAAACGAAGTGCATATTGCTGGGCGAGAAATGCCGGGAAGTGTCTTTAAAAAAACCAGACCAAGTGCCATTAATGCGCCGGTGTTACCTGCACTGATGCAGGCCTTAGCATCACCATCGGCAACAGCCTTAACTGCAAGACCCATGGTGGAGTCTCGTTTGTGACGCAGTACTGTTGAAGGTTTGTCATCGCCAGAAACAACTTTCTCGCAGTGCCGTAGGTGAATACGGGCGAGCACAGAAGAATCTTTGCAGGTACTGATTTCCGCTGCCAACTTTTTCTGGTCACCAAAGACCAGCGCAGAGACACCGGAGTGCTTACGGAGCGACGTTATAAGCGCGGGCACTATGACCGGAGGACCAAAGTCCCCGCCCATAGCGTCGACGGCAATTCTAGGAGAATTTGCCAAAGAGATTTTCAGTTACTCGGCGTTTGTCTCAATGACTTTAGCGCCACGATAAAAACCGTCTGCAGTCACGTGATGACGCAGGTGCTTCTCACCGCTTGTTGAATCTACTGACAATGTTGCAGCAGTTAGGGCATCGTGTGAACGACGCATGCCACGTTTGGATCGAGTCTTGCGACTTTTCTGAACAGCCATAGGTTACTCCTAAGCAAAAAATAAATGCAGTCGTACTACTTCTTCAACTGCTGTAAAACATTAAACGGACTGTCGGAAACAGTCTCATCACCAGCGGCATCCACTTCCTCATGCATAAAGGTATCCCCAGTACATTCACCTACATTATGGTAATTGACTAAGGGCAGTGCCAATAAAATCTCGTCTTCCAGCATCTCGCTGAAACTAGTCATCTTGTCAACCACAAGCCAAGGCTCATAATTGCTTGCAACGCGGTTGAGATGATCCTCCGACCATATCACCTGAGCAGCAAATTCCGCCTGTAACTCCATCTTCAGCGGGTCGAGACAGCGCTGACAAACTGTCTCTACCGGTACCTTTATATTGCCTAGGGCAACCTTCGCCCGCGACTCATCCAACTTAAATTGCACAGACGCCCATAAAGGAGCACAAATCGCCGTCACAGAGGACGCCAATCTGGGCAAGTCTTCAACATTAACCGTGCCCTCAAGGATAACTTCTTGAAGAGCTAGTTTACGTGGATCAATTAGAGTTGGCAGTGCCATAATACAGGTGGTACTCAGTTAGGCGCGCATGATAGGGTCAACATAGTGATCTGTCAAAGAAAATTCGCCTAGAAACCTGAGTAGAATACGTCCCATGAGCAACCTTATCCTCGCCTCATCGTCCTCCTACCGAAAATCTTTGCTGCAACGCCTAAACATAGAGTTTAGCTGCAGTTCTCCAGATGTAGATGAGTCGGCACTGGCCGGCGAGTCTGCAGCGGCATTAGCCGAGCGTCTGGCCCTAGAAAAAGCGCAGGCAATCGCCAATCAATTTCCCAATGCGGTGGTGATCGGCGCAGACCAGGTCGCCGAGCTCAATGGCACAATACTGGGCAAGCCGGGAAACCACCATCAAGCTGTGACACAGCTTACTGCTCAATCAGGTCAGCGCGTGCTCTTTCATAGCGGGATCGCCATTGTTCGACTTCAGGCCGATGGTGAGATGCAACAGTATTCATTGATTAACACCACCGAAGTTACCTTTAGGCCACTGAGCCAAAGACAGATAGAGCAGTATCTCGTAACCGAGCAGCCCTATGACTGTGCGGGGAGTTTTAAAGCAGAGGGATTGGGAATAAGCCTGTTCACGGCAATTAATAGTAACGACCCGACCTCATTAATTGGTCTGCCTTTGATCGATCTATGCTCGGTGTTACCGCAATTCTCTATCAGCATATAATAGACTTTACTTGATTAAAATAGGCTAAGTTATTGATTATAAATGATTATGTATATCTGAAAACCGATCTAGGCAAGCGATAATATTAAAGGCATCAAGCCTTTCTGCCTCATGAGCCCCGTAGCTCACGCCTATGCGGGGAACCCCAGCATTAACGGCCATCTCCATATCAAACTCAGTATCACCCACCATAATTGCCTGTTCTGGTGCTACATTGTGCAGAGCCAGTAACTCTTGCAACATTAACGGGTGTGGCTTTGAGCGAGTTTCGTCGGCACAGCGCGAACTGTGAAAGAAATCTTGAAGACCTGTCGCATGAAGTACGCGATCCAAACCCGCGCGGCTTTTTCCTGTAGCGACGGCCAGCAAGTAATTCTGCTCCCGCAACTGTTCCAGCGTGTCCATGACACTCGGAAAGAAATCACAGGGCTTGTGATCCTGAGTGCGGTAATGGGTCGAATAAGTTTCACTAAAGGCCGCAACCATCTCAGTCGGTGCCTGAGGAAATAGCTGGGCAATGGCCTCTTGCAGCCCAAGCCCAATAATCTCTTTAGCGGCATTAAAGTCCGGCACAGGCAGATCATGATCCTTTGCCGCCAGCTGAATACAGGTCGAAATTCGGGCTACAGAGTCTGAAACAGTGCCGTCCCAATCAAAAATTATTAACTTTACTGTCATAGGTTTTTAAGTATCGGCTGGAGGTCTTTTGGCAGAGGCGCTTCCACGTCCACCCAGTCCCCAGATAGCGGATGACGGAAACGTAGATTGCTGGCATGGAGAAACATGCGCTTTAAACCAGAATCTTTCAGGCTCTCATTAAAGTGGGTATCGCCATACTTTGGGTCGCCGGCAACGGGCTGCCCAGAAAACTGGCAGTGCACACGAATCTGATGGGTCCTACCGGTTTCTAATGTGACTTCTAATAAGGTAGCTTCTTTAAAACGCTGGCTAATCTTAAAGTGAGTGACTGAGGCTTTGCCTTCGACATCCACCCGCACAATACGCTCACCAGAAGATACCTGGTTTTTAAGCAGCGGTGCATTAATCGTAGATTTACCTTTGGGCCACTGGCCTTTCACCAACGCCAGATAACGCTTATCAATCTGATTGCGCTGCATTGCCTGCTGTAGCTCTAACAGCACGGAACGCTTCTTGGCCAGCATTAAGCAGCCTGAAGTATCGCGATCAAGCCTGTGCACCAACTCCAAAAAGCGCGCATCGGGACGCTCAGCGCGCAAGGCTTCGATAGCGCCCAGGGAAATACCACTGCCACCGTGAACCGCTAATCCTGCAGGCTTATTAATTATAAGTAGGCCTTCATCTTCGAAGAGGATGTTTTCTGCCAGATAACGCCTCAACTGCTGACCAGGAACGGCTGGGTCCCCACGCTGAGCGACGCGAATTGGCGCAATGCGGATAATGTCCCCATCTTTAACGCGGGTATCCGGCTTAACCCGCCCTTTATTAATGCGTACTTCGCCTTTGCGCAACAGATTATAGATACGAGACTTGGGCACACCTTTAAGGTGTCGGATAAGGAAATTATCCAAACGCTGGCCAGCATGTTCTGGACCAACATCAACAAAGGACACCTTATCAAAGGGTGATTGGGATTCTGGCTTAGATTCTGATTCAGACAAGATTAGGCAACTGAGGTTGGTTGAAACGCGCCATTGTAACCATGCGCAGCGGATTCACCCAACTAAATAATTGTAGACAGGCATAATTGTTGTTATATTGCACCGCGCGTTCCCCTAGGTAACCATCATACTAACAATGATACCCTTCGGTAGAACCGGGCCCAGGTTAGAATATGGGTAAAGAATACAGAGTATCTGCCAGTCAAAAGTAGCAGGTATTCAACAATAGCTGAGTGAGCTCAGCCAGTGAAAGACAAGATTAGAAACAGGTTATAGCTAACCCCTGCCGTAAGCCAAGATGCCAAATTATGATAAGCAGCCTTGCCGAAACGTTGAATTACATTGGTTAGCGCCAAACAAAAGAATTTATTGATACTGTTGTAAGCGCCTAAATCGAAACTTAAGATTTTAGCAGCGTAGAGTTGAACTAACTTAGAGAACTTTCCCCAGTACGCTGGGAGATCTAGGCAGATATCCTCAAATAACAGTGTCGTTGTTACTGTAGATACGCTTATTAATTGCCCAAAAACCCTCCGTTTAAAGGCAGCCAGACTCTAAGTATTAGTGTTCTTTGGTATTGGTATCGCGCGTTACCTTTTGTTTTACCTCCCCTTCTATCCCCTATTCTCTTCACTGACGCTCGCTCCACACAACGAGTAAAAGGTGAATTATGAAACGCATGTTAATTAACGCATCGCACACAGAAGAAGTGCGAGTAGCAATGGTCGATGGCCAACGGTTGTACGATTTAGATATCGAAAACAGAACCAGAGAACAAAAGAAATCAAATATCTATAAGGGTAAAATTACTCGAGTAGAGCCTAGCCTAGAAGCAGCTTTTGTTGATTACGGTGCTGACCGTCACGGCTTTTTACCCCTAAAAGAAATCTCTCGCGAGTACTTCAAAAAAGGCGCTTCATCTGAAGGCGGTCGAGTTCGTATTCAAGATGCTATTAAAGAAGGCCAAGAAGTCCTGGTTCAGGTAGAGAAAGAAGAGCGCGGCTCTAAAGGCGCTGCACTGACTACCCTAATGAGCCTGGCGGGTCGTTACCTGGTACTGATGCCAAATAACCCACGTGCCGGCGGTATCTCACGACGCATTGAAGGCGATGAGCGTGCGGATCTCCGTGAAGCCATGCGCGGTTTGGATATTCCCGAAGGCATGGGCGCCATTGTTCGCACCGCGGGCATTGGTCGTGCTACTGAAGAACTTCAGTGGGATCTGGATTACCTACTGCAACTTTGGAATACCATTACCGAAGAAGCTGAGGGCGCTAAAGCGCCCCATTTCCTGTTCCAAGAAAGCAATGT
>DDDD01000176.1:21153-31670 GCA_002335945.1 Porticoccaceae bacterium UBA1989
CCCTCAGGTGGCTCTATCGTTATCGATATTACAGAAGCCATGGTTTCTATTGATATTAACTCGGCTCGTGCCACCAAAGGCGGCGATATCGAGGAAACAGCATTCAACACCAACAAAGAAGCGGCAGAAGAAATTGCTCGCCAGTTGCGCTTGCGCGATGTCGGCGGCCTGATCGTTATCGACTTTATTGATATGTTGAATAGCCGTCACCAGAAAGAAGTCGAAAACAAAATGCGTGATGCACTGGCTGTAGATCGCGCCCGAGTTCAAGTGGGTCGCATCTCACGCTTTGGCCTGTTAGAAATGTCACGCCAGCGTCTGCGCCCTTCTCTTGAAGAAACCATGTCGAAGATATGTCCCCGCTGTAAAGGCCAGGGCACTATCCGTGGTACTCGTTCATTAGCACTCTCTATATTGCGGTTAGTTGAAGAAGAAGCTCAGAAAGAATTTAGCCGCGAGATTCGCGCTATTGTTCCCGTTCCTGTTGCTACTTTTTTGCTCAATGAAAAGCGTAAAGAAATTTCCGATATTGAAACACGCAACAAAATCCAGGTTACGGTTCTTCCCAATACAGAAATGGAAACGCCACACTTTGAAGTTGTGCGTATCCGTACTCAGGACGAAGATAGCTCTGAGTTCAGTTACAAAATGGCACACGAGCTAAGTAAGCCTGATACCGAAATTGTGACAGAAACCTCTGCCGCTGCACAGACATTGCCACAGCCGTCCGTAAAGATGCTGGTCCCTTCAACCCCTGCACCTACCATGGCCAAGGCCGAGCCAGTTGCTGTTAAGGCACCAGGTCTGGTTAAACGCCTGTGGGATAGCATGTTTGGCGGAACCGAGACTAAAGAGGAAGAAGAAAAGCCTAAAACTCAGGGTCGCAATTCGCGCAACAATCAAAACCGTAGTCGTGGTGGTCAGAATAACCGTGGGCGCAACAATAACCGTGGTCGCTCCAACAACCGCAATGCTGATTCTCGCAATGAAAACACCCGAACTGAGGGCAATCGTTCAGAAAATCCGCGTACTGAAAACAAGCGTCAAGATGGCGAGCAAAAGACTGAAGCCCGTGATAATGACAACCGTCGCGGCAGTAACAATAACCGCCGCAACAATAACAACCGCAATAAGGATCAGGTTAAGACCGATTCTGCCCCGGTAAAAGCAAAAACTGATGCGCCACAGAAGCAAGAGACTGCAGCTACACCAGCAGATCAACTGCAGCGTCGTCCCGATGACAAACGTCGTGGACCCCGTCGCCGTCGTCAGCGCACGGATGTTTCTAAAGAGATGATTGATCAAACTGCAACTATTGCAGGCACAGTTAGTACTCAGAATGTACCGGCGCCAACACCGCCAGTATCTGAAGCAACCACAGCTCCTGCAGTTGCACCAGCAGCTGCGCCAGTAACGACACCGACTGCGGCGCCTGCTACTAGCACCGCAGCAGATGCAGCCGCTGAAAAGCCAGCACGTCCAAAGCGTAAAGCAGCCCCTAGAAAGCCTAGAGTTGCCAAAGATGCTGGAAGCGATGCAACAGCTGCCACGCAAGCACCAGCAGCGAAGGCTGATGCAGGCCCTAATGACGCATCTGTTACGGCACCTGCTGCTGTCAGTGCGCCAGATCAAAAGCCAGACGCTAATGATGAAGCCAAGGCCAAAAAGCCCGCTCGCCCAAGACGCAAAGCCAGCCCCAAGCCTAAGGCTGAATCAGCCGACACAGCAACGGTAGCAAACGAAGGCCCTCGCGCGAGTAATGATCCGCGTAAAAAGCCCAAGCCAGTCAGCAAGGTTGAGATAAGCACCGAGCGTCCACCAGCAGCCAAGCCTGCGCCTGCAAAACCAAGCGAGCCCGTTGCAGCAGCACCGGCAGCGAAAGCGAGCGAAGCGGCACCTAGAGCCTCAAATGATCCGCGTAAGAAGCGTAACGCAGAGAAAGCTCAGGCTAAATCCACGCAGAATGAAGCGCCAGCAGCTCCTGTGAATAAGGAATCTGCCGAAAAAGCACCAAAGGCGTAATTGTTACTTGTCAGTGAATAAAGGCGCTGTATAATCAGCGCCTTGAAACGGTGGGATGGCAGAGCGGTTGAATGCACCAGTCTTGAAAACTGGCTTAGGTTAATAGCCTAACTAGGGTTCGAATCCCTATCCCACCGCCATACAATAAAAGGCCCCTTTCTAAGGGGCCTTTTTTGTGTGCGGTGGGATAGGGTGAGAGCCCTAGCGGGTTCGACTAAATGCGACAGCATTTTGCGCGCCAAAAGCAATTCGCAGAACCGTTTAGTGGACTTTAGTCTGTTAAACGTCACTTCCTTTTTACCCTGCAGCAATAACCAACCTGATAATGACCGCTAGAGTAGCCTTAGATCCCTTGGCCGTTCGACTGAAAGCATATCTAAGGGATTTGGACGATATACTGGTCCATATCGACCCATTAGTCCGAAAAAGGACTCCAACCTAGGTATTGCCGAATAAAATACAACGCCTAACGCAACCTGATCAAAACGCGTTACAGATCATAATGTGGCCGTAATAGGTTCAGATCATCCTGCTCAATTGTGCTTTTCTCCTCCTACTCATGCTTAGTCTATACTCAAATATAAGAACCAAAAAAGGTTCTACCAATACCATAACAATAATTAGGCTAAATCATATAGTCAGGAAACCTCAAAGACGTTAAAAGCTTCTAACTGTTTTCGTAAAGAGCAGTCGCTTCGTATGACTTGGGGGGTCCATTAGGTATCTTAATCAGACCAGAAAAGGAGGTTGGTCATGAAGGCTCCACTGCCAGACAATGAGGCAAACAGGCTAAAAACCCTATACAGTATGGATCTATTGGATACGGAGGCTGAACCGGAATTTGACGAATTGACGGCACTGGCGGCACAGATATGTAACATGCCAGTTGCCCTAATATCTCTGGTTGACCACAAGCGCCAGTGGTTTAAATCCAAAGTAGGACTTGATGTTGATGAGACGAGCAGAGACATTGCATTTTGTGCCCACAGTATTTTGACACCCGACCAGATCATGGAAATCCCGGATGCACGTCTTGATAATCGCTTTAAAGATAATCCACTGGTTACCGAAACGCCCAAATTCCGTTTTTATGCAGGTATTCCGTTAGTCGCGTCTAATGGGTATGCGCTTGGCACGCTCTGTGTTCTTGACTACAAACCCGGCAAATTAAATGACGCCCAAAAAGTTGCCCTCGAGGCTGTCCGCCTCCTTATTATTCGTCATATTGAGCTGCGCTATAGCTTCGACTCTATTAGAAACTTAGGCCAAAAGTTATCCGATAAAAATGATCTGTTTGAATTAGAGGCTGAGGGCGACGCTATCGCTCTTCAGCAGGAGATGAGCTCGCGGATAGAAGCCGAAATACTATCTCGGCTGATTCTAGATGTCTCACTAGATGCCGTTATAACGATCGATAGTGATGGCAAGGTCACTTACTGGAATCCAAAAGCTGTGGAAATCTTTGGATATTCTTCAGACTATGTGCTGGGCAAGCGACTTCTTGACTTGATTTTTGACCCTAGCACCATCGATTCTTTTGATACGCTCTTAACCCGGTTTTCTGGCAGTAATATAAAAGAAGAAAAGCCAGAAAGATTTGAATTTGAAGCACTGACTGCAGCGGGCAAATCTGTTCAGGTCGAGGTGTCTGTCACTGTTTTGAGACGCTATGGAGAAATTGTTATTGTCGGATTCTTACGGGATCTGACTGAAGTCAATAAAACAACCGAGGAATTAAGAATTTCGGCGATTACCTTTAATAGTCAGGAAGGTATGATAATTGCCGATGAAGAAATGAATATTCTGCGTGTTAATGAGGCCTTTACCGATATTACTGGCTATAGCTCCGACGAGGTAGTCGGAAGTACGCCACGGTTTTTTAATCCGGATAACGTCAATAATGAATACTATCGTTCCATCTGGAAATCTTTTGATACCAATGATGGCTGGGAGGGTGAGCTATGGGATACGCGAAAAAATGGTGAGGTGGTTCCTCTAAAAGTTGTAATTACCGTTATTAGAGGCCTAGAGAAGCAGGTTAAAAATTATGTTTTAGGGGTTTCTGACATCACAAGGACTAAAAAAGATGCTGAGGAAATATTTAGACTAGCATTCTATGATCCGTTGACGGGCCTGCCCAATCGTCGCATGCTAATGGATAGGCTACATCAAGCTATAACGATCACTGGGCGTAAGATAGAAAAAGCCGCAGTTTTATTTGTTGATATCGATCACTTTAAAGACCTTAACGACAATCTTGGTCATGACTTTGGGGACATGTTATTACAACAGACTGCCCAGAGACTTAAGCTTAGCCTGCGTTCAGACGACATTGTCGCACGGATTGGCGGCGATGAATTTGTCATCATTCTGCAGCATCTAGGTGAGGATGGTTTGGAAGCACCACAGCAGACTAGAGCCGTGGCTGCCAAAATATTATCAGCACTTAAGGAGCCTTATATTTTAAAGGGACATGAGTGTTTTAGCAGCGCTAGCATTGGGGCTACCCTTTTTGATAGCCACAAGGTGGACATTGACGATCTTATTAAGCAAGCAGATATAGCTATGTATCAGGCAAAGCAAAGCGGACGCAACAGGCTGAAGTTTTTTGATCCTAAGATGCAGGAGAATATTACTCAGCGTGCCAAGATGGAAAATGCATTGCACAATGCACTCGAAAAAAACCAGTTTCAATTGTATTACCAGCTTCAGGTGGATCATAAAAATGTTCCCTCAGGGGCTGAAGCATTGCTTCGCTGGAAACACCCCACACTCGGCATTGTATCACCACAAGATTTCATTCCACTGGCCGAGAAATCAGGGTTAATTATTTCCATAGGGTTATGGGTTCTAAAGACTGCCTGCCATCAGATCAAAGCGTGGCAGAAAAACCCAAAGACCTCAGGGTTAACGGTTGCGATTAATATTAGTCCACGACAGTTTTATCAGACCAACTTCGTGGCCGAAATATCAGAGTCATTGGATGAGACTGGGATTGATTCTGGATTGCTTAAATTAGAACTTACTGAGGGGCTTGTTTTAGATGATGTTGATAGCGCTATTACTAAAATGAACGCGCTTAAAGCTATGGGGATAGAGCTTTCACTGGACGATTTTGGTACGGGTTATTCCTCATTGGCATATTTAACAAAATTACCATTGTCACAGCTGAAAATAGATCAGTCGTTTGTCAGCAATCTTGGTCATAACGCGAGGCCGGCTATCATTGTCAAGACCATTATCGCCATGTCAAAAAATCTAAGCTTGGAGGTGGTTGCAGAGGGGGTTGAGACAAAAGCACAATTCGATTTTCTTGAGTCACTCGGGTGCGAATTTTATCAAGGCTATTTGTTCAGTAAACCCCTGCCCGCGATGGAGTTTGAAGAGTCATTATCTTAGCCTTTTGATCTAGGCGCCCTAGATTAGATTACCTGTTTTTTTTCTACATAATTATTGTTTTAAAAAAAGGCTGCCGAAGCAGCCTTTTTTTTGTTACTACACCTGTTATTAACTGGCCAAGCGCTTGATTGAGTAAAGATCAAAGCTAGCGTTCTGGCAGTCATAAGTCGCATCAGAAAGCTCACGTGCCGCATTGCCCTCTAGCATCCAAGCAGCCATATCAGCCGCTTGTTCTTCAGCGCTGGCCCAGAAATCCGCTCTTACAAACTGATATGCTTGCATAGAACCGCCGGCAGTAGCCGGATCAAAGGTAGGAATCTGAAGATAGGACATATAGTTTGTGCCACGGCCTGCAGCTCGCTGATCTGTCATCCAGCCGCCAAGAGCAGTCTGTGCAAGCGCGCCATCTTCCGGAGTCTTGCCTTCTTTGAACGAACAAAAATTATAAGACGCTTGGAACAGGTTAGCAGGGTCCCATTGTTGCATTGGGGCTACCAGAGGCGTTGTTTCAAAAAGGAACGTTTTCTCAGGATTACAGACCATGGTGCTATCAAACTTTTCGCCAAAGGCTTCCGCTTGATTTTCCGCCCAGTCTGCCCAACCAGCATCACGAGCTTCTACAGAAGACCAGATATTAGCCCACATACCATCATATAGTTCAGATTCTACCTGGGGAACAATGGAGAATGCACCAGCTACGGGCGTAGCAGATTGGTCATTGATTTCATTCCAAGCCGCTGTTAGCTGAGCATAGTTCTCGCGGCTAAAGTCAGCACCACCGTCACAATACATATACTCGACAAACATTGATGCTGGAGCAGCGGGTTGCGCTACAACAACGGCGATGTCCGCTTCAGCCACTACTTCAACGGCTACATCTGCACTTTTATCGGCACAGCCAGCGAGTAAAGCCGCTGATACTGCTAATCCTGTTAGTAATTTCATTCTCAATACCCCTCAATAGTAATTATTAGTTTTATATTCATTTGCGCGGCGGCAATGATGCTCAGCTTAAATCTAACCCGACTATGCGCAATCGAATACTTGTGTGCAGTTATACAGGCTTAGGTCCGTTTAATCAAAATAACTCATCTATAATTATGTCCATTAAGCCGCGCTTTTACGGTTCTACTAGTATTGAATCTATAAGCTTTTAGCTATAATACTCCCGCCTCCCCTTGGTGAAATTGGATATCACGCTAGCCTCCTAAGCTTGAATTTCAGGTTCGACTCCTGAAGGGGAGACCATTACAATCCCCGCCATGAATTTACTCCTGCTAACAGCTGCACAAATAACTGACAATGTTGCCACCATCAATGGCCGACAGCTTGAGCACCTGCTTAAGGTGCAACGGGCAGAAATTGGGGATTCTGTGCGTGTGGGACTAGTAAATGGCCTTATGGGTCAAGCCATAATCACAACCCTTGATACCCAGCAGGCTAGCCTTCACATCATTCTGAATACTCCGCCACCGGCAATTACCCCGTTGACACTGATCCTGGCATTGCCCAGACCTAAGATGCTGCGACGATCATTGCAAACCATTGCCGCGATGGGGGTAAAGACGCTCTATCTAATTAATTCGAGTCGTGTGGAGAAGAGTTTTTGGCAGACGCCACTGCTGGCACCTGAGGCACTGGAAGAGCAGCTTTTACTGGGGTTGGAACAGGCAAAGGATACGCTGATGCCAGAGATCCATCTGCGTAAGCTATTTAAGCCATTTGTTGAGGATGAACTTACTGAGATTATACAAGGCAGTCAGGCACTGGTTGCACATCCGATTACCGACGTGCCCTGCCCCATTAACTGCTCGGCACCAGTGACACTAGCCATTGGGCCTGAGGGCGGTTTTATTCCCTATGAGATAGAGAAGCTCAACCAGGCTGGTTTTGAGTCGGTACATCTGGGCCCGCGGATTCTGCGGGTTGAAAACGCAGTGCCCGCATTGATATCTCGGCTTTTTCCCGCCTAGCGTCGGCGCGACGCAGAGCGCGCAGAACGAGCGGACCTGGCTAAGGGTTTCACCTTTTTGGTTTCACGCTTTTTAATTTCTTTCTCGCGACGGGACTCTCCCGGCACTAAAAACGAATCGCCATTACCAATCAAATCTGCCCTATTCATACGGCGCAATGCTTTGCGCAGCATCGGCCAATTTTCGGGGTCATGGTAGCGCAGGAAGGCCTTATGCAAGGTCCGCTGTTCCTGACTTTTCGCGCTGAAGACCTGTTCGCTATTATTGCGGCCCAAGGGCTTCAGGGGGTTCTTCTCGGTGTAATACATGGTGGTGGCCGATGCCATGGGCGACGGATAGAAGCTCTGCACCTGATCAACACGGAAGTCATTGTTCTTAAGCCACAGGCCCAAACTCATCATATCTTCGTTGGTCGAGCCCGGATGCGCTGAGATAAAGTACGGTATCAGATACTGCTTTTTATCTGCTTCTTTAGAGAAGCGCTCAAACATCTCTTTAAATTCATAGTAGCTGCCCATGCCCGGCTTCATCATCTTGGTCAGAGGGCCATCTTCGGAATGCTCTGGGGCAATCTTCAAATAACCGCCAACATGGTGGGTCACTAGCTCTTTAACGTACTCAGGGTCTTTAACTGCTAGGTCATAACGCAGGCCTGAGGCAACCACCACTTTCTTAACCCCTTCCAGCGCGCGGGTTTTACGGTACAGCTGGGTGGTGTGCTTGTGGTCAGTTTCGAGATTACTACAGATAGTTGGGTACACGCAGGATGGACGCCTGCAGGTTTCTTCAATCTTTTTATCTTTGCAGTTGAGGCGATACATGTTCGCCGTGGGCCCGCCAAGATCTGAAATCACGCCGGTAAAGCCCGGGGTAAGATCACGAATTTTTTCAACTTCATCGAGAATCGATTTCTCGGAACGACTCTGAATAATGCGCCCCTCATGCTCGGTAATTGAGCAGAAGGTACAGCCACCAAAACAGCCACGCATAATATTCACCGAGAAACGGATCATATCATAGGCCGGTATTTTGGCATCGCCATAAGAGGGATGCGGCACACGCTTGTAAGGCTGCTCAAATACCCAATCCAGCTCTGCGGTCTCCAGAGGAATCGGCGGTGGGTTTACCCAAATATCGTTGCGTCCCTGATTCTGCACTAGAGGACGCGCATTGCCGGGGTTAGTCTCGCGATGGAAAATCCGGTCGGCATGGGCATAGAGCACAGGATCTGTGGTCACCTGGTCAAACGATGGAATACGAATATAGGTGGTGCTAGGGTCGGTTTTAATCGCCTGAGTATCAGGAATTATCGACAGGGGCTTTGGCTCTTGAGAAGACTTGTCGCTCTCCTCTCCTTCTAGCAACGCCTTATCCGTTCTAATACGCACATCTTTGGCGTCATCAGAATCCTTGGCCTGCGATTTCGTAATGTAGGGGTTTTTATGTTTATCGACTCGGCCCGGCTGATCAACCTGTGTGGAGTCAATTTCACGCCAGCCATCAGGCATCTGTCGGCATAAATAGGCACTGCCGCGGAGGTCGGTAATATCTCGAATATTTTCGCCATTGGCCATGCGGTGAGTTAGCTCAACCATAGCCCGTTCGGCATTGCCGTAAAGCAGTATATCGGCGGTGGAATCCATCAGTACTGAGCGCTTTACCGACTCGGACCAGTAATCATAATGGGCCAAGCGGCGCAGGCTGGCTTCGATACCACCCACAACAACAGGTACATCGGAATACACTTCACGGCATTTTTGCGTGTAAACAGTTACTGCGCGATCTGGGCGTTTGCCACCCTCGTCTCCCGCGGTATAGGCATCATCATGGCGCAGACGACGATCTGCCGTGTAGCGATTGATCATTGAATCCATATTGCCAGCGGTAACACCGAAGTACAGGTTGGGCTTGCCCAACTCACGAAAGCTATCAGTGTTGCGCCAATCTGGCTGCGACAGAATGCCTACCCGAAAGCCCTGAGACTCTAGAACTCGCCCGATAACCGCCATACCAAAGCTAGGATGGTCCACATAGGCATCACCCGTTACCAAAATTACATCACAGCTATCCCAGCCCAGTTGATCCATTTCTGCTCTGGTCATTGGCAGAAAAGGTGCTGGCAGCAAGCATTCCGCCCAGTATTTTGGGTAGTCGTAGAGTGCTCTTGGGGTTGCTGAATATACTGGCATAGTTAAATACGCTTGCTTAATAAGGTGGAGTTGATTTTGAGGGCGCTATTGTAGCTGATTTGTCGGCATTATGAGCCACTGTTTTCAATGGCTTAGCCTAGCAATGCTTGAGCTTACACCCTCAAGCTCTATCTCGATCCACCTCGACTTTTAACGACACAAATAATGGCGCAAATACAATAGTGCAAATGAGAATCAATATTATTAACATTTAGAAAATAAAGGCGTACAATGCGTGCTTAAGGCAACCGCAAGGACATCAGATGACACTTTGGGATCTCACACAGGGCACATCCGCCACCGTTAGCGCATTTGCAGCTAGCATTGAAGCGGGTTATCGCACGCGCCTCAGTGAGCTTGGTTTTCATCCCGGTGAGTCAATTGCCTGTGTTATGGCCCCTAGCCTTGGTGCCCCTAAACTCTACCGTGTTAACAATACCGTCTATTCTCTGGACGATAGCATAGCCTCGATGATCGAAGTCGCTTAGCCCCCCGGGCCCAGCCTATGTCTACCTCAAGTACTCTTCCTTCTCTGTCCAAAATTGCATTAATTGGCAGCCCTAACTCCGGCAAGAGCCTGCTGTTTAATCGTTTAACTGGATTAAACCAAAAGGTCGCCAACTTCCCCGGCATTACTGTCGACATCAGCTCTGGTAAAAGCCTCGCCGATAGCAGTACCGAATATCTTGATTTCCCCGGTGTTTATTCATTGCAGACTATTTCTGGTGAAGAAAAGCTGGCTGTAGAAGCGTTCTACAAGGCAATGGATGCCGATCATCTCGATGCCGTTATCTGTGTCGTTGATACCACAAGATTAGAAAAGGGTCTAATTTTTGCCCTACAGGTAATAGAGGCCTGTCGTCGCTACAACAAACCTCTGCTAATCGCCGCCAATATGACCGATGTGCTTGAACAGCACAAAATGCAGCTGGAT
>DDDD01000176.1:31720-33980 GCA_002335945.1 Porticoccaceae bacterium UBA1989
AGCGCCAACAGAAGCCTATGCTATTGCCGGTGATATTATTGCCAGCGATGATTCATTGATCCATCGGCAGGCACAGCAGTTAGCCAATACGTATGGCCCCAAGGGCGACTTGCTAATCAATACCCAAACCAAACTGGACAGTTTTTTTCTGCACTCTTGGTTTGGAGGCCTAAGTTTCTTTGTAATTATGTACCTGCTTTTTCAATCAATCTTTACCTGGGCTTCCCCAGTGATGGATGGCGTTGAGACCATTATTCAAGTCACTGCTGACTTTGTTTTGGCCAGAGTTCCCGAGGGCATGGCCAGCGACTTTATCGCCGATGCGATGTTTGGTGGTATTGGTGCCTTTCTTGTTTTTGTACCCCAGATATTTGTGCTCACACTGGTTGTCGGTATGCTGGAAGACAGCGGTTATTTAGCCCGCGCTGCAGTGATCTGCCACAAGCCACTGCGTGTATTCGGCCTTACCGGCAAGAGTTTTATCCCCATGCTCTCTAGTGTTGCCTGTGCCATCCCCGGCATCTATGCCGCACGCACAGTGGATTCACCGCGCAAACGCTGGCTGACTTATCTGGCGATTCCTCTAATGCCCTGCTCTGCCCGCCTACCGGTATATACCTTACTGATTGCTGCCTTTATTCCCGCACAAAAAGCATTGGGCGGACTCGTTGGCTGGCAGGGTTTAGCTATGTTTGGCATCTATGTGTTTGGCATTGTCTGCGCACTGCTGGTTACGGCAGTGGTGTCGCGGAGCAATGCTGAACTGCGTTCGGACCTACCCTTTGTACTTGAGATGCCGCCCTACAGATTGCCCTCATGGCGGCCCCTACTGCGTAATGCGTTCAATCGCAGCAAGCACTTTGTTACCAAGGCCGGTAAGATTATTTTTAGCGTCACGGTGGTGATTTGGTTCCTGGGATACTTCCCCAATCAGGGTGCCTCATTGGGGGATTCTTGGCTGGGTACTATGGGGCAGTGGATTGAACCTGTCTTTACACCCTTTGGTTTGGACTGGAAATATGGCGTTGCTATTCTCACCTCGTTTCTGGCTCGCGAGGTGTTTGTGGGTACATTGGGAACCCTGTTTGGTATTGAGGGAGCTGAAGAAAACTTTGTGTCCCTCAGTCAGCAGATTCAAGACAGTGGCCTGCCTATAGGTTCTGGTGTGGCTCTGCTAGTCTTTTTCGCCATTGCACTGCAATGTGTTTCGACTCTGGCTGTTCTCGCCAAAGAGACTGGGTCCTGGCGACTGCCAACTCAGCTATTTATTAGCTACAGCATCTTTGCCTATGTGGCGGCTTTTTTGGCCTTTCATCTGGTTGAGTTTTTGGTGTAAACCGATCTTCGGTTACTAATTACGCCGTGGCCTCTTCACACAGGATTACGCTGTAGCCTCTTCAAACATTATATAGTCACAGGCATGCATGCCACTATTGTTGTAGGTCGCCTGAGCACTGTGGTTTTCTGTTTCAGCATACAGTCTAAAACCACAGACCGGCGTTTCTTGCGCCGCGGCCATGCGCTTTAGTTCTTCATACATAGAACTGTAAAGTCCCTGACGCCGAAACTCTGCTTTCACATACACGGACTGGATCCACCAAAATAACCCATTGCGCCAGTCAGACCACTCATAAGTCACCATCAATGTTGCAGCAGGTAATCCATCAACCTCAGCCACCAGATAGAAACCAAATTGTGGTCGTTCAAACAGCCCTTCTACGCCCAGTATTGCCGCCTGGGGATCCAGTACCTTATTTTCGGTTTCCAGTGCCATCGCACAGTTATGGCCACTGAGTAAGGGTGCATCTGACTTTTCTGCAATACGTATTTTTAGCATTATGGGCCGTTCCTACCGGGGTCTTTTAGAAGGCGTAATTAAAACATTGATCGCCGCATTAGACCATTGCGAAATAGCGCTTTAACGCCTATGGTTACGCCATCTATGCACAGTATTACCCTTCAAGATATTCCTTATCGGCCTGACAGTGAAAACCTGTTTGCAGTCCTTCGCGACCTGCCCGATGCGATCTGGTTAGACAGTGGGAAACCTCGCAGCTTACAGGGTCGATTTGATATTATTTCAGCCAGCCCAGATGCGCTAATTGAAACTCGCGGCGAGCTATCTACCATCACCGACAGTGAAGGTTCTCATACCAGTACAGAGGATCCATTTACTTTGGTACAGCAGTTACTGGCGCCAATGCTCGACATAGACTCTGGGATGTCAGTTCATCCATTTGTCGGCGGCGTTATGGGTTAT
>DDDD01000164.1 GCA_002335945.1 Porticoccaceae bacterium UBA1989
TTGGCGCTTCGGTGGATTACTATTCGCAGGCTATTGATACTGTATTTCGTGTAGAGATAGCGGGCACTCAGGGTGAAGAGTTTGCCAATACCCTGCGCCCTGAACTCTACTCGGAGTCGGATGTGGTGCGCTTTGTCGTTGGTGCAGACAAAAATTTCTTTATCCGCTCGATCAATAAAGATCGTGCCTTCTTGATTTCAGGTCAAATCTTTGGTCAGCATTTACTCGACCATGAACTAGGTCAAGCGACTTTGGGCAAAGTAGGTATGCCTGATTGGGAGAAGAATCACATTGCTACGCTATTGGTCAAAGGTTGGTGGATGAATGATCGGTTAAGCCCTCAGGTGATTATGGCGCATGACTTCCGCGCTGGCGCGACAGTGATATCGCCCTCTATCGATTGGTTAATTAGTGATAATTGGCAGCTAGTGTTGACCGGCAATTACAAAACCGGTGGTAGCGACCATAAGTTTGACGACTGTCGCTTATGTAATCCCTTTGGACCGTTCACCACGTCTATCCCCGCTTTGCCAGAGCATGGTGCCGATGGTTTAACCTCAGGCTCAGCAGGCCTGACTGGTTTCGAACCGCTCGGACGCTTTCGTTCTGGCCCATTGGGCATGGCAGAAAAAGAAGACGAGATCCAAATTGCTATTCGTTACCGTTTCTAAATTGACGGTTTAGCAAAAACATTGTGAAGGATGAAGCAGCAGGGACGCTGATAAATTGCTAATTGATACCCGCTATCCATATCTGTGTGGTGGGTCAAGGAGAAAACTATGAACTATAAGACACTAATAAAAATGACGATTGCCGCTGCGTTGCTGCCAGCCATGTCAGTATCAGCGAGTCCGGTTGATGACTCTTTTTACCCGTATAACGAGAGCACGCCGAATTATCCTGGGTTGACCCCCGGTATGACTTTGACTGCAGACAACATAGGCCAATTTCCAGGTGTCATTGACTCGGAAATGGCGGCGGCTATTGCAGCTGGAGATGTGCAGATCAAAGTGGGCAAAACCACCTCATTCGATTTGCACCCCAACTATGTGAAAGCGACTCGTGAAAATACTGGTAATGTGAAATTGGGTGAACAAGTCGGCGAAATTAATGGTTGGGTTGCTGGCAGGCCATTTGTTAACGAGCCGGCACAAGACGATCCGCGCGCCGGCGAAAAGCTAGCTTGGAACTATAAGTATGGCTACAACTGGGGCGACAATGCGGCGATCTATCCGTTCTATTGGAAGTACCGCAACATGGAGAGCGGTGCGGTAGAGCGAACCCTAAAGTTTAATTTTCACTTTTTGAATTACCAAGGACGAGTCAACCAGGAGCCGCTACCAAATATTGAGCCTAACCCTTCAAACCTCTTTCGCTCAATTTATCTTCAAGTGTTAGCTCCCTATGATGTAAAAAACACTCAGTTGCTTATCCAGCGTAACGCTGATGATCTTAAACGTGATAACGCTTGGCTTTACCTAGGCTTCCAGCGTCGTGTGCGTCGTCTCGCGACTGGGCAGGTGACCGATGCATTCCTAGGATCAGATATTATGATTGAGGATTTTGAGGGTTATAACGGTCGTGTCTCGGATATGAAGTGGAACTTTATTGAAACTAAGAATGTCCTGCTACCTTTTTACAATCATAACGATATGGAGCTTGATACAGAGACCCATAATGACAGTGACGGCTTCCAAGTAGCAGCGTTCTCTGGCAAGGGTGGATGCTACCCTGATGTCGAATGGCAGTTGCGTAAGGCCTATGTGGTGGAGGCAGTCCCATTGGATAGCAATCACCCTATGAGCAAGCGTGTCTTCTATATGGACGCACAGACTTTCACCATTCCGCGGACTAATATTTATGACCGTGCTGGCAACCTGTGGAAAAAATGGATTATTGGCCAGGCTCATCCAGACCATCACTTGCCAAAAAACAAAGGTTCAGGAGTCTCTATTGATGACGCCTTTGCAATGGTGGATATACAGGCCAACCACTGCACTACTGGCCAGTTTAAGGGGCAAGTGGATCCAAGTCTGACGCCAACATCGCTCTTTACGCCACAGAATATGCGTGCAACTGGGCGGTAATTACTTAACATATTTTGTTTGATACTTTACGCCGGCCATGGGCCGGCGTTTTTTTTGCTATTGGTAATTCAATTCAACAGATGGTGGACGTTGTATGCGCAAGCCTCTAGACTGGATGAAAAAATACAAATGCAGATCGATGTACTACCAATAACGCAGGTTTAGTATGGACAGTGATCCACCTAAATTAGATGTAAGCCAAGTGACTCCGCACATTGCTTTTTCCAGTGAGGAGGGCAAAGTCTGGCTCAATGAGCAGCGAGTCATATTGTTCTCGCAAGCTGCTCTGGGCAAGTTCCGCAAGGAAGTCTTCGACACGATTGGGAAAGAACGCTGCAAGTCGTTTTTTCTGCGCCTGGGTTATCAGCTAGGGATACTCGACGGTGAATTGGCGCGCAGCAGTGGTGCGGAAATGTCGATCAAAGATCGCTTTAATTTGGGTCCGGAATTGCATGCCCTGCGCGGTATGGTGCTGCCGGAATTACAACGCCTGGTTGTCAGCGAGAAAGGCGGTGAATTCATCTGCGAAGTAGTCTGGTTCAACTCCTATGAGGTGGAGATCTGCGCCAACGAAATGGGGCCGATGGATGAGCCTGGCTGTTGGAATCTAACGGGTTACGCCAGTGGTTACAGTTCGTCGCTGTTGCAGCGAGAGATATTTTTTCAGGAGTTGGAGTGCCGTAGTTGTGGTGGTGAGCGCTGCTTCGCTGTAGGCAAGCCTGCAGAAGAATGGGACAATTATGAACAGCTCAAGCGTTACTACCAATCCGACCCTTTACTCGAAGAATTAAGCAAATTGCAGACGACAGTGGAGGCGCTCAAAGAATCCCTCAATGAGGGAGATAAACTACCTAACATTGTTGGCTCATCAAAACCTTTTAAACACGCACTGGAAATGGTGACTAAAGCCTCAGACAGTAAAGTATCTGTATTGCTGTTGGGAGAAACTGGAGTCGGCAAAGAGGTGCTGGCGCGTGCAGTACATATCACCAGCGATCGTGCCGATAAACCTTTTATCGCAGTGAACTGCGCAGCAATACCCCCCGACTTGATAGAGTCTGAACTTTTCGGCGTGGAAAAGGGTGCCTATACGGGTGCCAATCAGTCGCGTATGGGGCGCTTTGAGCGCGCCGACAAGGGTACTATCATGCTCGATGAGGTAATTGAGCTTACGCCTCGCGCGCAGGCAACGTTATTGCGTGTGTTGCAAGAGAGCGAGTTTGAACGAGTGGGAGACAACAAGGTCCGTAAGATTGATGTCCGCGTCGTCGCCGCTACCAATGAGGATTTAAGTGTTGCCGTGGAGCAGGGACGATTTCGCGCTGACCTTTACTACCGCTTAAGTGCTTATCCTATCAATATTCCACCGCTGCGTGAGCGAAAAGAAGATATCCCTCTCTTTGTTACGCATTTTTTAGAGAAATACCGAGCTCTCTACAACAAAAATGTACTCGGAATTTCTGATCTTGGTATGGAAATGTTATGTAGTTATAGGTGGCCGGGCAATATTCGAGAGCTTGAAAATGTGGTTGAGCGGGCTGTCATTTTGGCCGATATCAATGGCGTTATTAGTGTGGAGTCCATGTTCCCAGAAAGTGCTCTACGACCTTCAGAAGCTAAGGTGCTAGACCCTGCAGGCAAACTGCAAAATCAGATATTCCCAGAGGGGGTTGACGCTAATGAGTTAGTCGATTCTCTTCTTTCCTCGGGCTTTGAGCTAGAGAAGTTTGAAAAAACGATGTTAAACTCGGCGCTGCAAAAAACCCAGGGCAATATCTCTAAAGCGGCGAGATTAGTTGGCCTAAGTCGTCCCGCTTTTGCTTATCGGATGAAAAAAATGACTGCTCAGTGAGGCTCCCTGTACTTAGGGCCTACAAAAATCCAAGAATGAGTAGTACTTAATTTTTTTATAAAAAAAATATCAGATTACTGAAATCGATGGTCGCAGCCAGTTCGCTAAAGCAACCTACGTCTTGAGATGTATTGTTTTTTTAATCGGAAAAAATTGCTGGGGCAGTCGTGACAAAATAGGGGTTTTGTCGGTGATAGTCGAACCACCTGTGCAGCTCTGGGAACTCTCTGCTTTGGTGTAAACCATAGGCACTAGCGAGTGCGAATCTAGGTAACAACGCACATTCAGCGAGGCTAAAGCTGCTGAAAAAAACTGGGTGCAAAGAGTCACTCGGTTCAAAATGGTTATTCAACCATGCAAGGCAGTCTCTCCATTTTCGTTTACTTTGTTCAATAGCGTCCATATCCCACTGCGAGCTGGGGCGGCCTCTCTGAGTAAATATGGCATCGCGTATCGCAGGACCAATAACTGTGTCCGAGTAGTGGTTTAGTGTTGCTATGCGCTCTCGCTCTTGAGGGCTCATACCCAGGAGTGTTGGCTTGGGTTGCCAACATTCTAAGGTTTCGATGATAACGGAAGATTCAGAGATTAACTCTCCATTACTCGTTAGCAGGGGTACTTTACCATTGGGTGACAATGCCAAAAAGTCGGCAGGCTTATTCTCGGTATCAATCGTAATGTGCTCTACTTCCAGCGCTTTTATCGCTAGGGCTAACCTGACTTTCCAGCAGAACGGACACTCATCTTTATCGTAAAGTATGGCTGAAGATTGACGCAATTTAATTCCCCCGGTTCATTATAAATGAGTATTAAAAAGTGAAACTGTCTTAAATATTGTCTGAAAAACTCTTTAAATTAATGATATCGCATAATCAGCCTTTGGAGTAGGCTCTTGAAGGGAGGTCCAGTTTATTATTTTATAATTAGCCAGTTAATAACTGGCCACTTCGTTAGTAAATACCCCTCCATCAGGCACCACGCCAAACCCCGCACCCTCAGGTAATTTAATGTGGCTGACGTTGGCGCCCAACAATGTCTCCCATTCGCTCGCTAGCATGACCGCAGTGAGCGGCCTCGTCGATTATTTAAGGGCAACAGGGCAATGGCGAGATGATTAAAGATTATTTATAGGTTGAAATAACAGCGTAAACTGGCAATGATCCACATTCACTTTATCGTCAATGGCAGCACAAGATGATCAAACAGATACAGACGTTTTTGATATCCCTGATAATCGCCACATTTTTAGTGGTAACCCAGACCACTGCAACCAATCTGATCTGGCTGCAAAGCATCAATATGCCTGTGGATATGCAGGTTGTTCTGTCGGCCATGGCCACAGACTTAGTGGACATGAATTCTAGAGGCGCCTTTCCCGTCATTGGCTTGATCTTCGTCGGCCTACTCATCGCCTTTATCACGGCGCGAATTATTGCCATCTGGAGTTCGATCAAAAAGCCCTATCTTTATGCCCTGGCCGGGGGTGCAGCACTCTTGGCCATTGTCGCCTTAATGCCACTGGCCTTTTATAACTTAGACTTAATTGCTGGCGCTCGGACAGTGGCTGGCAAGGCCTATCTTGTTGTGGCGGGCATGATTGCTGGATATTATTTCGGTAGCCACCCACAACAAGGGGATTCCAATGAAATTCACTAATTTGCCAATGTTATGTGTGAGCTTGGTGCTTTGCAGTGGCTCGGTTTTTAGTAGTGACGAGAGCCTTGCCATTGAAACTGAAGTCGAGACCGAAATTCTTGCCGAGGGTTTAAATCATCCCTGGAGTGTGACGTTTATTTCCGCCGATGAAATGTTGGTTACCGAACTGTCGGGAGACTTACGGCGGGTGTCCAACGGACGATTAAATCCCAGACCTATTATGGGTGTGCCAGAGGTTTTATTCGCCGGGCAGGGAGGGCTATCTGAAGTGCTGGTAGATCCGAACTTCGCGGATAATAGCCTTATCTACTTATCATTTTCAGCGCCTGATACTGACAAGCCAAAGCTGAATCAACTCAACGTTATCCAAGCGCGCCTTGAGGGCAATGTGCTTGTGGATCATAAAACCCTCTTTCAGTCTGATCCTCCGCGCAGGACAGCGGCACACTATGGTGCTCGGCTGGCATTTTTGGCTGATGGGACGCTGCTGGTTACCTCCGGGGACGGGTTTAACTATCGCGAGCAGGCACAGGCTTTAGATAACCACTTTGGCAAGATAGTGCGGATCAATACTGACGGCAGTATTCCCGAGGATAATCCGTTCACAAACAGGCCAAACGCACTGCCAGAAATATGGTCATACGGGCACAGAAATCTTCAGGGCCTAGTGATTGCTGATGATGGCACTGTCTATGAGCACGAGCATGGTCCTCAGGGTGGCGATGAACTGAATCTGGTATTACCGGGTAAAAACTATGGTTGGCCGGCAATCACCTATGGTGTGGATTACAGTGGCGCGATGATTTCGCCCTTCACTGAGCATCCAGATATGGAGCAACCACTGAAGTATTGGGATCCCTCAATTGCCCCCTCTGGGATGATTCTTTACCGCGGCGACATGTTTCCCCATTGGCAGGGCAACCTGTTTATCTCGGCGTTAGTTCCTGGGGATGTTCGGCGTCTCAAAATGCAGGATAAGCAAGTCGTTGAGGAAGAAACGTTGTTCACTGAATTCGGTAGAATTCGCAACATTGTCTCTGCGCCAGATGGCAGTTTGATACTGGTTACAGACGGTGAAGACGGCAAGTTGATAAGAGTGAGTGCTAAAAAGTAGACACCGCAGAATAACGTTTTAGGCTGTAATCAGAGCGTCCGCTGTGCCCTTTCCGATTGAAGTGCATTGGCGGACGGCGCTAGCCTAAAACTCCTAACCTGAAAATGCCAGCGCCAAAAACCTACACAGTACTCAACAAAATACTGGTTTCACTATTAGCAATACCATCGATCAATCGTACCTCTCTCAATACCTTATCGAATTCCGCCAAGCTCGAAGCTTGAATTTCAGCCACCAAATCCCAAGCGCCATTGGTGGTATGGACCTTTTGTAATTCCGGCAGGCCGCGCAATTTACTGATGATTTTAGAGGTGGATTTACCGGTCACTTCAATCAACATAATCGCGCGAATAGCTCCGTCATCGACACTGGTGCTGGCTCTGATGGTAAAGCCAATAATAGCCCCACTTGAGATCAACCGATCCAGTCGGTTTTGTACTGTCCCGCGAGAGACTTTTAGCGTCTGGGCCAACTGTGAAATGGGCGCCCGCGCATCGGTGCGCAGCAGTGAGATAAGGTCTCGGTCCAGTGAGTCGTAGCTCACCGAGCGGTCTTTATTGTCCATGGTTTCAGCTTGCGGTTATTGGCAGAAGGAGATTATGACTGACTATTGTCATAATTGACATTCTAGCCCCGCAATATGTCAAATATGCCAGCATATCTTGCAAACTATTGCTATATCGCTTAGCTGCCTATGCCTCTAACATCTTCCAAACTTAAGCGCTGGCGTCTGCCTACTATTTAGATGAGGCAAACCCACCGTGGCTGCAACTGACACTGGAAGGTGAATTGCCATGAAAAACTTAACTGAAATCGATGCCAACAGCATTTTGCATCCGGCAACCAACGCCGACGATTTTTCCCGCAATGGTTCAAAAATTATTGAGTCAGGAAAGGGCATCTACCTGCGCGATCAGTCTGGTCAGCAGTTGATCGACGCTGTCGCCGGACTCTGGTGTGTCAATGTGGGTTACGGGCGGGAAGAGTTGGCCGAGGCCATGCAAAAAGCCGCCATGGAGCTGAGTTATTATCATACGTTTTCAGGCATGTCTAACCGGCCGCAAATAGAGTTGGCCGAACGCCTGTTGGAAAAAGCACCGGAGGGTTTATCAAAGGTATTTTTCGGTACTGGTGGATCCGATGGCAACGACAGCCTCATCAAGATTGTTTGGTACATCAACAATATTCAAAATAAGCCACAGAAGAAAAAAATCATTTCTCGCTGGCAAGCCTATCATGGCACCTCTTTGGCTACGGCTAGCCTTACCGGTTTGCCCTCATTCCATACTGCTTTCGATCTACCCATCAATAATATTCTTCATACAGAATCTCCTGATTTCTTTCGTCACGGTTTAGAGGGCGAGACCCAGTTGCAGTTTTCTGCTCGTCGTGCACAGCAGTTAGAAGAGATGATCATTCATGAAGGTGCAGATACAGTGGCCGCTTTTATCGCTGAGCCAGTGTTGGGTGCTGGTGGCGTTGTTCCCCCACCTGAAGGTTATTTTGCCGCTATCCAGAAAGTGCTTAAACGCTATGACATATTATTTATTGTCGATGAAGTGGTCTGTGGTTATGGCCGTTTAGGAAAATGGTTTGGCAGTGAAATGTACGACCTTAAGCCCGACATGATGACTACGGCTAAAGCCCTAACCAGTGGCTACTTTCCTTTTTCAGCCACTTTTATTTCCGATGAAATATGGCAGTTACTGAAACAGGGCTCGGTTAAGTATGGCAACTTTGCCCATGGTTATACCTACGCGGGTCATCCCATTGGCGCTGCTGTTGCCATGGCCAATTTAGATATTATCGAAAACGAAAATCTCGTGGATAACGCCGCTAATGTGGGTGCTTATTTCCATCAACAATTAAATCAACGCTTTGCTAATGACGAGTTTGTTGCCGAGGTGCGCGGTGTTGGCATGATCGCCGCTGTACAGTTAGTAAAAAATAAAAACACCAAAACATTCTTTGATAAATCGACAAAAATTTCCGCCAAAGTGGCACAGCAGTGTTACCAAAATGGATTGATTTCAAGACCACTACCTTCATTGGATTCCATGGCTTTTTCACCACCACTGATTTGCACCACTCAGGATATTGACAATATTGTGAACATTTTTGATCAGTCGGTGCGCAGCGTAATGGCGCAAGAGCTTTAATTTAAGCTAAGCCCAAAATTGTATTTAAAGGTATT
>DDDD01000163.1:0-978 GCA_002335945.1 Porticoccaceae bacterium UBA1989
ATTGGCGCCACGATTAAACCATCCCTTTTCGAAGGAACCTGGTTAGCTCAACCCTATATCGAAGGGCACTATGACTCCAATAACGGCATAAAAATTAACGGCGGCCACATTAAATTACCTGAGGGTGCAGGGTTAGGTGTGGTGCCTGATGAAGGTATATTTACCAACGAAGTGGCGAGTTATTAAGGCTAATTATAAAATAATAAACTGGACTTCCCCTTGAGAGCCTACTCCAAAGGCTGATTATGCGATATCATAAAATTAAAGAGTTTTTCAGACAATATTTAAGACAGCTTCACTTTTTAATGCTCTTTATGATGAAGCGGGGGAATTAAATTGCGTCAATCTTCAGCCATACTTTACGATAAAGACGAGTGTCCGTTCTGCTGGAAAGTCAGGTTAGCCCTAGCGATAAAAGCACTGGAAGTAGAGCATATTACGATTGACACCGAGAATAAGCCAGCCGACTTTTTGGCATTGTCACCCAATGGTAAAGTACCCTTGCTAACGAGTAACGGAGAGTTAATCTCTGAATCTTCCGTTATCATCGAAACCTTAGAGTGTTGGCAGCCCAAGCCAACAGTGCTGGGTATGAGCCCTCAAGAGCGAGAGCACATAGCAACACTAAACCACTACTCGGACACAGTTATTGGTCCTGCGATACGCGATGCCATATTTACTCAGAGAGGCCGCCCCAGCTCGCAGTGGGATATGGACGCTATTGAACAAAGTAAACGGAAATGGAGAGACTGCCTTGCATGGTTGAGTAACCATTTTGAACCGAGTGACCCTTTTCACCCAGTTTTTTTCAGCAGCTTTAGCCTCGCTGAATGTGCATTGTTACCTAGATTCGCACTCGCTAGTGCCTATGGCTTACACCAAAGCAGAGAGTTCCCGGAGCTGCAGAGGTGGTTCGACTATCACCGACAACAACCCTATTTTGTCACGACTGCCCCAGCAATTTTTTTCGATTAAAAA
>DDDD01000163.1:1110-4346 GCA_002335945.1 Porticoccaceae bacterium UBA1989
AGCGCCGAGGTTAACATCGTTTTTTCAAACTTCTCTAGCTCAAAGCCCGAGGAGAGGAGAGAATCGACTAACTCATTAGCGTCAACTCCCTCCGGGAATATCTGATTTTGCAGTTTACCTGCGGGGTCTAGCACCTTAGCTTCTGAAGGTCGTAGAGCACTTTCTGGGAACATGGACTCCATACTAATAACACCATTGATATCGGCCAAAATGACAGCCCGCTCAACCACATTTTCCAGCTCTCGAATATTGCCCGGCCACCTATAACCACATAACATTTCCATACCACGATCAGTAATACCGAGCACATTTTTGTTGTAAAGAGCTCGGTATTTCTCCAAAAAATGCGTAACAAAGAGAGGGATATCTTCTTTTCGCTCACGCAGCGGTGGAATATTGATGGGATAAGCACTTAAACGGTAGTAAAGGTCAGCGCGAAATCGTCCCTGCTCCACGGCAACACTTAAATCCTCATTGGTAGCGGCGACGACGCGGACATCAATCTTACGGACCTTGTTGTCTCCCACTCGCTCAAACTCGCTCTCTTGCAACACACGCAATAACGTTGCCTGCGCGCGAGGCGTAAGTTCAATTACCTCATCGAGCATGATAGTGCCCTTGTCGGCGCGCTCAAAGCGCCCCATCCGCGACTGATTGGCACCCGTATAGGCACCCTTTTCCACGCCGAAGAGTTCAGACTCTATCAAGTCGGGGGGTATTGCAGCGCAGTTCACTGCGATAAAAGGTTTATCGGCACGATCGCTGGTGATATGTACTGCACGCGCCAGCACCTCTTTGCCGACTCCAGTTTCTCCCAACAGCAATACAGATACTTTACTGTCTGAGGCTTTAGTCACCATTTCCAGTGCGTGTTTAAAAGGTTTCGATGAACCAACAATGTTAGGCAGTTTATCTCCCTCATTGAGGGATTCTTTGAGCGCCTCCACTGTCGTCTGCAATTTGCTTAATTCTTCGAGTAAAGGGTCGGATTGGTAGTAACGCTTGAGCTGTTCATAATTGTCCCATTCTGCTGCAGGCTTGCCTACAGCGAAGCAGCGCTCACCACCACAACTACGGCACTCCAACTCCTGAAAAAATATCTCTCGTTGCAACAGCGACGAACTGTAACCACTGGCGTAACCCGTTAGATTCCAACAGCCAGGCTCATCCATCGGCCCCATTTCGTTGGCGCAGATCTCCACCTCATAGGAGTTGAACCAGACTACTTCGCAGATGAATTCACCACCTTTCTCACTGACAACCAGGCGTTGCAATTCCGGCAGCACCATACCGCGCAGAGCATGTAATTCCGGACCCAAATTAAAGCGATCTTTGATCGACATTTCCGCACCACTGCTGCGCGCCAATTCACCGTCGAGTATCCCTAGCTGATAACCCAGGCGCAGAAAAAACGACTTGCAGCGTTCTTGCCCAATGGTGTCGTAGACTTCCTTGCGGAACTTGCCCAGAGCAGCTTGCGAGAACAACATGACGCGCTGCTCATTGAGCCAGACTTTGCCCTCCTCACTGGAAAAAGCGATGTGCGGAGTCACTTGGCTTAAATCTAATTTAGGTGCATCACTGTCCATACTAAACCTGCGTTATTGATAGTACATCGATCTGCATTTGTATTTTTTCATCCAGTCTAGAGGCTTGTGCAAACAACGTCCACCATCTGTTGGATTGAATTACCGATTGAAAAAAAACGCCGGCCCATGGCCGGCGTAAAGTATCGAACGAAATAAGTTAAGTAATTACCGCCCAGTTGCACGCATATTCTGTGGCGTAAAGAGCGATGTTGGCGTCAGACTTGGATCCACTTGCCCCTTAAACTGGCCAGTAGTGCAGTGGTTGGCCTGTATATCCACCATAGCAAAGGCGTCATCAATAGAAACTCCTGACCCTTTATTTTGGGGCAGATGGTGGTCTGGGTGGGCCTGACCAATAATCCATTTTTTCCACAGGTTGCCAGCACGGTCATAAATATTAGTGCGCGGAATGGTGAAAGTCTGTGCGTCCATATAGAAGACGCGCTTGCTCATAGGGTGATTGCTGTCCAATGGGACCGCCTCCACGACATAGGCTTTACGCAACTGCCACTCAACATCGGGGTAGCATCCACCCTTGCCAGAAAACGCTGCCACTTGGTAGCCGTCACTGTCTTGATGGGTCTCTGTATCAAGAGCCATATCGTTGTGATTGTAAAAAGGCAGCAGGACATTTTTAGTCTCAATAAAGTTCCACTTCATATCGGAGACACGGCCGTTATAACCTTCGAAATCCTCAATCATAATATCTGACCCAAGGAATGCATCGGTCACCTGCCCGGTCGCCAGACGACGCACGCGACGCTGGAAGCCGAGGTAAAGCCAAGCGTTATCACGTTTTAGATCGTCAGCGTTACGCTGGATCAGTAATTGGGTGTTCTTTACATCATAGGGAGCCAACACTTGAACATAGATTGAGCGATAGAGGTTTGAAGGGTTGGGCTCAATATTTGGTAGCGGCTCCTGGTTGACTCGTCCTTGGTAATTCAAAAAGTGAAAATTAAACTTTAGGGTTCGCTCTACCTCACCACTCTCCATGTTGCGGTACTTCCAATAGAACGGATAGATCGCCGCATTGTCGCCCCAGTTGTAACCATACTTATAGTTCCAGGCTAACTTTTCCCCTGCGCGAGGATCATCTTGTGCAGGCTCTTCTGTAAACGGACGCCCTGCAACCCAACCATTAATTTCACCGACTTGTTCACCCAGCTTCACATTACCAGCATTTTCTCGGGTTGCTTTTACGTAGTTTGGATGCAAATCGAATGAGGTAGTTTTACCTACCTTGATCTCCACATCTCCAGCTGCAATAGCAGCCGCCATTTCTGGATCGATAACGCCCGGGAATTGGCTAATATTATTTGCCGTCAACGTCATACCTGGCGTCAATCCAGAATAAGTCGGCGTGCTGTTGTTATAAGGGTAAAACGAATCGTCAACCGGGGTCGCTGATACTGACATAACTGGCAGCAGTGCGGCGGCAATCGTCATTTTTATTAGTGTCTTATAGTTCATAGTTTTCTCCTTAACCCATCACACAAATCTGGATGATGGTTGGCAATTAGCAATTTATCAGCGTCCCTGCTGCTTCATCCTTCACAATGTTTTTGCTAAACCGTCAATTTAGAAACGGTAACGAATAGCAATTTGGATCTCGTCTTCTTTTTCTGCCATGCCCAATGGGCCAGA
>DDDD01000046.1 GCA_002335945.1 Porticoccaceae bacterium UBA1989
TGATGTTTCTGGGTACGAAACGCTTCACATCGACTTTTGGACAGCCGATGCAGAATCCTTGAGATTTTTCCTGATTAACAGTGGCGATATCACCGGCGGTGATGCGGTTGAGGTGGCTTATACTTTCGACACCAGCATGAAAGGGCAGTGGGTCAGCGTGGATATTCCTTTGACAGCGTTCGATGGGGTTGATTTAACGCAAGTTGATCAGTTTAAAGTCGACGGTACTGGGACGATATTCTTTGATAATTGGTATTTTTGCAAAGAGTGCGCAACCGCGCCGAGTGCAGTCGCCAGTGCGCCAACTGCCGAGGCTGGAAGCGTTTTGTCAATCTTCAGTGATAAGTTCGAAGATGTGGCAGGAACAAACGTGAATCCTAATTGGGGGCAGGCGACGTTGGTTTCCGTTGAGACGATAGCTGGTGAGAGCGTTTTGAAATACGGCAATCTGAACTATCAGGGAACGATCCTGTCACCCGCACTCGATGTTTCTGGGTACACAAGTCTGCATATCGACTTTTGGACAGCTGATTCGGATGCACTACGGTTCTTCTTGATTAACAGTGGTGATATCACTGGCGGCGATGCGGTTGAGGTTGCCTATACCTTTGATACGTCTATGAAAAGACAGTGGGTGAGCGTGGATATTCCTTTGACAACGTTCGATGGGGTTGATTTGACGCAGGTAGATCAGTTTAAAGTGGATGGCAGCGGTACGATCTATTTTGATAACTGGTATTTTGAATAAGGTCTCGGGAATAAAAAAAACGGCTTCGGCCGTTTTTTTTTGTTCGCTGGTTGGCCAGCGCAGAGACAATCAACCCTGCGCCAATGAGCTTGAACTCGAGGGTTGATTGATCCGGGGCGGTTGGGCCGGATATTAGCTAGGATGTTCTTGGTTCAGAAGGTCTTTGGTTTCAGCGACTTGAACAGTATTGACGCAAAAATGTCTCGTGAGCGGGAAGGCTAGAAACAATTTGATCAACTCGCTGTTGATGATGACGGAGAAAGTTGGCCAACTCCGTATCATCCATCATGTCGACGATCGGGTGATACGCCGCGGGCATGATTCCTTGGCCGAGCATAACCTGGCTCCAGCTGTTCTCGCCAAAGACATCGGCAACATTTTGAAAAATATTACCGGTTTGTCTAAACAAATTAATTTTTTGCTTGAGGGTTTCAGGTATGGCCATACTCGAAACGTGCTGCCAGAACCGACTGTCGTCTCTTTCCGTTGCATGGTAGTGCAGGATGATAAAGTCTCTTACAAGCTCGAACTCCTCGCGCATTTGTCGGTTAAATTCATCTCGCTCTGATTCCTGGTTGCCGTCATGCGGAAACAATTGCATTAGTCGAATGATCGCCCGTTGGATGAGATGTATGCTGGTCGATTCTAGCGGCTCTAAGAAACCTGCTGAGAGCCCGATGGCAACACAGTTTTTTCGCCAGTGTTGGCACCTTTGTCCTGTTTTAAACCGAATGAGCCGCGGCTCAATTAGGGTTTCTCCAGACAGGTTGCTCATCAGCGTTGCCTGGGCTTCGTCATCGCTGACATGCTCGCTGCTAAAAACGAGCCCATTGCCAACTCTTTCTTGCAACGGAATTCGCCATTGCCACCCGAATCCGTGGGCGATTGATCGGGTATAGGGTATCGGCGTTTCAGTGGCTGCTGTTTGTACGGCGATGGCTCGATCGCATGGGAGCCAGTGCTGCCAAGTCTCAAATTCTGTTTTAAGGGTTTTCTCGATCAGTAAACCAGCAAACCCTGTGCAGTCGACAAAAAAATCGCCTTCGATAACCTGACCAGATTCAAGCACGATGTCTTTGATCGCGCCATCCTCGCGCTGGCCTACCTCTTGCACAATCCCCTCAATCCGGGTGACACCTTCGCGTTCAGCAAGATGCCGTAAAAAAGTTGCATAGCGACCGGCATCGATATGATAGGCGTAGTGCAACGGCGCTTCTTTCAAGAAGCCAAATTTGTTTTCCTTGGCAGCCTTAAGTTCGGGCGTGTAGTCGCCGTAATCTTCGCTCACGCCCAATTGCTTGCCCTTAAGCCAAAAGTGCTGGAAGCCCGCAGCCCAACAACCTTGGCCAGTGAAGCCAAATGAATGAATGTATTGATGTCCGATCTTCCGCCAATTTTCGAAAGAAATACCCAGTTTGATGGTGCCTTGAACTTTAGATAAAAAATCGGCCTCATCGATCTTCAAAAGTCGATGAAGCGTTAAAAACGTGGGCACAGTTGCTTCACCAACGCCGATGGTACCAATTTGTTCGGACTCAACGAGTGTGATGTTCAGTCGATTGCCAATAAGTTTGGACAATGCTGCAGCGCACATCCAGCCAGCTGTGCCGCCGCCGACGATGATTACATTCTGTTTTTTCATAAGGCTTCTTTTGCTTGCCGATAGGGTTATTTTAAATGCTCTCGTAAGGTTTTGCGGAGCGCGGTGGCCGTGGTTTCGGTTAAAGGTTTTAAAACACCTTGGCTGTTATCAGGAATATGTGAGTATGGGGCGTCATCTTCATTAAAAACGTAATACTCGATTAAATTACGCCATGCAGCTCTTTGGTGCTGAGGAAGGTCTCTAAAACCAAGTAATGCATGCTGCAGCGCGCTGAGTGGAGATCCGTGAAAGGCCGGACTATCCCGCCACCAATAGTTGACTAAGACATTAAGCGCGGCTGTTGCCTCGACCTGATGCCACCACATTGACGGTATTACGATGGCATCGCCAGGTTGTAATGTTGTGGTGAATGCGGCCTCTTCTGCAAGTTTAAACCGGGGGAATCGCTCGTAATCAGGCGCTAGGCTGTCAACAAGACTAATTGGCTGTCCCGCAGGGGTGAAATCCAAGGGGCCGATGTAAAGGTTTTCAAGCTGTTCTGGTGGGTAGAGGGTGACGCGCCGCTCACCCTGAATATTGCAGGCGAGATTTGCCGGAAAATCAAAGTGCGGGGCTATGCGGGTTTGATTGCCAATCCATATGCTCTTGAGTTCGTCTCGGTGAATCGACAGATCATTGCTTTTGTCAAAACCCGGAAACCAGCGTTCCAGGTTGATGGAGCCTGCATACCAAGTGTCCCCACTCACCGTAGTTTGTTCAAGTTTTGACCGGAAGGTGTCGAAATTGATTCGCTCGTAGCTGAAATTAAAGGCGGTCAGGTCCTCGTTATAAAAAATTCTTCCTTTTTGGGCCTGATCGAGCTTCATTGCGGTAAAGGCTAGGCCTGAATCAAAATCAGATAGATAGCCGAAAAAGGCGGCGTCAGACTCTAAACCTGCTTGGACTGCAGGCCAAGTTTCAACGAGCCCTTTAATGACCACGGGCGTTTGCGAATCTAAAGCGATGGATCCGAAGGCCGTTTTGTCGATTTGCGGTATCTGCCTGACGTCCATTTAACGAGGTGCTGCCATCTCGTTAATTTGCCTGTTCTTGGCCTCAATAATGGTTCGCAGTCTAGACATAGAAGCGATTGCCATATATGCGGGTTGAAGAAAGCCATTTTGGTTTAGTTGCTCGAGCACTTTGCCGCTAAGTTTAAAAAGTTGTTCTTCGGCGATCCCGTAAAACTGATTAAGATTGCAGTCTGTGCCATCGTCAAGGGTGAACGATATCGTTATGGGTTCCAGCAGATCGTGTTCCAATAGGGCGGTCATAAATTCTTTGCTATGGCTTAAGCCAAAATGAATCTGATTGAGAAGCGCTGCCGCATCTTTCAAAAATGGGGTTTGCGCACCGGCTTCGTCAAACAATACTTGCCCCGCCTCGGCGTTCACTTTTGGGTGCGCCGTATCGATAAGAATAACAAGATCCGTAGAAGCTCGGTCGTCCTCTGGCGATGATATTAAAAATGGGTGTCTTCTAACTGTGGCGGGAATATAGGGTGCATTCCAGGTGCTATTATCTAAAAACAAATTTTCATCAGGCCGCGTGCCTAGCAGCGCGACAGGGAAAAACGCGCCAGTATTTGAGTCCTTGCTGAATAAAATAGGATAACAAGCTTGAATGTCACGAAACTCTATAGGGTAGGTGATCGCATAACCAATGCCATCCCCAAGTTGGTGCCCGTAATCGGTTACGACTCTTAAAGGCATGTGGTCTGTTGCGTTGAGCGTTTGAATGCTTGAATTCGCCATCAATATATCCAATTTGTATTTGTTAAAATTTCGGCAACCCTTGCTTCACAATCGCTGCGATCAAATCGCGATGATCAGGCAAAGCGCGATATAGTTTTGTCGTATATTCCTGGCGCTTACTAAGCGTTGCTTCGGCAGAGGCTTTATTGTCCTGCCGATAATGATCATTCTGCATTGTTTTGAACTGCATTCCATAAAGAATGTATTGATAGCTAGCGGTCGGAAACAGCTCATCGACATGCGCTTGGTCGCGGTGCCAAGGTGTTTGGTATTGCCAGATCGATAGGAGTTCTAATAAATCGTCCGGGACGGTGCTAGATGCGCGTTGATCTACCCAATATCGGTGATTCGTTCTCTCGCTGAGCAGGTAATGCAGCTTCAGGAAATTGATAATCGAGCGCCAGCGATACAGAAATTTTTTATTAAACCGCCTTGCGATGGGATCCATCGCAGCCCTTGTGGGCGGCATCTGCTCCGCGATCATAGCGGCAGAAAGTTCTACCATGACCAACGCGGAGGCTTCCAGAGGTTCTATGAAGCCCGCAGCCATGCCAATCGCGACACAGTTCCTGTGCCAAAAGACGGTGCGATGACCGGGGTCAAATTTGATTAATCGAGGTTCTATTTGCTCAGAGTAAGCGGGTGTAAGGTTATGCTTGGCATATTGATCAAGTCGATCAATCGCTTGATCATCATGACAATACTCGCTTGCATAAACATGCCCGATGCCGCGCCGCTCAGGGAGCCCGATATCCCATATCCAGCCGACGTCTTGTGCGGTTGAGAGTGTTGCCGATTCCAAAGGTAAGTTAGCTTCTGAGGTGTCAATGCGCGCGGCCACTGCACGATCATTGAACAGAATATGTTTCTTTGATTCGAAAGGGATTTGATAATGCTGGCCAATCAAAAGTGCTCGACTGCCGGTGCAATCGATGAACAGATCGCCTTTAATTTGATCGGCTCGGTCCGTAATAACCGCATCGATATCGCCATTATCTTTCGAGACAACCGAAACTAAATTTGCAACTTTATGGGTAACCTTGAGCTTATTGATGCAGTGACTTTGCAAAAAGGCCGCGAACTTGCCGGCATCGAGATGGTAGCCGTAATTAAGAACGCCAGCATATTCCGGCGTAGAGATTTGCTTCGGTGCTAGCTGGGCCTTTAGCGTCGTTGCCTGCGAGGATGAGAATTCATCAAAGTTAAGGTCTGAGGAAGGCGCCCAATATTCTGACAAATTGATGCGCTCGTATCCTTCAGGCGGTGAAAAAGGATGGGTGTATTGATCACCGTCATCCGTCCGCCAGTTTTGAAACCAGGTGCCTTGCTTGAAACTTGCGGTACACTCTCGGAAAAAATCTGTTTCCGATACGCCGATTTTCTGCAGTGTGCTACGCATTGATGGCCAAGTTCCCTCACCGACCCCGATGGTCGGAATGTCAGGGGACTCAAGTAGCGTAACGGATAGTGGTGATATCGGGTTAGGTTCTTTAGCCTGTCTAGCGGCTGCAATAACTGCTGCAGTCAGCCATCCAGCGGTGCCACCGCCAACGACAACAACACGATTGATGGGCTGCTCTGACATAGTTTAACAACATTCCTTTAATATTTGTTGTACGGCTTCCGGTCGCTAAGTGCGCTACTAAAAGGTGAAAAAGTGCACCAGGAGACATCTAGTCTATTTGAGCGGCAGGTAAAAAAAAGCCGCTGTTCAGCGGCTTTTTTTCCTTGAACCCCAAGCATTCTATTGGAAAGTATAGCGAATCCCAATGTCGTATCGTGGTCCACCTTGTACAGCTTGTAACACCTGACGTTTAGTTAAGCCGTAAACATGCACCGTTTCATTGGTAATGTTCTGGCCAGAGAAATAAACGGTAAGGTTTTCACTAGCTTCATAAGTGATACCCAAGTCGAGCTGACCATAGGCTTCGACGTTGGTCGGATTCGTATTGGTCCCTTGACCTTGTCCCGCACCGGCTAGGAAATCATCTCGCCAATTGTAAGCAAGGCGAACCTGAATACCATTCTTGTCGTAGTAGCCAATCAGGTTTGCTGAGTCACTTAAGCCGTTAAGGACAAATTGGCCAGCGCCAATTTTACTCGTGTCGTACCCAATATCCGCATTTGCAAAAGTGGCGTTAGCGACAAAGCCGAATCCGGTGTCTCCAAGGGTATGTTGCAAATTAACTTCAATGCCATCTACCGACGCCGTTTTTTGATTAACCGGTTTGGTTAGCGTCCACATAAGGGTGGGGTCGCCTGCCTGGCTGTAAATCACGCCGTCCACAACAGCGGGGTTATCGCTGTAGTTGGCTATGATGTAAGCACCAATCTCCGAATACTGATTTGCAGTGAAGCCACCTTCCTCGATCGCTTGGCTCCACAATTGCCCACCAATAACGTTCTTAACCTCGGGGAACAGTTCGACGTCTTGCGGGAGCGTACCAATAAAGTTGTCTACTTCTTTTTCAAAGTAGCCAACAGAGAAGTAGCTATCTGACCCGTAGTACCATTCTATAGAGAGGTCAATATTTTCGGACTGAATCGGGACTAGGGTTGGGTCGCCGGCGCTGAGCGCTGGAGGCGTGTTTGTTCGATATTGAATGGGTCCGCCGGCAGCAATGCCGCCCTTGATGTCGCCATAGGAGGGACGTGTAACCGTCTCACTGAACGATGCCCGTGCAATGACATTTTCGGCGAACTCGATATCGAAATCGATGCTGGGAAGGAGAAAGCTATAATCGCCTTCGAAGCTCCGATATTCTGGAACATTGTCACCAGATGCATCGACTGCGGGTTGTACAAAAACCTCTTCACCACTAGCGCGCCAGCTGGTGCCGTCAAATTGAAGGCTCTTCTGAGCAGAGACGATATCGGTTTCTTCATAACGCACACCGGTGTGCAGGTTAGCCGGCATGCCGCTGATTTCACCTGACCAATTAAGTCGGACAAAAGCCGCAAAGGACTCTTCGGTAGTCCTGAGATCCTGATTCCAGTCCGTTGAGGCGCAATAACCGGTGCCACAGTCTCCTGTTGCTGCATAATCTCGCCCTGATGCTGCATAGCCTGCTTCGCTTACGGCCTGCAGGTCTGCCAGAGATGCTGTAAAAAACTCAGTCTGCGCACCAGGATGGCTTAATCCAGAAAGCTCATCGAACTGATCTTCAATAGAGGACCTGACCAAAATGCTGTTCAGATCGCCGAGTGCAGTAGGGGCTAAGTCCGCGTTCCAGTTATCGAGCTGTACGACCGATGATACGGAACGGTTACTAATTTCTGTTGCCTCAACGCCGAAATCGATGCTGGAGGACTCTGTGAGGTTCCATTTACCCGACAACTTGGTTTGTTGAATATCCATTTTTGATGCATCGTTGCCAAAGGCGCTTCCGGTGATCAACATATCGCTCTTGTAAAGGGGTCTGTCGCCCTGATTGCCTGAAGAGTCCAAGTCAAGGATCAAGACTGGCATGTCATAGCCCGTCACCAGTGTCTGTCCTACTTTTTCATAACTCGCCATCGTGATGAGCGAG
>DDDD01000079.1 GCA_002335945.1 Porticoccaceae bacterium UBA1989
TTTTTCCCCTTCCGCAATAATGACGTGATTGTGGGCGCGGTGGGTCAGCTGCAGTTTGATGTTGTTGCGTATCGTCTTCGCGAAGAATACGGCGTAGACGCTATGTATGAAGCGGTTAATGTTCATGCCGCCCGCTGGACCGAATGCGACGACAGAAAAATACTCGAGGCATTCAGAAATAAGGCTGAAGATAATCTGGCGTTGGATGGCGGTGGTCATCTGACCTATCTGGCGCCCACTCGGGTTAATTTATCGCTGGCGACAGAACGGCATCCCGAGATAGCCTTTCGAGCAACAAGAGAGCACTAGCGTTTGTGAACATTGATTAAACAATAACAACAAGAACTCTGATAAGAGGCAAGGCATGAGTAAAACGATAGTTCCCGTATCCCAAGACCAGTGTCCCGAGCATTTACGGACTAATCGCAGTGCACTTACGCGTTGGTTTGGTCGTACCTTTTATCGTAGCGTTATTGGCTGGAGCCTTGAAGGCTCAATTGCAGACGCCGAACGTTTACTCATTGTGGCCGCACCTCACACCAGTAACTGGGATTTTGTGTATGGCATCACTGCCGTACTGGGTATCAATGCTCGTGTGCGCTGGCTGGGAAAACATACAATTTTCTTCCCTGGTTTTGCTTGGTTTATGCGCTGGCTGGGCGGTATCCCCGTCAATCGCGACAAGCCTGAGGCGGTAATGGGCTACGTTAATGAGGTGGTTAAAAAAGATAAAGGCGTGATTATTGTGGTGGCTCCTGAGGGTACCCGTAAAAAATCAAAGAAGTGGAAAACGGGCTTTTTACGTATCGCCAAAGAGAACAACTGCAAGATTCAAATGGGTGCATTAGACTTCCCTAATAAGCGTATCGTATTGGGCGATATGTTTGAGCCCACCGGTGATAATGAAGCTGATGTTGCCGCCATTATTGAATACTACGGTCAGTTTAAAGGCAGATATCCCGATCAATTTTAATTAAGTTAGTGTGCGCTTACTTATATGGAAATAGCTTTAGATACTCAGATTATTCTTGTTGGCGTGGCTTTTTTTGCGGGCCTTATTTCGTCGATTGCCGGCTCTGGGGGCATTCTTACATTGCCCGCTCTACTCTGGGCTGGGTTACCACCATTAAACGCATTGGCCACCAATAAGGTGCAAAGCTCACTGGGCACTCTTTCGTCGGCCTGGAATTTCTTCCGTAAAGGTCATCTTGATATTAAGCCCCTTTACAGTGCCGTTGCTATGGCGGTACTGGGGTCTGTGGCGGGCACTTTTCTGGTACAGAGCCTCGACGGTGCAACCTTGACCAAGCTCATTCCTTTTCTGCTGTTGACTATTGCGTTATATTTTTTATTCTCTCCTAAGGTTAGCGAAACAGATCACCCACAGAAAGTAAGCCAGCGATGGTTTGCCTGTACCGCAGCACTGGGTATGGGGTTTTATGGGGGATTTTTTGGCCCGGGCATGGGTTCGATTATGCCGTTTTTGTTTGTCTGGTTGCTGGGTCATAATCTGGTCAAGGCAACCGCTGAAACCAAGTTGATGATTCTGGCGGTCAATGGCACCTCGGCACTTATATTTGTATTTAGCGGCTATGTGCTTTGGCAGCTGGCCATAGGTATGTCAGTGGCTCAGGTAATAGGTGCACGATTGGGTTCTAACCTTGTTATGAAACGTGGGGCGGGTTTTGTGCAGCCGATTATCACGGTGATTACATTGTTAATGGCGCTTAAGTTACTGTTCTTTCCCTAAGTGGAGGCATGCGGATGAATTTTATTATTACGGTGGCTCTGACCTTTATCGTGGTGATGCTGGCACTGTTGGTTTTTCGCTATGTGGGACTGCCGATTTATCGTGTTGAAGCGATAAATGTTCAACGCCTGTTAGAATCTGTGCTGGCAGAAACCGCCAGCACCACGGATTGGGATATTTTTGTGGGTATGCCCATTAGACATGACCCTGAGCTTGATAAAATTCGGGTTCAATGTGCTATGTTAGAGGTCAGTGAAATAACTGCAGAGCATGGGCTGGTAAGGTTTTCTCCCGCTGGTCGTCGAGAGTTACAGCAAATACTCAATCATCTAAGTACGTTAGAATAGGCACTTTTAATGAAGTGCTTTTATCGCAGTAACAATTAGAGGTAAGCCCCATGACCGAGAACACATCTCCCATTGCCCGATTTTTGGTAGTTTTTGCTGCCTTTGTGATCGTTGTGTCTGGGTTAAAAATGGCGGGACCGCTCCTGGTACCATTTTTATTGGCGGTGTTTATCGCCATGATTGTTTCTCCAGTACTGGTCTGGTTAAAAAGCTTCCGCATCCCCAGTGGTGTGGCGATTGCGCTGGTGGTTATGCTGATCTTATTGGTGGGGCTGATTCTGGCCGCGGTGATTGGCTCATCACTCACCGACTTTCGTCAGGATATTCCCATCTACTCGGACAAACTGTCGGCCATGAGCACAGGCGTGCAGCAGTGGTTAATGGTGCGTGGCGTCGAGATAGATGCGCAGCAATGGCAGAGTAGCTTTGATCCAGGTGCCGTAATGAAGCTGGTTGGCAGTACTTTGGCGTCGTTTGGCAATGTTATGACCAATGCAGTGATGATTCTGCTGACGGTAATTTTTATTCTTGCAGAGAACATAGGTTTTGGTGAGAAGCTGCGCCTGGCTCGAGGGAGCGATGTCTCTCAGGCCTGGCTAACCAAATTCTCCGACAGTGTGCACAGCTACTTGGCGATCAAGGCAGCCATTAGTTTGCTCACAGGCCTGATTATTTTTATCTGGCTATGGATTCTCGGTGTCGATTACGCGATTTTATGGGGTTTACTGGCCTTTTTGCTTAACTTTATTCCCACGGTAGGCTCGTTTATTGCGGCGGTTCCTGCGGTGCTGTTGGCGCTGGTACAGCTCGGCGTTTTACATGCAGGCCTCACTTTGGGTGGCTTTGTGGTCGTTAATCTGGTGATGGGTAACGCGATTGAGCCGCGCTGGATGGGTAGAGGATTGAACCTCTCGCCATTAGTCGTGTTTGTATCTTTGGTACTCTGGGGTTGGGTGCTTGGCCCTGTGGGGATGCTCCTGTCTATTCCCCTAACTATTATGATTAAAATTGCCCTGGAAAATCAGCCAGAATCTCGTTGGATTGGTATTATGCTGGGCGGTGCCAGTAATGCTAATAATAGCCAATAGTACTGTCGATTAATTAGATTAAATAACAGAGCACTAGCTAAAAAGTTTATTAACTAGTGGTCGTAACCTATAAAATCATTGCTACACTTAAAGCACTTTAAGTCCTTTGCCCCTGAAGGCTCCTTTTTATTCTTGTCAAAAAAACATCTATCGTGATTTATACATGTGACTAGGTCACTTAATCTTCTGTGATACTTATCACAGTTTGTCCTGTATCTAGTTGCTACGATTTGCCAGCTTATCTCGTCTATCCAATTTACATTAGTGGGATACTTGACTGACGCGATTGAGTGGCTATAAATTAAGCTTATTGCATAAAATGTAATATTAATGCGTTCCAGCTAGAGTCAAAGAGTCTCTACAAGAATTATTAGGGCGGATAGAAAGTATGGATACTTGTAAGAGCAATAAGGGCTTTTCGTTAGTTGAATTAATGATTACGGTAGTCATTATTGCTGTCTTGGCCTCACTGGCCTACCCCAGTTATCAACGATATGTGGTTCGTGCCAATAAAGCGGCAGCCCAAGAATATGTTCTCGAATTATCAAGTCTACAGCACCAATTTATGTTGGATAATCGCGGTTATGCAAGTGATCTAGCCACGTTGGGTTCGGCGCCAATCGCCCGAGTTAGTGATAACTACACAGTTACTATAGTCAACGTGCTGAATACCGCTTCTCCACCTACGTTTACCGTGCAGGCTGTTCCTGTTGTCGGAAGTGCACAGGCGGGCAGTGACACATTAACAGTCAATCATCTCAACCAGAAAAACGTAGCTTGGTATGATTAAGTCACCGCTCAAAAACCCAATCGTGCAAACGCCCAGAGGATTCACTTTGGTTGAATTAATGGTCACCGTTGCGTTGTTGGGAATATTGTTGAGTTTGTCCGTACCGTCTTTTACTCAGTTCATTGGCCAGCAGCAAGTCAAAGGTCTCGCAGGAGACTTTCGGTCAGCGGTATTACAGGCCCGTTCTGAATCAGTGAAGCGCAATTCTGACGTTTTCTTAAAAGCTAATACCACATGGTCCAATGGTTGGTTTGTCACTACAGACTCAACCGACATGTACGCCGACTGCGGAGGCACAGGAGCCTGCCTTAGTGTTTATTCAAGCGCTGCTGATTTTGATGCAGTTGAGAGCGCTTCAGGCACGTTAATTACATTTAGAAAAACTGGCCGCCCTACTGTTGGCCGGATTTCCATGACCTTCTGTGATAAAGCTAAAAGCGAAAATATTATGCAGTACGTTGTTTCTATTAGCATGTCTGGCAGTACTGTAATCAACGAGGGATTAAGCTGTGATACCTAAATTAAGTGACCATAGAGGCAGCGTAAAAGACTCTCGACATTCAGGTTTCACCTTGATCGAAGTACTGGTTACCCTGTTGATTTTTTCTATTGGTCTACTCGGATATGCCGCCCTGCAAAGTCGCGCCCAACAGGCTCAGATCGAGGTTTATCAGAGGGTGTATGCGCTAAACCTAGTGGACTACATGGTCGATCAAATTCGCTCTAACCCGGAAGCTCGGGGCTGTTATGGGTTAGCCACTGTCGAAGTTGGAACAGGCTATTCCAGTGCCTATAGTTGCTCCAGTTACGGTACAGCTGACACCCAAGCGCAGGTGGTTAGTGCGGTAAATGATTGGAGCAGTTTACTGCAAGGTGCTGGTGAAGTCTCCGCCGGCAACAATGTTGGTGGTTTGCTAAATGCCCGCGGATGCATAGCCTATGATGACGTTAATGAAGCTTATAGGGTTTCTGTAGTGTGGCAAGGGTTGGTGGAAACCGTCGCTCCCATAGCCACAACCTGTGGCAATACAAGCTATGGAGGCTCAGCCAGTAAATTAAGACGCGCTGTGACCTATTTACTGCAAATGCCGGACTTAGGTGGGTAAATATGATAAAAAAATCCGAATCTACCGCAGGGTTTTCCATAGTAGAGCTGATGATCGCCATGACTCTGGGTATCCTTCTTTCTGGGCTCATATTGGACGTTACCCTTAGCTCGTCTCGCAGCAACCGCATCGTGGAATTAAACAGCGAGATGATTGAGAACGGTCGCTACGCCACCAATTTATTGAAAAATGAGATACGGTTGGCAGGTTTTTATGGCCGACTTGAAGTCTATAGTACTGTGCTGGCCGTTCAGCCAGATGAATGTACAGGCTTAACATTGGCGGACCTAATAACTGGTATGACATTCCCACTATCGGGATTGGATGAGGTTGCTGCCGGCACAACAGTCTGCGGCGGAGATACTCTATTAGCAGGCTCCGATGTATTGCTAATTCGTCGAGCTGACACGAGTTTTGTTGTGACTACTGCTGGGCTTAATAACGCTCAACATTATCTACAGACCACCATAACTGATCGCGTACTTGATGTTGGAAGTGCCACCACTTTTATACTGACCAATAAGGATGGCCTAACGCTCGCGCCCATCCGTGAGTATCGCCAAGATATTTACTATGTAGACCAGTCAAATGTATTTAAACGTCTGCATCTCGTAAACGGTGCCTATACTGTTGAGCCACTAGTGGAAGGGGTAGACGATTTCCAGGTGGTGTATGGCGTTGATACCTCGGCGAACGGAATCTCTAATCAAGATGTAGAGCTGCCAGCGTCCACAGCTGACTGGGAGAATGTTGTGTCCGTCAAGTTCTTCCTGCTAATGAGCAGCATTAATGCCGCTCCGGGGCTTATGGATGCAAAAACCTATAGCTATGCTGACAAGGCAGGGGTCACGTTTTTAGACAGTAAAAAACGCCGTTTATTTAGTTCGGTCGCAAGGCTTACCAATGTAAGTATGAAGAGGGCTGGCCAATGAGAAAAAACCACAGACTAGCCGGTTTTTTATCGCCGGCGAATCAATCTGGTGCTGTGTTGGTGGTTGCATTATTAATGCTGTTGGTCATCACGGCATTAGGTGTTGGCTCCATTAGTATGACCAACATGAATATGCAGCTGGTACAAAATCAACAGCGTAAGCAGGAGACTGAGCAGGTCGTAGAAAATGCTATTAACTATTTATTAAGTGACCTTGATTACTATGTAAACAACAGTACTTATGTGGATACAGGCGGTAATTTCATACTATCTTTTCCGGCCAATGTTTCTAATAGTATGAGTGTAACTATCAATAAGTTGGAATGCTTATTGGAGGCCATACCTGCTGGCTGTTCGTTAGTCGTGGGAACTTCAGCTCCCTGCCACCCTGAATATTACTGGGAGGCCAGTGTAAGTGTCATTGATGACACTTCAGGCGCTTCATCAACAGTTGTAGAAGGATTTAAATTCAAGTATCTGGCCGGCTATTGTCCGATCTGATAAGCCAGGAGGCTGACATGAAGACTAAAAGTTTAGTTAAGTTGCGGGCATCAATCCTTGCCTGCCTGCTGTTATTTTCACAGGGGGCCAGCTCTGCTGATATTGATATTTTCCGTGCGAGTTCTGAAAATTCTGAGGCGCCGAATGTATTATTTGTACTTGATAATTCGGCTAATTGGAATAGTAATTCCAGCGGTGAAACTAAACAACAAATTATGCATGAAGCGCTCTTTAAGTTTCTCGACGCGATGAATGATCGATTCTCTGCTGACTCAAGCTTTACCGGAATTAATATGGGCATACTGGTCTATTCCAGTGGTAATTCTCCTAAAGGTGGTAAAGCGATTCAGACATTTCTGCCCATCAAAGCGGCCAATTCGACTGAAATTAACAGGTTAAAAGCGCGGCTTTATTGTAAAGACTCTGCTTTTAAGGGCAGTGGCGCAGCCGCAAGAAAGGCAGCTTGTAACGCACAGCTAACATCAACATGGGCTGATGCGGACACGTCTCTTTTTTATGGCTCAGAAAACTTGCCGAAAACCAATAACGCACCAATGGCCCTTGCCTTTAATGAGGCTTATCTATGGTTTGCGGGTAAAACCTTTCAAGCCGGTCAGCAGGATGGCTCTCAACCAGGCAATACTGATGGGTTTGATCCAGATGCTTTTAGTGGCAGTAACTATATAAGTCCCATTTTAGACTCAGCCTGCGCCAATAATTATATTTTGTTCGTTTCCAATGGCGGCCCCGATAGTGGCGAAAACAATGTTGCAGAAAGTAAGCTCAACGCATTGGGGGGTGTATTTGGCAGCGACCCACTTTCGACAGGATTCCATGCTGGTGAAGAAGCCAATTGGTTAGATGAATACGCTCGTTTTCTTAATACTAACGATGTAAACGACAGCGTTGACGGTAAACAGAATGTTACGGTCTATGCGATCGATGTCTTTGATGCAGCGAATTCCGCAGGTAAGTTATATGACCCTCTATTAGATGCTGAAGACTACAAAGACTTTGGTCTGACTAAACCAGAGGCTTCAAAACACGCCTTAATGTATAGCGCATCTCAGGGCGTTGGCGGTGGTGACTATTTAATCGCTTCAGATGCTGACAAATTAGCGACGGCATTGAGTAATGTTATCGATGATATTTTGGAAAAAAACAGTGTCTTCGCCGCGGTTAGCTTACCGGTATCGGTGAACACCAGGGGTGCCAACGAAAACCAGATCTATATGGGTATTTTCAGACCCTCCTCAAAACCACGCTGGGCCGGGAACCTCAAGCTGTACCAAATAGGTTTGGATTCGATTACTGGCAAGCCAATTTTGGTGGATGCGGATGGTGTTAAGGCGGAGGACACTTCAACTGGGTTTATTGAAGCCGAAGCACGCAGTTTTTGGACAGCTACTAGCACCTATTGGGAAAATATCCCTACATTGTCTGTACCAAGAGGGGAGGTTAAAACAAGTGTTAGCGATAATCCGGATGGTAAGGAAGTCGAACGTGGTGGTGTCGCACAGGGCTTACGACAATATGTGGGAACGACGCGTACGGTTTATACCTGCACTGGTAGTTGCACTACTCTGGGTGATTTTTCGACATCCAACAGCAATTTAAATTTTGCAGATTTTGATGCAGCCGATAACCTCGAGAAAAATGACATTATTAACTGGGCCAAAGGTATCGATTTAGAAAATGCGGATGGCGATGGTGACACTACTGACATACGCCCAAATGTGCACGGCGATGTTATTCACTCTCAACCCTCTGTGATTAACTATGGTGGGAATATTGGTCCCTATGTTTTTTATGGTTCAAACGATGGCATGTTTCACGCGGTAAAAGGTGGTCTGATCGAAAAAACCGCAGTGAGTGGATCCAGTGATGGTGAAGAGGCGTGGGCATTTACTGCGCCCGAACACTTTAAACAGCTTAAAGTACTTTACGACAATGCCACTTTAGTCAGTAGTTTTGATGACAAGCCCTACTTTTTTGATGGCGCAGTGGGCAGCTACATTGTTTACGATAGTAATAGCGAAATTAGTAAAGCAATTATATATTTAACCGCCCGACGTGGCGGCGATTTGATTTACGCGCTGGATGTTACCGATCCATTGGCGCCGGCAATCCTGTGGACTAAAAGCTCTGCGGATAATGGTTTTACAGAGCTCGGGCAAACCTGGTCTAAGCCCACCATTACGAAGATAAAAGTTGGTACTGTAGACACCATCGTATTAATGATGGGGTTAGGATATGACCCTGACGTTGATGATGGTGGCATTGCATCGCGATCTCAGGGTCGCGGGGTGATGGTGATTGACGCAGAAACTGGTGAAGACATCTGGCAGGTTACCGGGGGGTCAGTTTCCAGCCCATCAGGCATCACACTGGCTAATGCAGACATGGGCTACAGCGTTCCATCAGATTTGGCAGTTGTTGACCGGGATGGCAACGGATATGCAGACCGTATCTATTTTGGAGATACAGGAGGCCAGTTATGGCGACTCGACATCGGTAGTTCGACGCTAGCTGATTGGAAGGCCACACGTCTATTTCAATTCTCCAGCAGTCCCATGCCACGGTTTTTGAGCGCGCCTGATGTAGTTGCCAGTCCGACTGGCAACTATGACATGGTTATTATTGGTTCTGGCGACCGTGAGAAACCTATCGATAAATCAGTCCAGAACCATATGGTGTTTTACCGTGATTATGATCAGTCAGGTGAATCCAGTGTTGTCACGACTTTGCAATTATCGGATTTAGCAAAAGCGACTACCAAGACATCTGGAAGCACAGAAGAGTTTGATCCTGACGCAAATATCTCTGCCGATTCGAAGTTCCTTAAGGGCTGGTATCTGGAACTGGAGGATGGTGAGAAGGTTGTGACTCCAGCGCTCACCACTAATGAAAAAACTATTTTTTCTACCAATGTACCTGGTTCAAATAGTTCCTGTACTGATCTGGGTGAAGCGCGTATTTATCAGATAAATCCATTCACTGTTGAGGGCAAGGCTCCCGGCAAGAAAAATTATAATACTGCTGAGGGTGGTGGACTAAAACCACCTCCAGTGGGCGGTACTGTCATGATTGAGCAGGAAACCTGTGATGCTGATGGGAACTGCACTGTGCATGAAAAACCTGTTTCAGTGATTTGTCTTGGAGCCTCTTGCCTGGCTGAAGATGAAACGCCTCTCGGTGCACGTAAAAAAATCTGGTGGTACAACGAGCATGATGACTAGTTTATGGCAGGCCAGGGATGAGCCTCCAGTTTTTCAAAACTGACTCGGCAGGCTAATAAAATCTCACCTATTATTAGTACAGGTTATAGGGAAATTAACTGTACATAAAAGGGTGAAAATGAAATTCAAACCAACCATTACTATCGTGGCGCTACTATCAGTGGCGCTGAATATTGGCCTACTTGCGCATATTATCTCTAGCTCGAACAATGCTGAGTTAGAGGTTCAGACTGATACAGCGCAGATGGGGATGCCTTCTAATAGCCTGCATCAGGCAAACTACAAAAAGCTTCTAAGCAAAGGTCTCAGCGACTATCAGGCGAAAAGTCTTATTCTGGATGCTCTTGGTGGAGCCCAGCCATTTAGCACAGCGCCTGATAAAGCCAATTATTGGACGCCCAGTGTATCGAATGTCAGGGTTGAGCGGATTCAATCTAGGCTAGATTCCCAGCGCAAGATACGAATATCTCTGGTGGAGATTTTTGGCGAGACAGCAAAGGCTGACTCGGCATTTAGTAAGCTGTTTCAGCCGCTTGCCCAGAGACTCCCTTTTTTGTCATCTGATCAGCAAATCGCAGTGCAAGAGCAGCGGGTAAGCGCCGAGATAAATACCTTAAAGAGGTCTCAGTCTGGTAACTATGACGGTGAACAGGCACGGGTTAATGTTACCGATCTATTACCCGCAGAGGCAGCCTTTGAATACGGCGTGCGATATTCCACGAAAGCCGAACAGCTGCGTCATGCAGATATAGACTTTAGCGAAGAATTATTTCGTGACACCTTCAGAGTAGTGGCGGCAACATCCAATGAACTCGGTAAACGTCAGCAGGGCGGTTCAGCCATAATTCAGCAGCGTACAGAGCTTAGAGCGCTTCTTGGCCAGGATGATGCCACCAGGGTAATGGCTGCTCTCGACAGCCGCTTTGCCAACATGAGCAAAAAAGGGCGCTTTCAGGGGCTTACCCAAGATCAACTTTACTTTGTCTACCAAATTATTGCCGACAGTGAAGCTCAAATGATTCGGGGCTATCACCTCAGGCAGACAAATCAAAATGCAGGTATAAAATTGATTCGCGAGGCCTCAGCAACGCGCAATACTAAGTTGGCCAGTTACCTAGGTGAAGAAGTTGCGGGTCTGCTAATGAAGGCATTTACCGGTAATAACGCGAATGAGAGATTGCCAGTAGATGTGGTGCAGCGGTATTAGGGTGAGTGTAGAGGGTTTTTACAAATGTAATTTTCAATCCTAAGTGGCGAGCTTCAATAGCTGGGCATTGAAACGGCGCTCGCTGCTTTTGATGGTATGAGTCTTATCTAGCTAAACTCATTTTCCAGTTCTTTTACCTTTAGTTTCATCTTGAGAAAGCACTGATCCAGCCAAAGATTTTACCTCAGCATCAGTGAGTTTTTCCCCTCGTAAAGCGCGTGATGCAAGTTCTGACATAGCATCTGAGGATTCTTTATGGGCTTTTTTAGTCATGTTGATTTCCTTATCGTGATGGTGATCATACTGCTCACCTTGGTTTGGTTGATTGGTCAGTTAAATGGTTAGTTAAATCCCCTCCCTTCTAAACGGCTT
>DDDD01000156.1 GCA_002335945.1 Porticoccaceae bacterium UBA1989
CTCGCCTTTGATGTATACCCAGAGCAGATGGACTTTATGCAGTTTATTCCCATTAGCGCCACCACCACCATGATTCGTGAGTTGCCCTACGCACTGCCCGACGATCGCCGCAAAGTACAGGTGGCTCGTTATCTAAACTGGCGGATTAATCGCCAGGTTAATGCCGAGGATACGGATCTTATTAGGCGGGTGCAGGAGGGTATGGGGACCAGTGGTTTTACCTCAGGCCCGCTGGCAAAAACCGAAGTCTGTTTGATCGACAGTGCCGAAAAGATTCGCCACAGTATTCCAGTGGCTAGATTAAGTGTGCAGCCAACCGAGGAAGAGATGGCCGCGGTCAATGCCGAGATGCTACGAATTCAGCTCTAACAGCTCGCCGATTCGCTCAAGACAGCCTTCCATGCTGGTGCGAATAAAAGACTCAAATGCCACTGGGGTGATTGCGGTTTCCCAAATAAACCGACAGCCATCAGAATTGGCGATAACCTGCATGCTGGCATGGTGAGACTCTAAGGGAGCAGGGGTTTCAAAGCATGAGTATTCCATGGTTCGCTGCTCCGGATCACGACTTAAAATCCTTTCTTTAATCTCGCCCGCACCGGGCATTGATAGCGAACGCACTTCGCCATCAAATGTGCAGCTAGCAGCCCCCGGAACCCAATCGATTCGATCTGGGGTGCCTACAATAGCCCATAGCTGGTCTGCAGAGGCATTGAATTGTTGGTCGAATTTTACTGACATAGGGAAGATCCGTTAGTTTATTAATTATTATGGTTGTGGTCTCTTGGCCGTCAAAGGTCTCTTTATCCGCTAAAGCTCGGCTGAAGGTCTTTACGCGCCAAGGCTAGGCTGATGCTCTTTATCCGCCAAGGCTAGGCTGATGCTCTTTACCCGCCCAGGCTAGGCTGATGCTCTAAAATATTGGTTTTGTAGAAGGCTGGTATGGGTATAGATTTACGAGTTTTTGGATCGACAAACACCTGAGTTAGCTTCCCTTTCGCCAAAAGCGTTCCGTCAGCATTGTTGTAGAGCTCAAATACCGCATCGGCACTTGATGTGCCTAATCGAGAGTATCCGGCAGCGACTTTTACTTCTCCATTGCCGCCGATTTCGCTAATGTAGTCACATTGGATATTAACGGTAAATATTAAGCAGGGTGCTAAAAGTGGGTCCATGATGTTCAGACCCAGCTTTTCCATGTAGGCGCCAAGCACCTCATCGCCGTAGACTAAGTAGTTAGCAAAGTAGAGGTGGCCTTGGGCATCTAGGTCTCGGTACCGTACTTTGACGGTATCGCTAAAGGGTAGTTGGGTTGTCATTCGATGGTCGTCCTAGATGCATTGATAGGGGATTTTGTAGAGCAGCAGTCTAAGGCATAAAAAACCCGCTGTAAAAACAGAGATTGGATAAAAGGTGCGGGTGTGCGTCCAAACTCTGCAGTGGGCAGAGTTATAAATAGCTAAAGGGGGTTCTCGTCCAGATATCCGATCTGCAAACAATAAAAAAGGCCACTTCNNATATTATTGGCGGACCGGACGGGATTGATTATAAAAGCCTTGGGGGCTTTTATAACTCCTGCGGAGCGCCCAGCGTTGCTGTGCGTCCAAACACTGCCGTAGGCAGTGTTAGTCGAAGGGGTTCTCGCCCGGCTATCCAATCCGCAAACAATAAAAAAGGCCACTTCTTGCGAAGTAGCCTTTGATATTATTGGCGGACCGGACGGGACTCGAACCCGCGACCTCCGGCGTGACAGGCCGGCATTCTAACCAGCTGAACTACCGGTCCGTGAATCTTTTCTCTCTTGGTGGGTGGTACAGGGATTGAACCTGTGACCCTCGCCTTGTAAGGGCGATGCTCTACCAGCTGAGCTAACCACCCCTGAGAGAGGGGCGCATTCTACCGAACTGGGGATGACTGTCAAACGTTTTCTGGTGCTATATACATATTCCGTTGGCAGCCATAAAATACCGGCTAATTTCCCTCATTTTGAACCCAAATAATGCAGATTTACAAAGAATTTAGTATCGAAGCCGCTCATCGCTTGCCAAATGTTCCTGAGGGACACAAATGTTCTCGTCTTCACGGGCATTCTTTTTTGGTTTCGATCCATATTGAGGGCCCTGTGGGGGAGCAAACCGGGTGGATTATGGACTTTGGTGATATCAAACAGGCCTTTGCGCCAATTTATGATCAGCTCGACCACCATTACCTCAATGATATTGCCGGTCTGGAAAACCCTACCAGTGAAAACATGGCCCTGTGGATCTGGCAGAAGCTTAAGCCTCAGCTGCCGCTATTGAGTGCTGTGACGATTAAAGAAACTTGCACCAGTGGCTGTGTCTATCGCGGCGAGTAGGGCTACTAATAGGTACTAGCCTCCACTAAACCCTATCCTCTGCTATTCATTGCAGAGGTTCTAGATAGCTTAAAACCTTCCCAGGTAAGTATCAGTACCATCATCAGTATCGGAATCAGGCAACCCAGCAGCATCTGCTGCCAGGTAATGAGATTAATCGCCCAGCCCGCTGATAGTGCTGCGACAGCCTGAAATGAAAACACAGTAAAGTCATTAATGGCCTGAGCCTTAAAGCGATCGTCTTCGTGATGAGTGCTTGGTAGCAGCGATGTGCCGGCTATAAATAGAAAATTCCAGCCCACCCCAAGCAATACCAGCTGTAACCAAAACCCGCTGACGCTCGTGTCGGAGAAGCCAATCACAATGGTCGTGCAGTAGCAGGCTAGGCCAAGCAGCATCATGCCTCTAATTTTAAAGTGCTTGAATAACAGTGGCGCTATAAAAGATGGCAAAAACATGGCCGCAATATGGCTTTGAATCACCCATTTGGTGTCCATCAGAGAGTGACCGTGAAAGTGATGCATGCTGATGGGCGTACCGGTCATAACAAAGGACATAACCACATAGGCGGTGATGCCGCTGGCGATTGCTAGGCAGAAGGAAGGGTTGCGCAGCAGGGTTGCGGTTGAGGTGGAGGTTTTTTGTGTCACCGGGGCGGTTATCGGCGGCGACTTAAACAGACTGAGTATGCTAGCCGCCAAAGCAATACAGGCTGCCGCTAGTAGGAACGAACCCTGATAACTCACGTCGGTAAGCTGTGCGCCCATTACTGCTAGCTCAGGGCCAACAAAGGCAGCAATAATGCCGCCACCCATCACCATAGAGGCAGCGGTGGCGCTATGTTCAATGGTAACGGATTCCATGGCCGCGAAACGGGTCTGCAGCAGTGCGGTGTTAGTGGTGCCGAGTAACAGTGACGTGATGCAGAAGAGGGTAAAGCTTTGTAGTTGCAGGGCAATCATGGCCAGTCCACAGCTGACTATGCCGAGACTCATAAATAACCAGAGTGCTTTCTTGCGTCCAAGGGCCTGCATGCAGCTTGAGACGGGTATTACAGCCAGAGCGGTGCCTAGGATCATCAGTGCAATGGGTGCGGTGGCCCAGGTTACAGAGGGGGCCAATTCGGCACCCACCAAGCTGCCTACGAGAACCATCAGAGGAATGACAGATCCGGCCAATGCGCAGCTTAGACTTAGTACCCAGACATTTTTAAAGCCGGCGGTAGAAACTATATTCATATTACCTTCCCAATCGAACCCTAGGCATCAAGCGAGTAACAAGCCTAGCCTAAATGCTTGCTGAGCACCTAGTAAAAATAAAAGCCACCGGTACATGGTTAAATCTGCTCCCGTAGACTACTTTAAAGGTAACTAACTTGCAGTTTAGTGTCTGCGGGATTCGCTACTTATACAAGGAAAGGCAACTCTTATGAATGGAAGCAATCGGTCAACGGTCACAGAAGCCGTTATCAAACTAGTCACAGAAAACCCTATGGTAAAAATCGATCATATCGAAGCGCCTATGTTACTGGCGGAGTTAAACGTTGATTCTCTAGAGAAACTGTCTATCGCAATGGATCTGGAAGACGCCTTTGATCTGGCGATTACTGATCAAGAGGTTGAAGACTTTGTCACTGTTTCCGACATTATAAGCTGTGTTGATCAGGGGCTGGCTGCTAAGGCTGTAGAGGCTCTAGCTGATGAAGCTGAAGAGGATATAAATCCAGATAGCCTAGAAATTAGTAGTAATGATCATCAAGCGAGTGCCCAGTCCCAGCATGCTACCTAAGCCTGCCCTCTAGGCTATACATGTAACTCATCGCTAACCTCACACCAGGCCTCGAGCTGAACTCGCGGCTAAACCAACGCTGCCGCGCCGCGCGTAACTGCGCTATACTGCCACCGCAAAATAACAGCTAGTTACTCACTCCAAACGCGGCGCACTTTCATGGTAGAAATCGGTTCATTCAACAAACTCCAAGTGGTTAAAGAAGTAGATTTTGGTATCTACCTCGATGGCGATGACCTCGATACTATTCTGTTGCCCAAGCGCTATGTGCCTGAAGGCTGTGAGGTTGGTGACTGGGTTGATGTGTTTCTCTATTTTGATTCTGATGACCTGCTGATTGCGACCACCGAGAAACCCAAGGTTGAAGTAGGTAGTTGCGCAATGCTCACAGTGGTAGACATCAATCATGCTGGAGCCTTTATGGATTGGGGGCTACCCAAAGATTTGCTGGTGCCTTACAACGAGCAGCAAAAGCCCATGGAAGTGGGCTACTCCTATGTAGTGCATGTATTTCATGACAAAAACTCCGACCGTATCGCCGCGTCTACCAAGCTTAACCACCATCTCGATGAAGAACCTGTTCATTTGGAACTCCGAGAGAAGGTCAATTTATTGATCGCTGGTCGCACTGAGTTGGGCTACAAAGCCGTTATTAACAATAAATCACTGGGACTTATCTTCCGTGCCGATGCGTTTAGGCCGCTCAAGATTGGTGAGCGCATGCCGGGATTTGTGAAAGCAATTCGTAACGATGGCAAGATTGATCTGTTAATTTCACAGAGTACATTGCAGGGTGGCCATGATCTGGAAGAGCAAATTATCAGTCATCTGACCGATGCTGGAGGTGAGTCAGCGCTTACCGATAAGAGCAATCCCGACGATATCTACCGCGCCTTTAAGGTGTCCAAGAAAAAGTATAAACAGGCACTGGGCTCGCTTTATAAAAGTAAGCGCATTTTGTTAAGTGCAGAGAAAATTCAGCTTATTAATTGATTCCAATTACGCTGTGCAACCTATCAAATCACTAGTTTTTTAGTTTAGGCCTTCATGGCAAAGCCCTGCGCTTTAGCCATGGCGGGCTAGCTATGCTATGCTACTCCCGTATTTTTGTGGGGCAACGTGTTTTAAACGTCACATATGACCTATCTACAATAAAGTTAGACCTTGAGTCTAATAAGCAAAAATTATAAACGGATTTAGTTTTTTAATTTGTGTCGCCTTCTTTACTGGGGCAGCATCAGGACGTGATGTTAGAAATTCATGCAGACTCCGGAAATCTTGAGGAGTTGGGTAGAAAAATTCATTTTTGGGGGATTTAAGTATGTATAGAAATAATAAACTAAGTTTGGCAGTTTCGGTTGCCTTAGGCGTATCATTTGCTGGAATGGCAAGTGCGGAACTTGAAGAAGTTATTGTTACTGCAACCAAGCGTGCAGAAAACATGCAAGACGTGGCCGTTGCCATATCAGCCTTAGGTGGTGATGCACTAAAAGAACTTAACGTGCAAACCTTTGATGAGTACGTTGAATACCTACCAAACGTCGTCAATGCAGGCATTGGACCAGGACAGAAAGAAATTTATATTCGTGGCTCTGCATCTGAGCAGGGTTCAGTAACTGTGTCATCAGCCCAGGGCTCTGCGCCAGGTGTTGCTCTTTACCTTGATGAGATGCCAGTGTCTTTTGGTGCTCGTAATCTCGATTTATATGCCGCTGATCTCCAGCGTGTAGAAGTATTGGCTGGCCCACAGGGCACGCTATTCGGTGCTAGCTCGCAGTCGGGCACAGTTCGAATGATCACTAACAAGCCCGTTATCGGTGAGTTTGAAGGCCGTATCGATCTGGGTATCAGCACTACTGCTGGTGGTTCAGACAGCAATAAAATGGAAGCTATGATCAACCTTCCAATTAGCGAGAATGTCGCCCTTAGAATGGTTAGCTACAGCGATCATCAGGGTGGTTGGATTGACAACGTACCGGCTAGCTTTACGCCAAACGGTACAGTGATCGATCGTAACTCTCTCGGCTATGGTCCTTACTTTAGTAACTTCCCGCTGACTACGACGCAAACTGCGTACAACAACGATTTGGTCCAAGAAGACTGGAACGAAGCTACTTACAACGGCTATCGTATTGGTTTAGCGGCGGACATTAACGAAGATTGGAGCGTTCTGGTTCAGCATGCTTCACAAGAACTGGACGTTGAAGGTTCTTTCCTTGTTGATCCTCGTCTCGGTGATGACAAATCAGCTAAGTTTTCTCCTGAGCGTAACCAGGATGACTTTGGTTTGACTACATGGACTCTTGAAGGTCGTGTTTCAAACTTAGACGTGGTTTACACCGGTGGCTATTTGGATCGTGAAGTTGACGCAATCGTTGATTACACTCACTACAACAATGGTGGTGGTTACATCACGTATTACATGTGTAGTGGTAACATCTACGCAGCTGATGCGACTGTTGAGACCAACAGCTGTTTCGATCCTACTAAACAGTATATTGATCAAAGCAACAATGAGCGTACCACTCACGAGTTCCGTGTAAGCACAGACGCCGACAATCGCGTTAGATTACTGGCTGGTGTTTACTTTAATGATGTTGAAACTAAAACTATCGGTGAGTTCCAATATCTTGGTGCTGGCGATACGTTCAGTGAATTTAACCAACTTTATTATGGCAACCCTGATTACCCTGCCTACCAGCTTGGTAACGTTACTGTAGATACTGCGGGTACTAACGCAGGTACTACACCGCGTGGTCCAGATACTGTTTTCTACAATGACTTTACGCGTACAGAAGAAGAGATTGCCTTTTTTGGTGAGATTTCATTCGATATCAACGATAAGTTAACAGCCTCGGTCAGTGCTCGTAAGTATGAGCTTGATACCCAGTTACAGGGTGCATCAAACTTCTCGTTCGGTTGTCGTTACAACGGTGCTGGGTTAGCTGATCCTGCAACGGGAACTTCTGCCGATCAGACCGTTGATCGCTGTACCAGTGAGAAATTTAGTAACGACGTTACTGCTCGACTGGCAACATTGGGTGGTTATGGCGCTGGAGCAATGGATGCCGCTGCTGATGCAGCCTTCTTAGCTCAGACAAGTCCTTCAGGCGAGAAAGATATGTTCCGTGGTGGTGGTAGCAATGCTGCAACTCTAGCGGCAATTAAGAACGGCAAGCTAGATATTAGCGATCTTAATGCTGACGGATCGACGACTGAGAAAGACACTATTATCAAGGTGTCGGTGAACTATCATCTGACTGACGACATTATGCTCTACAGTGTTTACTCAGAAGGCTACCGTCCAGCAACACAAAACAGAAATGCGGGTCGCTTATCGGCTAACCAGTCTGGTGTTTACGAAGGTTACGTAGTACCTGCTGTTGCGGTTACCGATACTTTGGAAAACATTGAATTTGGTATGAAAGGTACCTTCTTAGATAATACGTTACGCTTTAACGCAACGTACTATCAGGCAGATATTGAAAACCTTCAGGTTTCTCGTTTTGATCCATCCAATGTTGCGTTCTTAGTATTTATGGAGAACGTTGGTGATGCAGAGTCTTCAGGTCTAGACGCTGACTTCCAGTGGGCAGCTTCCGATCAGCTGACTATTTCAGGTGCGTTCAGCTTCTTGAGCACAGAAATCACTCGTGTAAATGACCAGTTGCAGGGTATTGCAGTGCCAGTAGGCGCCGATCTACCCCTGTCTTCGGATTTCTCTGGTAACTTACGAGCTCGTTACGACTTCTCTATGGACAGTATTGGCGCCGACGCATTTGTCGCAGCTTCTATGACTTACCGTGGTGAGACCCTTGCAGGTATCGTTGGTAGTGCAGCATTTATGGACGACACCGGCTTGTTAGCTTATGGCGCAACATCTGGCCTAGAGCTCAACAATGAAGGCGGTAACTTCGGTACAGCTCTGGATTCAACCGGTTCGGTTCCTTTGAACACCCGTTTTGTGAATGAAGCAACTACCACGCTGAATGCTAGCATGGGTATTTCCAAGGACAGCTGGAATGCAGAAATCTTCGTTAATAACATTACAAGTGAAGATGGAGCCATGGCTCAGACTGCTGGTAAGTTCTCAGCAGAGCAGAGTGTAATGCGCCCACGTACTATGGGTCTGCGCTTCTCGTATAACTTTCAATAAGCAATAGCAATTGTTAGACTCTAAAGGGCGAACTTCGGTTCGCCCTTTTTTTAATCTCGAGAAAACACTATGACTCAAGCAAAACCAAAAACAGCTGTGGATATAGATCAAGCGCAGAGATTACTGGGGGCAGGCAAACTTGAGGATGCCCAGGTGCTTATTGATAATGTCCTTGCTGAGAGTCCCGATAATGACGATGCGCTGTATACCTTCGCGGTGATTCAGCGGCTTAAAAAGCGTCATGTAGACGCATTAAAAACCTTAGACCAAGTATTACAGCAACAGCCCAATTTAGCGCGAGCCTTTCAGGAGCGTGCACTAAACGAACTGTCTCTAAATAACCCAATGCCTGCGGGCAAGGCCTTAGAGGCCGCGGTAGCTCTAGATCCATCTCTACTAAAGAGCTGGACGCTACTTGTCCCTCTGTATAAAGCAAGTGGCAGCAGCAAGGCGATTCAGGCTCAAGAGCAAGTCGATTTTTTGAAGACATTACCAAGAGAGCTTTTAACCGCCATTAGCTACCTGTCTGCGGATCGCCTGCTCGAGGCCGAGCGAGTGTGCAGGGCATTCTTAATGGAGAATAAAACCCATGTTGAAGGAATGCGCCTATTAGCTGAAATTGCGACACGCAATAATATTCTCGAAGATGCCGAATTTTTGCTCGAAAGTGTTATCGCCTTTGAGCCCGACCACCTCGACGGCAATATTCAATACGCCCATATCTTGTTGCGTCGGCAGCGCTTTCATAAGGCCTATGATCAGGCTAAAAAAGTATTTGATAATTACCCTCAGGCCAAAGAGCGAACCCAGCCGGTATATGCTTCGGCCTGTTTTGGTGTGGGTAGAAACGAAGAGGCAATTAGCCAGTACCTCGAAATGGTTGAAGCGACTCCCACAAACGCACAATTATTTATTTCTCTAGGTCATATATACAACACACAGGGCCATCCCGATAAGGCTGCAGAGGCATTTAAGCAAGCCTATAAGATCAACCCCAAGTTTGGCGACGCCTACTGGAGTTTGGCCAATACTAAATCTTATAAATTTGATGATCAGCAAATAACCGTCATGCAAAGCTCTGAGGCCAGTTCTGATATTCCTTCACTGGATCAGATTCAAATCAACTTTGCATTGGGTAAGGCGTTTGAAGATCGTCATGATTACAAACAGGCATTCCACCACTACGCCAAGGGTAATGACTTAAAGAAACCTACCACTCATTACGTGGCGGAGCAGCTGCAGAGACGGATTGATTCGCAAATTTCGATCTGTACTCAGGCGTTCTTAGAGTCTAAAAAAGACTTGGGCAATAATTCAGCTGATCCTATTTTTATTGTTGGGTTGCCACGTTCAGGGTCGACATTGTTAGAGCAGATTTTAGCGTCCCATTCTCAAGTAGATGGCACCATGGAGCTGCATAATATATTGGACCTGGCCAAGCGTCTGCGTGGTAGAGATAATGAAAATGATGAAAATCCCAGATACCCACAGATAATAACTGAGCTAGATAACAGCTATTTTGAGCGCTTCGGTGATCAGTTTATGCAGGACACTCAGGTGTATAGAGAATCCGCGCCGTTCTTTACCGACAAGATGCCGAATAACTTTTTTCATATAGGCTTAATTAAGCTGATCCTACCCAATGCCAAAATAATTGATGCTCGTCGTCATCCAATGGCCTGCTGTTTTAGTGGCTTCAAGCAACTGTTTGGCGAAGGGCAGGAATTTTCTTATGGCCTGGCCGATATAGGTAATTACTATCGGCAGTATGTGAAACTGATGGATCACTGGGATCAGGTATTGCCGAATTTTGTGCTGCGCGTTCAGCACGAAGATGTGGTTGAAGACCTGGAAACACAGGTGCGCCGCATTCTTGATTTTTGTGGGTTACCTTTTGAAGAAGCCTGTCTGGATTTTCATAAAACCGAACGCAGTGTGCGTACACCGAGCGCTGAGCAGGTTCGTCAGCCAATTTACAAAACTGGCCTTGATCAGTGGCGCAATTTCGAAGAGCATCTACAGCCATTGATCGATGCTTTGGGGCCCGATGTTTTGAAGCGCTATCCGATTAATTAGTAGTGATAGTTTCTCAGGCTAAAAAGTTTATATTTTTCGCGGTACCCAAAACGGGTACCCATGCGGTTCGTGAGTTACTAAACACCCATAAAGGGCCCGATGACTGGGAACAGCAGATATTATTCGGCGAGCAGTTATCTCCTATTCCAGAGATCGCTAAAATTCAGCATGGGCATATTAGTGCCCAACAAATTGCGCCGCATCTTGATAAAAAGGCATGGGAAAATTATTTTAAATTTGCCATTGTTAGAAATCCTTTTGATCGATTTATCTCTATCTGTTTCTTTTTAAATCGCAATAATCCAAAATTTATTGAGACACCGCTGATGTGGATGAAATCAGCGATTGTGGTGCCGCGTTTTCGAGAGCGTGTTTTGGTTAAGCCTCAGTATCTTCAGCTAACTGATGTTCAGGGCAGTATGGCTATGGATTATGTGGGCCGCTATGAGGCGTTGCAGGACTCAATGGATGAAATTTGTGAGAGGCTGCAGATTGAGCCGACCCCATTGAAAAAGAGAAACGCCTCAGAGCATCAGCAGTATCGCGAGTACTATGATGATGAACTCAAATCTGCAGTAGAAACATTCTATCAAGAAGACCTAGCGCGATTTAACTATTTTTATTAGTGTAGGCACTTATCTGCTCAACATTGAGCGCGGCATGAATTAAACGCTGCATAATGATGGGGTTTAGTCCAACTTGATTACTGCCATTAATCAGTGCTCTCGGGTTGGGGTCAAGCTGACTTGCTGCCCGGCCCAATAGCTCCCGGTACTTTATCCAACCAGCTTCTTCATAGCCATGGAGGTGCCAATTTTCACGCCAGTCTTTGGCCAGACTAATGAGTAGGTTTTTGTATTTTTCCCCTAGCTGCGGATCATTATCTGAATTACTTTCGATATCATTGATTAGTTCATTAGCAATGGCTTCGAACTCACCGGGTGCCATGACTGGTGCAATATTATATCGTTCAGTTTTAATATTGGTTTGATGTGTCGGTTGATAGGGGTGCTGTGTAATTTTTCCTTGCAACGCCGCCGTATTATCTTCAATGCCAAAGGACTCCATTTCTCGCACTGTTTGCCAAAACCGAGAGGAGCCTGAGGTGTCGATCACTAAGTGGACGCGGTCTTGATCACTGGCATTGACTACTTTATGGCGACGCCAGGAGTCGAATATCCAGCATTCTCCTGCGCGCATATGAATCGCTTGATCACCACAGTGAAAGATAACCTGTGGATTGGTGATAATAGGAATATGGATTCTTACCCTGCTATACCAGTGGTAATTGAAATCCACATGCTCGCTGACCTGTGCGCCAGCATCCAAGCGCATCAATCTGGAACGTGCCAATACCTCACCGAAACTTCCCATCACTTGCTGCATATAGTCGCAGCTAAGTAGCTCTGGGGTTACCGCCATTGGCCCATCGAAATCATTGTTACGCTGACCGTTGAGAGAGATCAGCGGGATCGCCAAGTTGCCGGCCAACTTGGAGGGATGTTCCATCCAGTGGTCGTCTGCAAACTTAGCAATTTCACTCTGTAATTGAAGAGCATCAAATTGATAGGGGAGGCGGACAAAAGGTTGGGCGAGTTTCATAGGCTTAATCGGATTCTAGTTAGTTTTTATTATCCTCAACAGGCCGACATCTTTATAAGGCTAATAGCAAATATTATCAGAGTATAGGTGGCCACTGTAAATGGTGCAATTTGAATGCCGTTTTTAGAAATCTAATCAAACTATAAGCCTGTATACTTTTGATATTAATTTTATCAGGGGGATTAAACCATGTCTGACATGAAAATGACCGAGCGAGAAATCCAACAACTAGTAGAGGATTGCTTAAGCGCCAACGGCTGCAATCAAGAAAACGCGGCGGCACTGGGTCGCACCATGGCCTCAGCTGAGCGGGATGGCAGTGCCTCCCATGGTTTATTTAGAATGCCGGGCTATATTGCCTCGCTGCGCAGTGGCAAAGTTAATGGCAACGCCCAACCCACCGTCACTCGTATTTCTCCCGCCGTGGTTAAGGTTGATGGTGATCATGGTTATGCGCCACTCGCCCTGGAAAAAGGCCGTGAAGCATTAATAGAAGCCGCCCGTGAGAATGGGATTGCCGCTATGGCGCTAGTCAATGTACATCACTTTGCCTCCCTATGGATTGAAGTGGAGCCTATTGCCGAAGCGGGGTTAGTCGCTATGGCGTTTACCACCTACAAGCCGGCTGTGGTTCCCGCTGGCGCTAAAGAACCCTTGTTCGGCACCAACCCCATGTGTTTCGGCTGGCCCCGTGGTGACAAGCCGCCACTGGTGTTTGACCAGGCCTCGGCCTCTATGGCACGTGGCGAAGTTATGATTGCCGCTCGAGACGGACATGCTGTGCCTATGGGTACAGGTGTGGATGCCGAGGGCAACCAAACTACGGATGCACAGAAGATTATCGATGGCGGCGCGTTGCTGCCCTTTGGTGGCCATAAGGGTTCGACCATTGCCATGATGATCGAGTTATTGGTTGCCGGCCTTACGGGTATGGACTTTAGTTACGAAGCGCAGAAAAATGATAATAACGATGGCGGCCCGCCGAACGGTGGTGAGTTCATGTTAGCGATAGATCCCAATCGTTTCGGAGATGCTGAGGGTTGGTTGAACCATTCTGAGGAATTTTTACAGCGCCTAGCCGGTATGGAAGGGGCGCATATCCCCGGTAACCGTCGCTATGCCAATCGCGCTAAAAGTGCTGCCGATGGTATTACGGTGAGTGCCAAGGTCCATGCCAGCTGTGTGGAATTTATTAATACAGCCAGTTAGATGGAATGAATGGGTCTTTATTTATGGCATGCCCAGACAGTAGTTAAAGCATGCTCAGGCTGAAGTTAAAGCATGCTCAGGCCGTATTTCTCTACCTGCTGAGGGGTTTCACGAACAATGGTGTCTATCATTGCCTCAGCGGCTGGAGAAAGGGTCCAGCCCTTGCGAGTAATCAGGTAGATATTGCGGCTCTCTAAGGGCACCAGAGGCCGAGAGACTAGATCGGTTGTTGATTTGGGTACTGCCAAAGAGGGCAGTACTGACACCCCGAGATTAGAGTTCAGCATAGCCACTAGGGTGGTGATATTGGGGAAATCAAACTTCGAATCTCCCATGTTCTGGCGAGCCCTCAATGTTTTGGTTACGCCAGTGTCGAGAAAGGTAACCTTATCCAACTGCTCCCAATCAATAGGCTTTGTCTGCGCGGCTAACGGATGATCTCGATGGCAAATTAATTCCAGCTTGTCGGCGAATAGGGGTGTGAACTCAAGTACCTTATTGGGCTTCCACATACTGCCGATACCAAAGTCCACTTCATTGCGCTCCACACGATGCTGCACCCCGCGAGAACTATCATCGTCTAGATGGAGGTTAATCCCAGGGAATTCCGTGGAGAATATTTTGATGATCTCTGGCAGCAGGTTGGTTGCGACTGAGGGTACGGCCGCCATGCTGACATGGCCACTGCGGCGCTCAGAGGTTGCACGAAGATCATAGATTGCAGTATCAAAATCCCGCACTAGACGCTCGGCAACCGGCAGGAAATTTTCGCCCTCGGTGGTGGTGCTTACATTGCGGGTGGTGCGCTCAATAAGCTTTAAGCCGATAAATGCTTCGAGCTGCTTCACTGCCAAGGTGATGGCCGGCTGGGTTCGGGATAATTTTTCTGCCGCACGGTTAAAGCTGCCTTCTTTGGCAACCACGATAAAGGTGCGTAAATGTCGAAGCGTTACGTTTAAGTATTTGATATCACTACCCTTTATTATTATTATCGGGTCTGGCGCTATAAATCAATTTAACTTATATATGTATACTAATTTTTAATTAGATTTATATCTGCATAAATATAAGAATAGGCAGACAATGGTCGCCAGTAGATAAAAACAGGCCGCTATTATCTGTTTTAAAACAATAATTAAGGGGAGTTTGCATGAGCCAAGAGATGTTCCAGAACTATATTAACGGGCAGTGGGTTGGTAGTTCAGCCGCAATAGAAAATATAAACCCGTCAGACACCAGTGAGGTAGTGGGGCGCTATGCAAAAGCTTCCTCTGAAGACTGTCTTGCCGCCATTGCTGCGGCCAATGCGGCCTTTGATGGCTGGTCGCAAAGTGGTTTGGAGCAGCGCAAACAAATTCTGGATTTTATTGGTGCAGAGCTGATTGCTCGCAGTGGTGAAATTGGTGAGATTCTCGCTCGTGAAGAGGGTAAAACCCGCGCCGAAGGGGTTGGTGAAGTCTATCGCTCTGGCCAGTTCTTTCAATACTATGGGGCCGAAGCACTGCGCCTGATGGGCGAAAATACCCAGTCAGTGCGTCCAGGTGTGGATGTAGAAGTTCATCGTGAAGCCTTGGGTGTTATCGGTATTGTCACTCCCTGGAATTTCCCTATGGCCGTAGCGGCATGGAAAGTTGCCCCTGCGCTCTGTTATGGCAATGCGGTGGTGTTAAAACCCGCAGAGCTAGTGCCAGGCAGTGCTTGGATTCTCGCTGATATTATTAGCCGCAGTGGGCTCCCCGCGGGTGTCTTTAACCTAGTGATGGGTTCCGGTCGCGATGTGGGCGAAACCCTCTGTACGTCCCCCGATATTCAAGCCGTGACCTTTACTGGTTCGGTGGGTGTTGGCCGCCATATCGCGCGCAATGCCATCGACAATATGGCTCGTGTGCAGTTGGAGATGGGCAGTAAGAATGCGCTGGTAGTGTTGGACGATGCGGATATTGATGTTGCCGTTAACTGTGCCCTTGCCGGCGGTTATTTTGGTACCGGGCAAAAATGTACCGCCTCTTCAAGAATCATTGTTCAGGCCGGTATCCATGATGAATTTGTAAGTCAGCTCAGTGCTGCGGTTAGCAACTTGGTCGTTGGCCATGCATTGACTGAAGGCGCTCAGATCGGCCCTGTGGTCGATGCCCGTCAGCTCGCACAGAATCTCGAGTATATTCAGATCGCCAAAGATGAAGGCGCTGAGTTACTGGTGGGTGGTGAGCGCTTGCAGCTCGACACTGAGGGGTTCTTTATGTCCCCCGCGCTGTTCGTGAATACTAACAATCAGATGCGTATTAACCGCGAAGAAGTGTTTGGTCCGGTCGCCTGTGTGATTAAAGTGGACAGCTATGAGCAGGCCCTTGAAGTGTCTAATGATTCAGACTTTGGTCTGACCTCGGGCATTATCACCAATTCGTTAAAGAACGCCGGCCACTTTAAACGTCATTCCAAATCAGGCTGTGTGATGGTTAATCTGCCAACCGCAGGTACCGATTACCATGTGCCCTTTGGCGGTCGTAAAAACTCTAGCTACGGCCCCCGCGAGCAGGGTCAATCTGCCCGCGAGTTCTACACCATTGTAAAAACCAACTACAGCAAGCCTTACTAAGGGGAACCTGTGATGAACAAAGATATGCTCCTGATTGATGGCTTACAGTACGTCAATTGGAACCGAGGGCTATTTGAACAGGCTCAGCGTGCAGGGTTACATGCCATCCATGTCACCATTGCCTACTGGGAAAATAGCCGCGAGACCTTGGAAAATATTGGTCATTGGAATCGCCATTTTCTGGATAATGGCGATCTCATTATGCCCGTGCACAAAGCGGCAGATATCCTAGAGGCAAAGCGCCTGGGCAAAGTGGGTATTATCTTTGGCTTTCAAAATTGTTCGCCGATTGAAGATGATGTAAAGATGGTGCAGATTCTTCATCAGCTGGGTGTGCGTATTATGCAGCTCAGTTATAACAACCAGAGCCTGCTGGCGACTGGCTGCTATGAAGAACAGGACGGCGGCATCACTCGATTTGGTAAGCAGGTTATAAAAGAAATGAACCGCGTGGGCATGATTATTGACATGTCTCACAGTGCCGAGAAGTCCACTCTCGAAGCGATCGAAATCTCCGAGCGGCCCATCGCGATCACCCATGCCAACCCTACGTTTTTTCATGCCGCACTGCGTAATAAGTCCGATACTGTGCTGCGAGCTATTGGCGAATCTGAGGGTATGCTGGGTTTTAGCATGTATCCTTTTCATTTAAAAAACGGCTCAGACTGTACTCTGCAAGAGTTTTGTCAGATGATTATGGGCACTGCCGAGATGATCGGTGTAGAGCGTCTTGGTATTGGCTCTGATCTCTGCGAAAACTGGGATTACTCAGTGCTGGAATGGATGCGCAGTGGTCGTTGGACCATGGGTATTGACCATGGCGAAGGCACGGCGGCAAGCCCTTCATGGCCGCGCCAGCCAAGCTGGTTCGCTGGATCAAAAGATATGCACACAGTGGCTCAGGGTCTTGAAGATGTGGGCTTTAGCGAGACCGATGTGGCGAAGATAATGGGCCAAAACTGGCAGTCATTTTTTGAAAAATCATTTATAGGTAAGGATAAAGCATGAGTAATGAGGTAACGAAAACTGCAGCGCCAGTCATTGATTGGCCGGTCTTTATTTTGAGTGGCGGCTTTCTAATGCTGTTTGTTGCTACCGCGTTATTTGATATTAGTCTACTTTCCTCTGTGGTTAACGGTGCCTTTGGTGGCGCCACCAAACTCTTTGGTGCTTACTGGCAAGTGTTAATGCTTTTGACCTTTCTGATTGCTCTGGGTGTCGCATTCTCGGGTTCGGGCAAGGCCCGGTTGGGTAATCTCAGTACACCAGATATCACCACGTTTAAGTGGGTGGCGATTATTATGTGTACGCTGCTGGCTGGCGGTGGCGTATTTTGGGCGGCAGCAGAGCCCATGGCACATTTTATTTCTTCGCCGCCCTTATTTGACGTTGAGTCTGGAAGCCCAGAGGCGGTCTATCCGGCACTGGCGCAGAGTTATATGCACTGGGGCTTTTTGTCCTGGTCAATCCTCGGCAGTCTCACTGCGATTATTTTTATGTACCTGCACTACGACAAGGGTCTGCCCCTAAAGCCGCGCATTCTGCTGTATCCAGTTTTTGGTGAGGTGGTATTGCATGGCTGGCTGGGCGCCTTTATCGATGCTGCCTGTGTGGTTGCTGTGGTTTCCGGCACTGTGGGCCCCATTGGTTTTCTGGGGTTACAGATGAGCTTTGGTCTTTCGGAGCTGTTTGGTATCAGTAATAACTACAGTACTCAGCTGCTTATTATTCTCGGGCTAATCACTATTTACACTGTCTCGGCAGTCTCTGGTGTGACTCGCGGTATTCAAATACTCAGTACATTTAATGTGGGTTTATCCATTGTGCTGATTATTTTCATTTTACTGGCAGGGCCAACCGCCTTTATTTTTGATAGCTTTATTCAGTCGGTGGGCGTGCTCATCACTAACTTTATTCCTATGGCCAGTTACCGAGCGGATACAGGTTGGGTGAATGGTTGGACGGTCTTTTTCTGGGGCTGGTTTATTGGTTATGGACCATTGATGGCGATGTTTATTGCCCGTATCTCGAGAGGCCGTACCATTCGTGAATTGATTGTTACATTGTCACTGGTCGCACCTCTGGTGACGTATTTCTGGTTTACGATTGTTGGTGGTTCTGGTATTGCCTTTGAACTGGCGAATCCGGGTGTGATTTCTGGGCCCTATGGCGACTCAGGAATGCCTGCAGCACTGTTGGCCATTACCCAGCAATTACCCTGGGGATTTTTGATCTCAGTACTGTTTTTGGTACTTACAACTATCTTTGTGGCCACCACGGGTGACTCCATGACTTATACGGTGTCTATGGTTATGACTGGTACTGATGATCCGCCTACCGCGTTAAGGGTATTTTGGGGAGTTATGATGGGTGTACTGGCTGCAATCCTAATCTCAATAGGCTCTGGCGGCGTATCCGCACTACAGTCTTTTATTGTCGTAACTGCCGTTCCAGTGTCGCTTATATTAATGCCGTCACTTTGGAATGCACCTAGAATAGC
>DDDD01000053.1:0-3225 GCA_002335945.1 Porticoccaceae bacterium UBA1989
ACATTGTCATCCCGACAGAGCGTAGCGACGAGGGATCTGGGTACAAATACCTAGCGCAGAAACGCCTGCACTTTCTCAGCAACAGCCTCGGCACCCACTTCCAGGTGCAAATGGTGAGAGCCTGGCATTTTGACGATCTCCATATGGGGAAGCCAGTCAAAGGCTTCGGCATGGTGCTTGTCTGGAGAAAACGCGCTGCCCTCTGCCTGAATCATCATTACCCGCGCGCGAATGGCGGTTAGGAAACTCTCTAGGTGATCTTTGGAGAGTTTGATCATGGAGGCGGCTTTTAGTCGCTGATCATTGCGCCAGTAAAACAGCCCTTCTGACTCAATCACTCCGCGCTCTGCCAATATGGCGGCGGCGTCGTTTTCAAGCTTTACAAAGCCATTAACCCGGGCCAATATCGCACGGTCGTAGTCCTGAAATCCGGTCGGCGAGGCATTGCCAAAACGTTTGTTTTCATGAATCGCTCGGGCTAGCTGTTTGGCCGTGTTGTGGGCTTCTTCTGGCAGGGGAATAAAGCCATCGATTAATGCGGCCTGGGTAACACGTTCGGGATAGGTGCCGGCCACTAGGCACGAAATAATCGCGCCACGGGAATGACCAATAAGACCAAAGGTCTCCCAGCCCATCTGATCGGCAACAGCCATGACATCGGCAATATCGTGCCAGATGTCATAACCAGAATCCTGTGAACGAAAATCACTACGACCGTGGCCAGCAAGATCCATTGCGATTACGTGAAGGTTTTCCATATGGGGCAGCATACGGTCAAAGGTGTTGGCATTGTCGAGCCAACCATGGAGCGCAATTACTGGCGGATAACCCGAGCGTCCCCATTCTTTTGCGGCAAATTTTAGCCCTTTATTTTCGAAGCTTCGCTCTCTTATAAACTCAATTGGCATGATGTATCCAGTTCAATGATGCGGTTCCCTGTGCGGGAAAATCCATAGAGAGCGAAGCGAGGTTCGCGGTACCCATTCGAGTACCTGTTTCTCCGGTTAAATAATCGATTAACAGGCCAACTAACGGCAAATGGGTAACCATTAAAACCGTCTCGACGTTGGTCCGTTGCAAAAATCCCTCTATGGCGCGCAGGTCACCCTGCGGCGTTAGATCATCTAACCAATCAATCCTGTGATGTAACCCTACTGTCTGTGTAAAAATTTCTGTGGTCTGCGCGGCCCTTAGGTAAGGGCTGCTGACCACCTGCTCTATTGCCCCACATTCAAGCCTATCGGCCAGAGCAACAGCTGCTACCTGCTCTCGACCGAAGGCCGAGAGAGGCCGCTGGGGATCTGGCCAGCTATTAACGGCGTCACCATGACGCAATAAATAGAGCCTCACCCACCTACTACCTTCTTAGTGTCTGCTAGTATCGACTAACTATCTTTTTGCTGCTGCTCGTCGTCTAGCTGTTCAATATCTTCGCTGGCGGTAAAAGATGGTACTTCGTCATCAGCCTCTTCGGCATCAACAAATTCGCCCTCTTCAACCACTTCCGCAGCGCGCACCGAATAACCTTCTGAGGGGTCAATCACTGGCCACTCGTCGAATGGGAAGGGTTTGCTTTCGGTATTAAAGGTTAGAAACATAACCGTTTGATAGATCCACTTACCCAGCCCCTGGCCAAGATTACGTAGATTTTCATTGTCGCTACCAGTCACTAGCACCAATAAAAACTGTACAAAAACCACGATACTTACTACCAGTCTGGCTGCCATTAGCAGCAGGGTAAACAGAATCATATAGGCCAAACGAATCCAGGTATTGGCATTGCTTAAAGTTGTCTTTTTATCTGTCATTTGGTTTCACCATAAATTCAACGTCAGTGTTTTGTTCTGCAAGCATCATGCTACTGAGAGACTCTCGAATGGGTCGCTGTTCGAATAACGTTGCGTACAGAGCTGAGGCCAGTGGCATATAGATACCCAATAAATCGGCCTTCTCCTTTACTAGTCTAGTCGTATTTACGCCCTCTGCGACTTGACCTACATCTTTAATTGCCTGATCAAGGCTTTTGCCTTCGCCAATGGCCAGGCCAATACGGAAATTTCGGCTCAGAGGCGAGGTGCAGGTGACATATAAGTCGCCAACGCCGCTAAGGCCCAAAAAGGTCATGGGGTTGGCCCCCAGATGCACGGCAAATCGGCTCATTTCAGCCAGGCTGCGGGTCAGTACTACACTCTTGGTATTCTGTCCGGCTTTCATCGCTTCGGCAATGCCGGCAACAATGGCATAGATATTCTTTAGGGCCCCTGCCAGCTCTACGCCGTAGCGGTCATGATTGGCATAGACCCGAAAATAGTTAGAGGCCAGTAAACCCTGCACGCGATCACAAAGGGCATCGTTATCACTGGCCACCACCGTGGCAGTAATTTCAAACTGGGCAATTTCTTTGGCGAGGTTTGGCCCACTAATCACGCCCACTGGACAGTGGGTAATCTCTTGTTCAAGCACCTGGCTGGGCAATAAAAAGGTATCGGCCTCAATGCCTTTGGCGGTGCTCACCACAATAGTGCCCGCAGGGAGAAGATGACTAACCTGTTTGGCAACCCCGCGGAAGGCGCTACTGGGCACGGCAAAAAAGACGGTGTCACAGCCAGCAACAGCCTGTTCGAGATCGGTATTTATACTCAGGTCAGCATGGAGCTTATAGCCGGGGAGATAGGCGGCATTTTCACCGCTATCGCGTATCTCTTGAGCCACAGTTTCACTGCGCAACCACAGGGTGACCTGATGATTATTGTTGGCGATCATATTGGCGATGGCAGTACCAAAACTACCACCACCCAACACGGCGACTCTGTGACTTTTGTTATTTTCCAAGATTGCCCCTAGATAGAGAATCTGAATCAGCCCGCATTATAGGTTTTGCCCTGCAGACTGTCAGCCGCCAAAACCAAAAAAGCGCCCCAATGGAGCGCTTTTTTGACCATACAGGCTATTTTAAGCCAGCACCTAGCCAAACATCAGGCGATTGAGCTCTTGCACGAACTCGGCTGGGTTTTCCAAGGGTCGACCAGCAGACAGTGCCGCTTGATCAAATAACACCCGGGCCAGACGTTTGGCGCCGTCCTCATCTTTCTCAGCTTCTAGCTTACTGACCAATGGATGCTCCATATTAATCTCAAGAATAGGCTTGGCTTCTGGCACGGCTTGGCCGGCAGCGGCCATAATCTTGCGCATCTGCTCGCCCATATCGTTGTCGCCAACCACTAA
>DDDD01000053.1:3280-10681 GCA_002335945.1 Porticoccaceae bacterium UBA1989
CGTCGCTATCAGTATCCTTAGACTTAGGTTCTTCGCCAGTGATCTTGCTGAGATCCAATTCGCCCCGCGCAACGTCTTGGAACGACTTGCCGTCGAACTCATTGAGATAGCCCATCATCCACTCATCAATGCGATCCGACATCAGCAGCACTTCAATGCCGTGCTTGCGGAACACTTCGAGGTACGGGCTGTTGGCAATCACCGAGTGGCTTTCGCCAGTTACATAGTAAATCTTGTCCTGGCCTTCTTTCATGCGCTCAATATAGTCTGGCAGGCTCACGGTTGGCTGTGCGCCTTCGCTGGTAGAGCTGGCGAAACGGAATAGCTTGGCAATCTTTTCACGGTTGTTGTGATCTTCACTGGGGCCTTCTTTTAACACGGCACCAAAATGAGTCCAGAAAGTGGCGTATTGCTCTGGCTCGTTAGTGGCCATTTTGCCGAGCATATCTAAAACACGTTTGGTGAGTGCAGCACGAATGCTGTCGACCATCGGCGTCTTTTGCAGAATCTCACGAGACACATTCAATGGCAGATCAGTGCTGTCCAGTACGCCTTTTACAAAGCGCAGGTACATGGGCATAAACTGTTCTGCGTCATCCATAATAAAGGTGCGCTTGATATACAGCTTGATGCCGCGAGTGGCGTCACGCTGATACAGGTCCATGGGTGCCATACCGGGGATATAAAGCAGGCTGGTGTACTCGTGCTTGCCCTCTACGCGGTTGTGGCTCCAAGACAGAGGTTCGGCAAAGTCATTGGACACATGGCGATAAAATTCTTTGTACTCGTCGTCGCTGACTTCGCTTCTAGAGCGAGTCCACAGTGCCTTGGCATCGTTAACGGCTTCCCAATGAGGAACCACTTCAGCTTGCTCTTCTTCCTCTTTGCCCTCTTCTGTTGGCATTGCTGGCGGCTCTTGCTTGAGCATCTCTACCGGAATGGCAATATGGTCTGAGTACTTTTTAACAATGCTACGCAGACGCCAGTCAGAGCCAAACTCTTCTTCTTCGCTCTTAAGGTGCAACGTAATCGAGGTGCCGCGCTCTGCGCGCTCGATAGCTTCGATCTGGTAATCCGCTTCGCCTTCACAGCTCCAGCGTATGCCTTCTGAAGGCTTGGCACCGGCACGGCGTGTTTCTACTACAACGCGGTCGGCAACAATAAAGGAGGAGTAAAAGCCCACACCGAACTGACCGATAAGCTGTGAATCTTGCTTTTGATCGCCACTGAGGTTTTTAAGAAATTCTGCAGTACCCGACTTGGCGATGGTACCCAGGTTGGTGATAACTTCGTCGCGAGACATACCAATACCGTTATCGGAGATAACAATGGTTTTGGCGTCTTCGTCGACTGCGATACGAATATGCAGGTCGCCGTCGTCTTCATACAGATCGGCATTTTCAAGGGCTTCAAAGCGCAACTTGTCCGTGGCATCTGATGAGTTCGAAATGAGCTCACGTAAGAAAATCTCTTTATTGGAGTAAAGAGAGTGAATCATTAGGTGAAGAAGTTGCTTGGCTTCGGTTTGAAACCCTAGAGTCTCGGCCTTTCCCTTTGCGCTTTTTTTGCTTTTAGTGCTAGCTTTAGCTGTCATTTCCGTTATTTCTCCTGATTGATGTTACCCAACTGATATAAGTAGTCACGCATTAACTGTGCTGACTTCCAAGATGGGGGCGGAGAAAAAAAATTCAACCTCTAGGGCGTTCTTAAGGGCACTTAAGCGGACTTAAGCGATTAGAAAATGGCATCTAGCGGTGGCGATAGGAATATCGGGACTGTCCTGCCAGGCGGTAACCGAGACATTGACCAGCTTACGGCCCTGTCGCAATACGCTGCAGCTGCAGTAAATGGTTTTGTAGCGGCCGGGCCGCAGATAATCCAAGGAGAAATCAACCACCTTGGGCACCTCGTTAACATCGAGGGTATAGAGAATTTCTATGGCGGCAGAGAGTTCGAGAAAGCCACCAATCACACCGCCATGAATAGCGGGTAATGAGGGGTTACCAATGTTCGATGAGCGCCGATCTAACCAATAGAGCACAGCATCGTCTTCCACTTTCGCCTCAGCACCAATAAAGCTGCTGTAGGGAATTAGGTCCAGTATCTGCTGTGGGCTCGACGCTTCACGGGCCTGAATCAAGCTGGCTTTTAGCGCTTCAAGTGCGGCGCTCATTTATCCGCCTCCTGCTCAAAGGCTTTGTCACCGCGAATCAAGCGATTAAAGCGGCGACGAACAATATTCATAAACGAGATACTCGGGGTATCCACTTTCATAAAGGTCGCAACACAGTGGGCAATCGGGTTTTCACGGTCTTCCTGCCAGGCGGATCCACGACAGAAAATCACATTAGAGGTATTGCGGTACACCTTGGCCGACACATAGATGGGTTCATGAGGCGCAGCCGGATGCATATAGTCGAGGCGTAAATCCATGGTCGGCGTAATAGCCGCTTTGGTCAGCGTAGTGATTGCCGCAGAGCCACAGCAGGTGTCTAGCAGGCTCACAATCACGCCGCCATGAACAACCCCAGTAATCGGATTGCCCACCACTTCTGCTTTGTAGGGGAAAGTCATCTCGACTTCTCCCCGCCCTACTTTGGTCAATTCAAAACCCAATGCCGCACCATGGCCCGTTCGTTCCATGGCTAGCTTTAGCATCGGTTTGAAAATGGCCAGTTTTAAGTCCATTAGGCGAGGCTATCTTCAGCAACAAAGTACTTAGGATCTTCGATTACATTGACCTCAACCAGATTGCCCGCCTTCTTTAGCAGTACGCGACATTCTTCACTCAGATGCACCAGGTGCAATGTTTTGCCGGCGTTCACATAACGCTCTGCCAATGTATCAATGGCATCCAGACCCGAGTGATCGGCCACTCTTGAGCGTGCAAAGTCGATGATTACATCGTCGTTGTCACCCTTGGGGTCAAAACGCTCTAAGAAGGAGGTAGCCGAGCCAAAGAACAGCGGTCCAGTTACGGCATAAACCGTTGAACCCTTGTGGTCTTCACGGGCTTCGACACGAATAAATTTGGCATGTTCCCAAGCAAATACCAGTGCCGAAATAATCACACCAATAATCACCGCCATGGCCAAATCAGTGGCAACAGTTACCGCAGAAACAGTCACCAGAATAAAGGCATCGCTGCGTGGCACCTTGCCAACAATACGAAAGCTCGACCATTCAAAGGTACCAATAACGACGATAAACATAACGCCGATCAAGGCCGCTAGTGGAATCTGCTCAATCAACGGTGAGGCCACCAAAATAAACAGCAGCAGGAATAATGCAGCACTGATACCAGAGGCGCGACCGCGACCACCAGAGTTCACATTAATCATGCTCTGGCCAATCATGGCACAGCCACCCATGCCGCCAAATAGGCCAGTCACAGTGTTCGCCACACCCTGACCAATACATTCACGATTGCCCCGACCACGGGTTTCGGTGATTTCGTCAATCAGGCGTAACGTCAGTAGAGATTCAATCAAACCAATGGCTGCCAAAATCACGGCATAAGGCAGAATAATAAAGAAGGTGTCCATGTTATAGGGCACCGCTGGAAGATGGAAAGTGGGCAAGCCACCGGCAATAGAGGCGATATCCCCCACTACTTTGGTGTTTAGATCGAAGCCCATTACCAGACCCGTTACCACGACAATCGCCACCAGCGAAGAAGGGATAGCCGTAGTCAAACGTGGCAGCATATTAATAATAAACATGGTCACCAGCACCAGCCCCACCAGCATATAAAGCTGCTCGCCCTGCAACCAGGCAACATCAATAATAGAGCCCTGCATAAAGGTACCGTCTAACCAGCCCGGCTGGCCAGGTTCGCCAAACTGTCCCAGCTGTGCCAAGAAAATCACAATGGCGAGGCCATTTACAAAACCCAGCATCACCGGATAGGGAACCATGCGAATAAACTTACCCAGCTTAAGCGCACCGGCAAGAATCTGAATCACACCCATTAATACCACGGTGATAAACAGATACTCGACACCATGATCCGCAACTAAAGCTACCATCACCACGGCCAATGCACCCGTCGCACCACTGATCATACCCGGACGACCACCGATACAAGCAGTAATCAGACCAACCATAAAGGCGGCGTACAGACCCACCAACGGATCAACACCAGCAACAAAGGCAAAGGCAACTGCTTCGGGTACCAGGGCCAACGCAACGGTTAAACCGGAGAGTAAATCATTGCGTAAACTAGCGACCTTACTTAACTGAAACTCAAACATTAATTATGATTCTCTTGGTTAATTCTATGACGATTAATACTTATTACGTTTTAGCGATTGCCACGATTCTCTTGCGCGCGACCAGAGCTACGGTTTGAATTACCCGCATTGTTTGCCCCACGACCACCGGCTTTTTGTTTGGTGCCAGCCTTGGGGCCATGACCATAAACAGAACGCTTTTTAGCGTTGGTAGAGTTGTTGTTGTGACGCGTATTATCGTTGGCATTGGTTGCGCTCTTAAGCGGCTTGCGCGGCTTGTTGGCGCGTACCGGACGATCTAGAGTGGTTTCTTTCACCGTTTGCTGTGGCTCAAAACCTTCCATCTCTTTGCGTGGTAATAGCTTCTGGGTCAGTCGCTCGATGTCGCTAAGCAGATCAACTTCCTCGGCACTTACAAACGAAATCGCAGTACCTGTGGCCCCTGCTCTACCGGTGCGGCCAATACGGTGTACATAGTCTTCAGAGACATTGGGCAGATCAAAGTTAACCACCTGTGGCAGCTGTTCAATATCCAAACCGCGCGCCGCAATATCCGTCGCCACGAGAATACGAATCTCGCCAGCTTTAAAACCTGCCAATGCTTTGGTTCTTGCGCCCTGGCTTTTATTGCCATGAATCGCCGCGGCAACAATGCCCTCAGATTCCAAATGCTTGGTAAGCTTATTGGCACCATGTTTGGTTTTGGTAAATACCAGCGCCTGAGACCAGTCACCCTTTTTAATTAGCTGGGTCAGCAGCGGTGCTTTTTGCTTTTTATCAACGGTGTAAACCCATTGCTCAACGCTGGGTGCAGCCTGGTTGCGCGGGCTTACAGAAATTTCGATGGGGTTGCGTACCAGCCCTTTGGCCAGCTTGCGAATATCATCGGAGAACGTTGCAGAGAACAGTAGATTCTGGCGACGTCTCGGCAGCAGATCAATAATACGTTTGATGTCATGGATAAAACCCATGTCCAGCATACGGTCGGCTTCATCGAGTACCAGTATTTCAAGATTGTCGAACTTCACCGCATTTTGGCTGTGCAGGTCCATCAAACGACCTGGGGTAGCCACAAGAATATCTACGCCACGGCGCAGCTTTAGCATCTGTGGGTTGATTTTAACCCCACCAAAAACCACGGTGGAGGTCATATTGAGGTGCTTGCTATACAACGCAACACTCTCGCCAACCTGTGCTGCCAACTCGCGAGTCGGCGTCAAAATTAATGTACGTGCCTGATTCGGGCCGGCGCGGCGACCCCTAGAAAGTAGTTCAAGAATCGGTAAGGTAAAGCCAGCAGTCTTGCCTGTGCCAGTCTGTGCGGCGGCCATAATATCGTTGCCGGCCAGTACAGCGGGAATTGCTTTTTCTTGAATAGGTGATGGTGTGTCATAGCCCTGTGAGGCCACAGCTTTTAGAATAGGTGCTGATAAACCAAGCGTATCGAAGCTCATTTTAGTCGTCTTTTATTGGTTGCCGACTGAGGACCCGAATCGGCGGGGTTTGAAGAGGTGTTGGAGATGGTCCAGAATGGCGCGCATCTTACAGGCTAAGCGTCAAAATTGCACGCTTAGCCCGTCTTGCAGGTTGAAATCAAGGGCATGAGAAGGGTTTAGGCTTCTGCCAGCACCTTATAGGCATTAATCACATTGTCTGGGGCCTGGACTAATTCAACCAACACGCCCTGGGAACTGAGAGGAAATTCTTCATTACCCTTGGGATGGACAAAACAGACATCGTAACCCGCCGCACCTTTACGAATTCCACCTGGGGTAAATCGCAGGCCCTGTTCAGTTAACCAGGTCACAGCACCGGCCAGATCGTCGACCCAGAGGCCCACATGATTCAGGGCAGGAATATCCACTCGAGGTTTTTTATCCACATCCAGCGGCTGCATTAAATCAACCTCAACCACAAAGTCACCGGCACCCATCTCACAGATATCTTCGTCGACATTTTCGCTCTCGCTAACAAAGGTACTTCGGTAATTCAGGCCCAGCAAATCAACCCAAAAACTGCGTAGCTTTTGCTTGTTAGCACTACCAATGGCGATCTGTTGAATACCTAAAATTGAGAACGGACGTGAATTGGACAAAACTAACTCCCCTGATAAGCCTGCTTAAAGGCGTCGATAAACTGTTCCAACATGGTAACAGGTAGATCATTAATACCCGCAGCGGCTTCGCGACCACCACCGGTTGGAAACTGCATACAAAGTGCCGCAGCACCCTGCTTATTATTTAAAGGGGCGCGAACACTGACCAGATAATTACCGTTGGCTTTAGCGGTTAACACCGCATGGGCACGATTGGGGTTTTGGTTGGTCAGGTCATTGCTGTACACGCCACTGACGCGACGGGCCCAGGGCTGGTCGGGTAGAACAAATACGGCACTGGCATCATTGGTTTGCAGTGGCTGAGTCGACTGGGCCGCAGTGAGGTCTTGATGATAGCCTGTTTCAAGCCGTTCAAAGGTCTCGCGACCCGCGCTGATAAAGTCTAATGGATTGCCGTAGGCACTGACTAATTTATACAGCTCGGCCGGATGAAAATGCAGCTCGTTTAGATCTGCGCCATAGCCGTTGTAGTTGATATAGACGCCCAAGTTTTCTAACAGCGTAAGCTGCTTGGGACTGATCTCTAAATTTTTGGCGAGACCGGCAGCACTCTTATTGAGGTTGTCGCCAAAGGTCCCCACGATTGCCCAGGCCGTGTAAGCGCCGCGCAGATAATGATTAATGAGTAAGCTGGTGCAAACGTCAGGGGCTTCGTTAATGAGTGACTTGAGCATGGCCGAAGGTGGAACAGTGCCGGCAAAATGATGGTCCACATAAAACACCTCAGCACCGGCGGTTAAAATACGTTGTAGGTCATCGCGGTTTTTATTCATGGAAATATCGAGCACAGTAACCCGATCACCGTCTTGGGCATCAACCTGTTTGAGCAGGCTGATGTCTCGTTTGACGCCAGTGATTAGCTGGGCATTTCGCGGCTCGGCATGACGCAACTGCACAAGAGCACAGATGCCGTCAGCGTCGCCGTTAAATACATCGTAGTCAGTCATGTAACCTCAAAAAGTTGCCGTTTGGAGGATAAGTTAGATCCCTCGTCGCTTCGCTCTGTCGGAATGACATTACTTTTACCTATCATCCTGAACGCTCCCTTGTCAT
>DDDD01000123.1:0-476 GCA_002335945.1 Porticoccaceae bacterium UBA1989
CAACTGTAAGCAAAACGCTGATACTGGCGAGTGGGAATTCCGCTTAGGTCATAGTTGCCGGTGGCCTTGGGTACCGCCCCTAGGTCTACCATGATCTTTTTCCATTCGGCACCATGTGGCTTCACGCGCTTGAGCCCGTAAAGGCTGTCGACAATATAATGGGCGACCTCATGAATCACCGTGTCGCCAATACTGTCTTGATAATATTTGGCAAATAACCAAGGGTTAAAGCGAATGCGGCGGGCGCGCCCTCTTACCTGATACATGCCGGCACAGCGACCGCTGAGATCAAAGTCCACAGGGACTGTTTTAAATTCTCGACCATAGAGTGCCGACGCCTGATCAATACAACGATGGGTCGCAGTAATAACTTCGCGCTGCTGCTGCTCGGAGATAGGGTCGATTATTTCATTGCTTTTCATTGGCTGATTATAAAGCCTGTGAAGGCTGGTACAATAAAGTAATCATCGGAAACC
>DDDD01000123.1:530-2515 GCA_002335945.1 Porticoccaceae bacterium UBA1989
ATAACCGACCATGACACTCTCGCTGCTTATCAAGCCATTGAGAAGACCCCCACCAGCTTGAGAATAATTCCAGGCATTGAGTTTTCTAGCCAGTGGCGGAAATCTGGGGTACATATTGTGGGTCTTAACCTAGATATGACCAGCGATGCTATTTTGCAGGGCGTGACTCAGCAGTCCAGAGCGCGGAGCGAGCGCGGCGAAAAAATCGCTGAAAAACTCCAGCGCCTAGGTTTCGACAACTGCTTAGAAGGTGCACTCAGTTACACCGCCGGTGGTCAGGTGGGTCGACCGCACTTTGCTCAACATCTGGTGGCCATTGGAGCTGTAGCCAATATTGCTCAGGCGTTTAAAAAGTATCTCGGCGCTGGAAAGGCGGGAGATATTAAAGAGCAGTGGGCAGATATACCCACAGTGGTTGGCTGGATTAAAGATTCTGGTGGCGTAGCTGTGCTGGCCCATCCATTAAAATATAAGCTCACCCGAACTAAACTAGTTGCCATGTTGGATGATTTTTCCGAGGCCGGAGGCGAAGGCATGGAGGTTATCTCAGGCATGCAGGTACCCAATATCACCAAAGATTTAGGGGTTCTTTGCAATAAAAACGGCCTGCTCGCCTCCTGCGGTTCCGACTTCCATTCTTCTGACCAGCCTTGGGCTGCACTGGGAAAAGTAGCTCGGCTGCCGGAGAGCTGCACACCGGTATGGAGCCGTTGGTCCTAATTGTCTTTATTCACAACGAGCACAGTCAAAACTATCAGCAAGTCGGCCAACAAATAGCGGCGTCAATTCCACAGCACCGCAATCCTGTGTATACTTGCGCCCCTCAGCCGCATTAGTCGGCCGCTATCAATGAATCATGAGTGTATTTAAGTGGATATTTTTCTCTTCGCCAGCGAGCAATGGATTTTAATCAGTGTCTTGTTGATGCTGATATATGTGTTTGCATTTACCGAGCGTACTAAGGGTGGCAAGCCCATTACTGTGAGTGAAGCCGTATCGTTGATGAATTCAGATCAGGCGGTTCTGGTTGATGTTCGTCCCTCTAATGAGTTTCAAGCTGGGCATATTCACGGCGCAATGAATATCCCCCACACAAAATTGACCGGTCGCATTAGCGAACTGGAAAAGTGCCGTAGCAAAATCGTTCTATTGGCTGATCAAATGGGCCAACATGCCGGTGGAGCAGGAAGAGCACTAACGAAAGAAGGGTACAATGTCCGCCGTCTAAGCGGTGGGATGACAGAATGGCAAGGTCAAAAAATGCCAATGGTTCAGGGACTAAAAGAGTAGGCTGCATTGCCTAGCTGCGGCCCCATACAAAAGGAAACACCATGTCTGAAGTTGTACTATACGGAACGCGGTTCTGCCCGTTTTGCACGGCAGCGCGTCGCCTATTAAGCGCCAAGGGAATTAATTACCAGGATATTGCCCTGGACAGTAACCCCGAGTTAAGAGCCAAAGTGATGGCAAAGAGTTCACGTAACACTGTTCCTCAAATCTGGATAGGCGAGTTGCATGTGGGCGGTTACACTGACCTGCGTGAATTAGAGCTAGAAGGCGAATTAGAAGCACTGGCCAACAATAGGGTTGAATTACCGTAAACTATCTCCATATATAGATTTGTAGCGGCCCCCATAAAAATTATATTAGAAGGTTTTTATCATGACTGAAGAAACAACAACTGCTCCTGAAACAGCAGCGGCAGAAGCACCAGCCGAACCAAAATTTGCAGTTCAGCGCATCTACCTGAAGGACCTTTCCTTTGAAACGCCTCAGGGTGCTGAAGCTTTTCAAAAGCAGTGGAAGCCTAAGGTCAACCAAGACCTGAACACTAAGTCTACTAAGATTGAAGAGGGCGTCTACGAAGTGGCGCTGCGCCTAACCATTACAGTAAGCGATGGCGAAGAGACCATTTACCTGGTTGAAGTTGAGCAGGCTGGCCTGTTTACAATTTCAGGTTTCCCTGATCAGCAGCTGACGCAGGT
>DDDD01000100.1 GCA_002335945.1 Porticoccaceae bacterium UBA1989
CAAACTGACCATGCTCACTAGCTTTATATTAGCAGGGCTGTTTTATGCCTCTAATGTCATAGGTTTCGCCTTAACGACACTGGTAGTTATTACATTGCTTACTATGTCGTATTCCATCAGATACTGGCGGGAAGGTATTGGAGTGTTTAAAATTTACACCTGTAACATTAGAGCATTACACGCAGGGTTAAAACTTGTCGCAGTCTGCTGTTATAGCGGTATCCACTGACTTGAAAAGTTCTAGCGGCATTTGTAGGCGTTTGCTTTGACCACACCACCCGTAAACAGGATATGGTCAGTATCGAGAATCTCAATAGAGTCTGCGCCCAACTCAGCAGCCTTATGCGTGGTAGCTAATATCGCATTATTGATATCATCAGATCTGCTTCGTCCGCCATTACTGTACTCGTCCAAACCTGAAACAAACTCACAATCTTGGGCCATGCTGGCGTTTATGACCTGCACCTCCTGACTGCCGCTCGTTAGGTTAGTTGTGCACCCAGCGACCAAAAACGTGACCAATATAATTTGTATAATCCTCATGCTTTCTTGACCCTTCAAGTTAGTTGCCGATTAGTACTATGCACTATCGCATAGCAACTGCCTAATGAGCAACTTTTTTGAAATCAGCCTATTTTGTATCTGGGCAGATACAGTAACTATAAAGGGATGTTCAGCAGCCCCCCCCGTGGGGTATAAAGAAGCCCCCAGCGTGACAGGAAATGTGACAGGAAATGACCAGATAAGAACTAAAAAGCCCCTGCAGTCTATTGACTACGGGAGCTTCAGGGCATGCTTGGTACCAGTGGCCGGACTCGAACCGGCACGCTTTTAAGGGCGGGGGATTTTGAATCCCCTATGTCTACCAATTCCATCACACTGGCATTTTAATCTGTATTTCAATCACGCCGTTCTTCACGACTCTTTGTTAGTCGACACCGGTTACCTATGTCACTTTTTGCCACTACAGTCCCGGAGCGCGGAGGATTATAGCAGTGACTCCCTGCTGGTCAACTGATTTACAGTAATCTCAGGGCTTATGGGGCTCTAGGTCCATACTAATAGCCTCTGACGTACCCTTTTGCACGAAATAAAGCCTATGTTGCCCATACATGAGTCCCATCTGACTAGGATGGATCAAAGTCTTCGCTGAGTGTGTTTGCATAGGTTATGGCGATATTTGAGAGCTATGGGTGATAGTTAGTCAAAGCGTATAAAGTCCTACGGTGCGTTAAAACGTTACGAAACTACGTCGAGGCTGGCTTGGATAGGTTCCTGCTATTCCCCTCCTAAGTCATTACGTTTTAGGATAATCAGTTAGCGTCTTCTCCGTCCTTGAGGGAAATAGCTAGTGCAGTTTTTTGCTCATGTGCTAGTGCTATCTGACATTATTGAATTGAATCGTAAAACTGAACTATTTTTTGCAGGGTAGAATTAAATCCATAGTTATGAAAATGAAAATTCCTGTTAATGGAGTATTAGAGTGGATTTTATTTTTGATGTGTATATTTTGAAATACTTTGCTAAATCACAAATTCTATTTGATTGTTCTTTGATGTCATGAGTTGCTCTGATGTTAGAACTAATTGGTTTTTCTCTGTGTTATGGGGATTGATTTAACACAATTGGTACTGTGTTAATGCCGTTAGGGACTGGCAAGAAAATGGTATATTTAACATATATACTAATCTGTCGGTATTGGAATCAAGTAGACTTCTTGATGCACTAAAATCGCTACATGATTGCATGATAAATAGCCCTACAATTAATTCATTAATTTGCTCGTAGTTTGCTCTGTGCAAGTGTCAGATCATAGATATCATCGATATCCAAGGAGGGACGACGATATGGTATTAAAGTCAGCAAACGGAAAAAGTATTCAACAGATTTATGGTCGGGTAAAGGATGATATAGTCAATAGAGCATTTTATCCGGGTGAGCGAATCAATATCGAAAAATGTGCTGAAAAATTCCGTGTGAGTACCACCCCTGTAAGAGAAGTTCTTAATCGTATGGTTGCCGAGAATTTAGTCGATCTTGTTCCTCAGATGGGGTTCTTTATGAAAAGACTCTCCGAAGCTGATATGCGAGATCTACTTGAATTTAATGCTCTTTTAGTAAGTTGGAGTTTGGCCGACTTTCAGCGGCAGTATCCTGATTGCTCATTGTCGCTGGTGCCACCGCTACCCAGTGAATTAAAGAATATTGTAAAGCGTGAGCCTGTTACTGCGATTCAGCTCGCAGGTTTGACTGGAATGTTCTTCCTGCATATCGCCAAATTATCGGGTAACCAAGAAATTATATGTCGAGTTGCTAGTTGTAATGATCGACTGCAGCCGGCACGGGTCTGCGAATTTACGGAGAATGAAAAATCTACGGAGCAACTCGTCAAGCTTTGTGGTCTTTTTGTTACCGGCGATTTTGAAAAACTAAAGCAATCTTTGGCTTACTACTTTGAGGTTCGTCAGAACCAGGTGAGAAAACTAGTACGGCTGCTAGAGTCTCCAAATATATTAGACATCGAACTTTCTTAGATTCTGCCTGATAGATTTTTCTACCCATGAAAACACACCCTTAAAACCGTCGACTTTATCTCGATATTTAAGTGAATTCAGGTTATTTAGAGTGCGTAAGCCTTAGGTTCACCTCCTAATGAGCCGATAATGGCAGGTTATTGGCGCCAAATTATTTGGCGCTTTTGGCGTATTTTCTATACCCTTGCGGCCTACTAATATGCAGGCGCAAAAGTCGCCTTAAACCAAGTCTATGCGCCGCGACCTATTCCAGTTTGATCTACCCGACGATTTGATTGCCCGACAGCCTGCCCAGCAGCGGCAGGGCAGTCGTTTGCTGTTTCTGAATTCGGCCACAAATGAGCTCAAGCACCAACAGTTTCCAGATCTTATTGAACATATTCAACCCGGCGATCTTATGGTGTTCAACAATACCAAGGTGATTCCGGCCAGACTGTTTGGCGAGAAAGAAACTGGCGGAAAAATCGAAGTGTTGGTGGAGCGGATACTAGACTCGCACAGAGTTCAGGCCCATATCCGTGCCAGCAAATCGCCTAAGGCCAGCAATCAACTCAGGTTTGATGAGGGATACAGTGCGGAGATGCAGGAGCGTGCAGGGGACCTATTTGTGCTGAAGTTTAGCCAACCTGTGCTGACTGTGCTGGATAACATTGGCCATATGCCACTGCCTCCCTATATAGACCGGACAGATACCGAGGAAGATAAATCCCGCTATCAAACGGTGTATGCCGAGGAATTAGGGGCAGTAGCGGCTCCTACCGCCGGCTTACATTTTGATCAGCAGCTACTTGAAAGTATTCAGAGCAAAGGCGCTCAGATTGCCTTTGTAACCCTCCATGTGGGAGCTGGTACCTTTCAGCCGGTCCGTGCTGACAATATTCTTGATCATGAGATGCACAGCGAATGGCTTCAGGTGAGTGAACACGTCTGTCAGCAGGTTATAGAAACCAAGGCTGCAGGGGGTCGTGTGATTGCCGTGGGGACCACCAGTGTTCGATGTTTAGAAACCGCCGCCAGGTCCGGAAAAATAGCGCCCTTTGAGGGTGACACTGATATCTTTATCTACCCAGGTTATGACTTTAAGGTGGTGGATGGACTGCTAACCAATTTTCACCTGTCCGAGTCCACCTTGCTGATGTTGGTGAGCGCATTTTCAGGTTATCAACCTATAATGCAGGCTTACCGAGAAGCCGTAGCCGAACGCTACCGCTTTTTTAGCTATGGCGACGCCATGTTTTTGCTCCACAATCCCGATGCTGCTCAGGAAATACCCAAATGACCCGTGAATGTTTTATGCAATTTGAAGTGTCTGCAACTGATGGCAAAGCCCGTCGCGGTGAAATGACCTTTCCTCGGGGAAAAGTGCAGACACCAGCATTTATGCCGGTGGGTACCTATGGAACCGTCAAAGGTATGTTGCCCCGGGATATCGTGGAAATTGGCGCTGAGATGATTCTGGGTAATACCTTTCATCTAATGCTGCGTCCCGGCACTGAAGTCATTAAGGCCCACGGCGATCTGCATGATTTTACCCAGTGGCAGGGACCCATTCTCACTGACTCAGGTGGCTTTCAGGTGTTTAGTTTGGGCGATATGCGCAAAATTACAGAAGAGGGCGTTAAGTTCCAATCACCGATTGATGGTAGCCCAGTATTTATAGACCCTGAAAAGTCGATTGAGGTACAGCGGGACCTAGGTAGTGACGTGGTAATGATCTTCGATGAGTGCACGCCCTATCCAGCCACCGAAAAAGAAGCTCAGGTCTCCATGGAGCTTTCTATGCGTTGGGCTGCCCGCAGCAAAGCAGCCCATGGCGATAGCCCTTCGGCGTTGTTTGGTATTGTTCAGGGCGGTATGTACGAGTCCCTGAGAGATGAGTCTTTAAAGGGGCTGGTTGATATAGGTTTTGATGGCTATGCCATCGGGGGTCTATCCGTCGGTGAGCCTAAAGAAGATATGATCCGTGTGCTCGATCATCTGGCGGATACCATGCCGGCAGATCGGCCCCGTTATTTGATGGGTGTTGGCAAACCAGCCGATCTAGTTGAAGGCGTACGTCGCGGTATTGATATGTTCGACTGTGTTATGCCCACCAGAAATGCCCGCAATGGCCATCTGTTTACCAGCGCTGGGGTGATTAAAATTCGTAATGCTCGCCATCGCCACGACACTGGTACATTGGATGCAGAGTGCGACTGCTATACCTGCACCAACTTTAGTCGCGGCTATTTACACCATTTGGAGAAGTGCGGTGAAATGCTCAGTTCTCAGCTAAATACCATTCATAATCTGCGTTATTACCAGACCTTGATGGCCGGTTTACGGGAGGCAATTGCCGAGGGACGACTGGATGCATTTGTCGAAGAATTCTATGTAAAACAGGCACAGCCTTTAAATTAGTAATTCCGCCCCTATTAATAGATGAATGTCGTTATAATGCGGCGCTTGAAACAAAGGACCCCAGAGTCATGCTAAACAAGTTTCCCCTGTGGAAGAATCTAATGATTCTCCTAATTGTCACATTTGGTTTTATCTATGCCTCGCCCAACCTTTTCCCACCAGATCCGGCTATTCAGCTGTCGGGGCAGAGTGGTGCCATGGTTATCGATCAGCCGGTATTGGATCAAGTTGAAAAATCACTCGACGAAGCAGGTATTGAGTACTTTGCAGGGGAAGCCGATGGCGAGAGCCTGCTGGTGCGGTTACAAGATATCAAAATGCAGTTGCGCGCCAAAGAGATTATTCAGGCTGAAATGGGTGGCAACTATATTGTTGCGCTCAATCTTGCGCCTACCACCCCGGACTGGTTGAGCAGTTTGGGCGGTGTACCTATGAAATTGGGTCTCGATCTCAGTGGTGGTGTGCACTTCTTACTGGAAGTCGACCTCGACTCTGCACTGGCAGTTCGTCTTGAAGGTGATTTACAAGACATTAAAGCGACACTGCGTGAAGATCGTATTCGCTATCGCAGCTTTGAACTTGTGGGCAACCAGATTATTGGTCAGTTCCGCGACGCCGAGCAGATTGAAAAGGCAACTGCACTAATCCGCAGTAATTATCGCGATCTGCAGCCACAGTATAAAAATGGCCAAAATCCCCTATCATTGGTGTTACAGCTCAGTGATGTTGCCGGCAATCTGATTGAAGACAATGCCATCAAGCAAAACCTGACGTCACTGCGTAATCGAGTTAATGAGTTGGGTGTGTCTGAGCCGCTGGTTTCCCGTCAGGGCAAGAACCGCATTGTGGTTGAGCTACCTGGCGTGCAGGACACAGCCGAAGCTAAGCGTATTATTGGTAAAACAGCTAATCTTGAGTTTCGCCTAGAGTCGCTGTCTAAATCTGGCGAGACGTTCAAATTTCGTAATCCCGGTGGTCAGGGTCCAGAGGCCCGTTTAGAGAATAAAGCGGTTATCACTGGTGAGAATGTTACGGATGCTCGGGCTAGCTTCGATGAAAATGGTCGTCCACAGGTTAATATCACGCTGGATGCAAAGGGCGGCTGGCAGATGGGTCACGCCACCAGAGACAATATCGGCCGTCGTCTTTCTGTGCTGTTTATTGAGTACAAAACCAAGTTGGAAAAATCGATCGATGAAAATGGTGAAGTGGTTATTACGCCCATTCCCTTTGTTGAAAAACATATTATTTCCCTAGCCACCATTCAGGCACAGTTGGGTAAGCAGTTCCGTATTACTGGACTAGATGGCCAGCGCGAGTCGTCTGAGCTTGCCCTGTTGCTGCGCGCCGGTGCACTGGCTGCGCCAATGTACATTGTTGAAGAACGTACTATTGGGCCCTCGTTGGGTGCCGATAATATACAGCTGGGTGTTAAGTCAGTCAGCGTGGGTATGGCCATGGTACTGGTGTTTATGCTGGTGATTTACCGTGCCTTTGGTATAGCCGCCAATATAGCCCTGGGGATGAACCTAGTATTATTGATCGCATTTATGTCATTACTGGGTGCGACCCTAACATTGCCGGGTATTGCCGGTATCGTACTGACAGTGGGCATGGCGGTGGATGCCAATGTGCTTATTTTCTCGCGGATTCGTGAAGAACTCGCCGAGGGGGCCTCAGTGCAGAGTGCTATTAGTGCCGGTTATGATCGCGCCTTTGTGTCTATTCTCGATGCCAACATCACAACGTTGATTGTGGCTCTGATTCTGTTCCTGATTGGTTCCGGCCCGGTACAGG
>DDDD01000161.1:0-6192 GCA_002335945.1 Porticoccaceae bacterium UBA1989
CATGAGCGCTCTGGCTATTCCCCGGGCGACAGTGTCCGAGTTCCTGCCAACCACTGAGGTAGAGTTAGGTCTTAACCTGCCATCCGACGCGGCCCCAATTACTGAAGCATTTAATCCGAGCAAACCAGAAACCTATAACAAGACAACATCCTTAACCGTTTACGGTACTTCTGGTTCTAGCCACCTGGCAACTATCTACTATGCTAAAACGGCAGAAGCCACAGCGGATGTACCATTCAACAAATGGCAGACCTATGTTTATATTGATGATCAGGCTGTTGATTCGGCGTTGATTCAGGCATCAGATACGGCGGGCGACCAATACTTTGTAAACAAGTATGGTGAAGTTAAAACTCAGTCAGATCTTTTAGCCCTGCAGAAAACAAGTGCCGAGAGTGAAAAGTATTTGGTTACTCTGGGTACTCTTTATAAAAAGTATTCTTTTGATAATCTTTCAACGCCTACAGATTCTCAGCCAGCGAGCATTAACTTCGCCCTTGCTGAAGACAGTATTTATACCGACGGATTAAATCTGACTAACAACAGCGATGGTATTGATTTTACAACGACTACAGCTGTGGGCACTGCGATGTCGAGAGCAGACCTTACCGATATGTTTAGTCTCAGCATCGATGACTCTCCAGCGATAAGCATAGGCCTGGAACATCTACAGGGTAATGAGCGCAAGTTATCGGGATCCGAGATCGCCTTTGAATTAACCAATGTTATCAATGAGCGCTTTGGTGATGGCAAAACATTCGACTTTAGTGCCGCCCCATCACAGCTATTAAAAATTACTCGATTAGATGCCTCGGGTGCTACCCAGGCGTTTGATCTCGATGTTGGTAATCTCACCGGTTTCCCCGCTGATGGACTAATGACGCCTGAGCCTCTCGCTTATGCGATTAATCAGGCCCTAGCGGCTGATGCCAATTTTGCCGATATGACCGTGAGCTACGATGCGGCCAGTCAAGGATTTAGATTCTTACAGGCCAACAGTGGCACAGATTCAATCTACCTGAGTTCTGGCCCCTCTGGCACAGCGACCAATGATGTGTTTGGTGTGAGTGCCCAGGTAACAGATGCCGGCGGCAACATCACCTCTTTTGGTCAACTACTACCGGCACTGGATACGGATGTGTCCGATGTTATTTTGAACAATGTGCGACCCAATGGCGCAGCGTTCACCACAGAGGCTAATCAGCGCTACGGTATTTCTGTGAGTTATACCGAAGGTAAATTCATTGTCGCCTCTGGTACAACAGGTGATGACTCTAGTATTGAAATAAGTGCTGTTGGCACCATGGCTCAGACCCTATTAGGTATGAAAGCTGAAGGTCATTTGGTCCAGGCTGAAACGTCACAGATTAATAATCTACCCGCCGTTCGTGGTCAGATGTCTACCCCAGCATTAGTGACGGGTAACCAGATGGGTGTTGACCCGCGTAAGTCGTTTTCGGTTAACGCCGACAATCAAAACGTTACCGTTATCGTTGATGGTATTTCAGCGCAGATTCAGTTGACCGCAGGCCAGTATTCAATTGGTACCTTTACAGAGCATCTAGAATCTAAGATCAATTTAATGGCTGATGCCTTGGGTCGCAGCGTTTCCGGTGTTTCTGTTGGTTTTGATGAAACAGCAGAGACCATTGTGATTACCGGCGCTACTTCCTCAGAAAGCTCATTTATTCAGGTTGCTGGTCACGCCGATTGGGGTCTTGAGAATATCCAAGCCGGTTTCGGTAAAGCTTCTTCCTATATTGAACTTGTTCCAGATAGTGCGGGTACCAGTGAAGTCTATGTTACTCAGGACAACGCCGGTAACTGGGTTGAAACAACCGACAAGGCAGATTTTGACGATAAGGACATTCCTTATTGGACACCTATTTTCCTAGACAAAGGCGAACTGACTTTTGACACCAGTGGAACCCTGGTATCGCCGATCGGTGGCGCCAAGCTTGAGAGTGACAATATTACAGGTGGTGGTATTCAGTTGGGCTACAACAACAGTACTCAGTTTAACAGCCCATTTGCTGTACTAAGCCAGTCACAGAACGGTGCTCCTGAAGGTGATTTGGTCGGTGTAAACATCGGCGATGATGGCCTGGTAGTGGCGAGTTATTCAAACGGCTCACAGAAATCGTTGGGCAAAATTATTCTGGCTAACTTTGCTACGCCAAAAGGTTTACGTCAGGTAGGTGATACGAGTTACTCGGCAACCTCTGGTTCTGGCGACGCAACCTTGGGTGAACCCGGTGCTGCAGGTTTCGGAACTATTCGTGCGGGTGCGCGTGAACGTTCCAACGTGGATTTGACGGCTGAGCTGGTTGACCTAATTACCGCACAGCGAAACTTCCAGGCGAATGCCAAGGCGATTGAGACAAGCTCATCGTTAACTCAAACTATTATTAATATCCGCGGATAAAAATAATTAACGGCAATAAATAAACAATTGTAAAGAAGAGCGGAGAAGGGAAATGGATAGATTAGCAATGACATCTCTGGCAGCAATTCAGAGCCAGTCGAAGGTTAGGGCGCAGATTACCAATGCGCTCGCCAATGTTTCGACCACTGGATTTAAAGAGAGTTACCAGGGTGCAACACAGGCAGTAAAGCTTGATGGCGCCGGCTATGAAACCCGTTTCCAACCTGCTAATAGCAAGCGCGATCTAATTAATCTTGAGCCGGGTACCATTCAACAAACCGGTAACCCAATGGACGTTGCACTTAATGGCGATACAGTTCTGGGCGTACAGGCGGCTAACGGCGAGATTGGTTTTACCCGCCGTGGTGATCTGCGTGTTAATGCTACCGGTGTTATTGAGAATGCCGCTGGCCACCTAATTTTAGGTGAAGGCGGACCGATCACCGTACCTGTAGGGCAGCTAGTTAGTATTAGCCCCGACGGGTCTGTCTTTGCCGGATCTCCCACTCAGCCAGACTTACCGCCGCTGCCAATTGGCCAGCTGATGCTGCGCGATGCGAGCGCCACACCATTGGTTCGTCGCGAAGATGGTCTCTATGAGCCATTTGATAGAGCACTCCAGGGTCAAGATTTTAATACTGGACCAAGAGCCGCATCTTTACAGAGTGGTGTTCTTGAAGGCAGTAACGTCAATCCCGTCGAAGCCATGGTCAGGATGATGGACTTTAGTCGCTCATTTGAAGCGCAAATAAAAATGATTACCGAAGCCAAGTCTCTCGATGAGACGGGCTCAAGCATGATGAGACTGCCTTAAGCCAGCGCGCTTAAGTCACCGATATCTAATTAGAGGATAAGAATAATGGACGCATCACTTTGGATCGCCAAAACAGGACTAACAGCGCAGCAAACGCGCATGCAGGTTATTTCGAACAACCTGGCTAACGTTAATACCACCGGTTTTAAGAAAGACCGTGCGGTCTTTGAAGACCTGCTCTATCAAAACATTGTTCCCGCTGGCGGACAGGCCGACGCAGAAAATGCTACCCCGACTGGCTTGATGCTGGGTACAGGTACAAGAGTTATGGCCACTGAAAAACTGCATATGCAGGGCAATATTATTACCACTGAAAACGCCCTTGATGTGGCAGTGACCGGTGAAGGTTATCTCGCCGTGCAGCAAGCTGACGGTTCCCTGGCCTATACCCGAGATGGTTCTTTAAAACTGTCTTCTGAAGGCCAGCTGGTTACCGCCGGTGGTGAGCCTATCGTCCCGGCAATTAATATTCCGCAAAACACAGCGAGTATTACTATTGGTCGTGACGGCACCGTGACAGCAGAGCTAGCTAACAGTGGTGGATCAGCGGAGGTCGGTCAGCTACAGCTGTCGCGCTTCGTCAATAACTCTGGTTTGCAGCCAATGGGTCGTAATTTGATGCGTCCAACCAATGCCAGTGGCGATGCGATTATTAGCATCCCCGGACAGGATGGCGCAGGTATGTTGATGCAGGGCTCATTGGAAGCTTCCAACGTTAATGTGGTTGAAGAAATGGTCAATATGATCGAAACCCAGCGCGCCTACGAGGTTAACTCGAAAGCAATCGCTGCGGCAGACGGCATGTTGCGCTTCTTGAATAATAATCTTTAAGACAGGCTCTTAACTATGTTTCGTTTACTAATAACTTTATCCATGGCTAGCGTTTTGACTGCCTGCGTTGCTCAGCCGCGCATGATGCCGACTGCGGAATTTGCGCCGGTGCAGCCGATTCCAGATGCTGCGCCCACTCAGGTTACCGGGTCAATTTTTGCCAATGGTCGCAGTCTGTTTGGTGATCTGCGCAGCTATCAGGCCACCGAAATTAAAGTGGGTGATTTAATCACCGTACTGCTTAATGAAACCACACAGGCATCTCGCACCTCTGGCTTAAGCACCAGTCGCGAATCTACTAATGATGCGATTGGCCTTAATCAGAAAGATTCAATTGTTGCGAAACTTGGTTTTGGCGCAGGCTTTTTTGATGCGGTGAAAACAGATGGTTCAAGTATTACTAGTGAAGGTACTGGTACGGCAGGACAGGCAGCAACATTAACCGGTTCTATATCTGCAATGGTGGTTGAGGTCTTGTCTAACGGCAACCTAGTCATTATTGGTGAAAAACAATTGGCACTGACCGAGGGTAGTGAATTTATTCAGGTCAAGGGCATTATTCGCCCGGCAGATATTCAGCCTGACAACACTATTTTGTCCCAGCGTATTGCCCATGCCCAGATTTCATATCGCGGCACCGGTGATCTGGCGTCAGCATCTCGCCCTGCTTGGGGCACTGGAATGCTCTATAAATTCTGGCCCTTTTAAGCGGCTTTTGGAGAACAGGAATGTTTACAGTTAAACGTATAATTTTGTTGAGCGCATTGGTCGCAGCCATACTGGCAACGTCCACTGCAGCGGCAGATCGGATTAAAGATATTACCGATGTGGCTGGCGTGCGCAGCAACAAATTAATTGGCTTCGGTCTCGTGGTCGGTCTGCAAGGTTCTGGCGACGGTAAAGATTTACCCCTGACAGCCCAGACATTAAAAACCATGTTATCGGGACTGGGCGTTAGTGTTGATGGACCAGTGAGTGATTACGATCTCGGTGATCAGATGGCTGCCCTAGCAGCACAGAATGCCAAAAAAGAATTAAAGTTGGAGAATGTTGCTGCAGTGATGGTGACTGCTGAACTACCTCCATTTGCCAAGCCCGGTCAGCGCATTGATATTAATGTAGCGGCTATTGGTGTGGCGGAATCTCTGCGCGGTGGTAGCCTGATAATGACTCAGCTACGCGGCGTCGATGGCCAAACCTATGCCCTGGCTCAGGGCGCCATGACCGTAACCGGTATTACGTCCAATGCCGCGGGTAGCAGTATTCAAATTGGCGTTCCCACCTCTGGCCGCATTCCTAACGGTGCAACGGTCGAGCGTATGGTTGATACCCCTTTTGAAACCTCAGACCACATTGTATTAAATGTGCGCAATGCGGATTTCTCTACCTCTAATGCGATTACTGAAGCGATTAATCTGGCCTTTGGCCCAGGTGTTGCCAGTGCCATAGATGGAGTTTCCATTGCGGTAATGGCACCCCAAGATTCCTCTCAGCGTGTTACCTTTTTGAGCATGATTGAAAACCTAGATGTCAGCCCTGGCGAGCCAGCGGCACGCATCGTGATTAATTCAAGAACCGGTACTGCGGTTATTAATCGCAACGTCAAGGTCTCGGCAGTGGCTGTTACCCATGGCCCGATCACCGTAAATATTTCTGCCACCAACGAAGTAAGCCAGCCCGACGCTTTTACCGATGGCGTAACAGTGGGCGTGCAAAATGCCAACATTGAGGTGACTGAGCCCAGAAATAAAATGTTTCTTTTCCAACCTGGTGTAGATCTGCGTGACATAGTCGACGCCGTCAATCAGGTGGGCGCATCACCCTCTTCATTAATCGCCATACTCGAAGCATTGAAAACTTCCGGTAGCCTGCGCGCAGACTTGGTGGTGATCTAAGTGACTGAAATAAACTTGTCAGCTAAAAGTTATCTTGATTTCGCCGGTCTCGGTGAGCTGCGCACACGCGCCAAGAATAACGACGAGAGCGCTGCACAAGAAGTTGGCCGCCAGTTTGAAGCCATGTTTGTACAGATGGTATTCAAGTCTATACGCGAAGCTAACGAGCCAATGAAAAGTGACCTTATGGGTTCTTCAAGTGTTGATACTTTTGAGCAGATGTACCA
>DDDD01000161.1:6334-18599 GCA_002335945.1 Porticoccaceae bacterium UBA1989
TGCCACTTCATCCGCAGGGCGCTTTGCCCGCGGCAGGAATTAAATTATGAGTGATATTTTATCCATTGGTGCCGGTGCCACTCAGCTGTACAGGCAGTCGCTGGCTACAGTCAGTAACAACATTGCCAATCTGAATACCGAGGGTTATTCCCGCCAGGTAGCGACAAGCTCTGAGGGTATGCCGAGTCAACAGGGTACAGTTTTTCTTGGTACTGGAGCGCGCCTAGATAATATTACTCGCGCCTATGATGAGTTTATTGAAAGTAGTCTGCGCAACAGTAGCAGTGACCTTTCATCTCAGGGCCCCATGATTAACTATGCCAACCGCATTGTTGACCTAATGGGCTCTCAGACCTCTGGCCTGTCTAGTGCGATTGACCAATTTTTTGCGACGGCGAGTGATTTAAGTGCGGATCCAGCGTCTCCTGTCCAGCGCAATATGTTTATACGCGATGCCGATGCATTAGCTTCGCGATTTAGAGAGATCGCAGGCCATCTCAGTGCGATAGAGCAAGAGTCGCGTTCCAGCATTGAATTACAGGTCAATACAGTTAACACACTGGCGCAGCAGTTGGCGACCGTGAATACTCAGCTAGGTAAAAAAATATCGGTAGATAAACAGCCTGCAGCATTACTTGATCAGCGTGATCAAATTTTACGTGACCTATCTTCGGTGAGCAAAATTCATGTTTTTGAAAGCGCTACTGGTGCCGTTGATGTGCGACTGGACAGCAGTGCTGGCTCTTTGATTGTGGCTAATAAAACTGCAGTTGATCTGGGCGTAAATTTCGATGTAAATGATCCTGGCCGTGTCGATATTATTATGGACCCCTATGGTGAAGCGCGTGCATCGAGCACAATTAGCAGCGGCGAGTTGGGTGGGTTAATTAATTTCCGTGGTCAAACTTTGGGCGCTGCGATGGATAGTTTTGACTATCTGGCACAGACTACTGTGAGAGAAATTAACCAGATTCATACGTCTGGCATCGATTCCCGGGGTGAGCGGGGCAAAGATCTTTTCCGCATTGACTCAGTATTTGAGGTGAGTTCGCCAACAGTGACCAGTAACCTCAATGTTGCAGTCGACGTTTCAGATCCTGAAGCATTTGAGTTTTCGCCTTTTCAGATTCGCTGGGCCGCTGAAGATAGAGTGTGGCAAATCGAAGACGCCAAAACAGGGGCGGTTAAGTATGCTCAAGCCAGTGCAGACATAATAGAATATGCCGGTTTAAATATTACTATTAATGGCAGTGCCAGCGATGGTGACACTTTATTTATCAACCCAATTTCACGACCTGCCGCAGGCTTTCGATTAGTCGAAACTGATCCGTTGGCAATTGCTGCCGCTTCGCGCATGCGGGCTATGGCTAGCGATCAAAATATTGGTGAGTCCCAGGTCAGCCTGAGTTATGCACGGGAATCGGTCCTGCAAGGCTTTGAATTTGGTCAAGATATTTATAGTTTGGGCAATAACCCAAATGTAGCGGCTTCGGTTGCGGTTGATTCCAGTAGTCTAAAGCCAGCATTACTGATTCCCAAGGGCGCAGAGAATGTTGCGTTGATGATGGACGTTCCCCAGGGCAGTGACCTTCAGTTTCAAGTGATGAGTCAGGAAGGTGTACATATCCTTGGGCACAGTATAGACACAGACACTCAGAATGCTTTTTTGGGTACAGATTCAGGCTTTGTTGCAAATAGCAGTTATAGCTCGACGTACCTTAATGGCACAGGTGCAGAGGCCTATGAAGATCTCGATATGACTTATGGTTTTCTTGCGCGGAGTAGCGAGCGTCAAGAGTGGGTCCCCAATGCCGATAACAATGGCGTAATGGAACAGACCATAACAACTAACGCTCAGGTTGATACTGCTGCGGTTTCACTGCAGAACAACCCATCTCTGGTAAGCCTTGATTTAGTGGGAGCGGACACACTGGTCCTAAATGGCCAGTCACTGGGTGCATTAACACTGGCTGCAGGTGATGACAGCTCGGCATCAGCGATGGCCACTTGGCTCAATACGGCCAGCACCACCACGGGTGTTACAGCGACTGCGAGCAACATAATCGAAGCCTCGGCAGAGGATATTAATTTACTTGAGCAAATACAAATCAACGGTGTATTAATTGGCAGCGGCAGTTTACCCGCAGATATTGATGCATTGGCCGACGCCATTAATGCGTCGACATTCGTCACCAATGTCATGGCTTATGTCAGTCGTGAAGGCGGCATAGCGATTACCAATGCCGCGGGTTACGAGGGTGAGAACATTACCTTATCTAACCCGTCTGGCAGCGCTGCAAGCAACGCGCTAGGACAGACTAATGAAACATTTACCGGCAGTCTTCAGTTGCAGAGTACTGATCAGGTAAGGTTTACTTTTGGCGCTGGCGGAACACCAGCAGATCTCGCAGTGCTGGGTTTACGCGCTGGCATCTATCTTAATGGTCCTGCCAGTGAAGAGCTTGCCGTATTCATTACTGGTACAGGCAGTGCCAATATTGCTGCTGGTTTTAAGCCTCCACAGCAAGAACCTGCACAGAATACAGAGTCACCTTTCACAGTCAATTTTTTGTCAGCCAGCCAGTACAGCATTACCGATACGGCAACTAATACGGTTGTCGCTACTCGCAATTACACTGCCGGCGAGAGTATTAATTATCAGAGTCTGTCCCTGTCATTCAATGCGCCACCTAGCAGTGGTGATAGTTTTGTCGTTGATGGCAATGAGGGTGGCATAGGTGATAACAGCAATATGTTGTTAATGGTTGCGCTACAGAACAAACCTGTTTTACGCGGCGGTCGATCTCTTAGCGATGGCTATATTGATCTGGTGAGCACCGTGGGTAACAAGGCCACTCTTAGTAAGATTTCTCAAGAGGCTTTGCAGGTGGTCTACGATCAGGCTGTTGCTTCTCGAGACAATGTCTCTGGAGTCAGTCTAGACCAGGAAGCCGCCGACCTTATTCGCTTCCAGCAGGCCTATCAGGCATCGGCCCAAATTATTCAAATGTCGTCAAAGATATTTGATTCCATATTAGCCATTCGTTAAGGCGTTTACTGATGAAAATTTCTACCGGACAACTATTTGAGCGAGCAGTAACTCAGATGAATACCCAGCAATCTGCGGTTGCAAAAATGCAGGCGCAGCTGGCGTCGGGCAAACAGATTGTTCAGGCCAGTGATGACCCGGATAAGGTTGGGTTAATTCAGCGTCTCAATACGGCCTCCCAAAGACAGGATGTGTATGAGCAAAGTCTGAATACAGTAAATGGTCGTTTGGTTGCGGAAGAGGCATCGATAGTTGCAACTGATAATATTTTGCAGCGCGTGCGCGAGCTTGCGGTTCGCGCGAGCTCAGATACGTTGTCTGCCCCAGACCGCGAAATTATCTCGATTGAGGTTTCTGCGCTCAAAGAGAGCCTGATGCAATTGGCTAATACTCAGGATATAAATGGCAACTATGTGTTTGCTGGATCTATGAGCAATACAGTGCCATATACCGAGGATACCTTTGGCCAGGTGAGTTATAACGGCGATGATCGGCATATTGCGGTGGATGTTTCAGAACAGCGTCGCTTGACTATGAATCGTCCCGGCAGTGAAGTATTTGATAGTGTTGTGCGCCAGGAATCTGACGACAGTACTCAGAGAGTTGGCTTCTTTGGTGTTATTGAAGATTTTGCCAGTGCTCTTAAAAACAATGACACCGACGGTATTCAGCGCAGTTTAACCGAGGTCAGTGATTTGTCTGCATCAGTGTCTGTGTCACTGGCAGATGTAGGTAGTCGCCTTAGCGTGGTTGATTCTCAGCGCGATATGCTCAGCGATGCCAAGCTCAGATATCAGATGCTGTTGTCTCAGGTCGAAGATCTAGATTACGCAACAGCAGTAACCGAACTCTCTGCTGAATTACTCTCGATGGAGGCAGCGCAGAGCAGCTTTGCCAAAATCTCTCAGTTAAGTTTATTTGACTATATTCGTTGATCAGGAATTTATAGATGGCTGATGCCGGCAGTGTTTCTTCACAAGTTTTAACGACCCTGGGTGTAGGCTCAGGATTAGACGTATTTAAACTCGCCCAAGATTTGACCGATGTCGAAAAAGTGCCCAAAAAGGAATCGATCGAAAGTGATATCACCGCGACCGAAGCATCGATTTCAGGTTATGGTCTAGTTTCTTTTCAAGTCGGACAGTTACAAAAAGCTTTTGAGAAACTCAATGATGCCGATGAGTTGGCAACCAGTACTGGCAGCTCCTCTAATACCTCGGCGATTAGTCTAACCTCTCTTGACGGTGCGGCTGCTACCGGTGCTTACGATATTACTGTCACCAGGCTGGCTCAAGAGCAGCGCATGATTTCGGATGAATATACTGCTACCACAACAACGCTAAATAGCAGCGCCTTCGATATTTCTATCGCAGTGGGCAGTTCCACTATCACAACAACGGCAGTTACCGTTTCCACACCGACACCCGCGGGTGTTGTTTCGGCTATTAATGCCGCCAGCACAGGCGTCACCGCAAGCTTGGTTGATACCGGAATCGGCGGCACCAACTACCGTATTATCTTGACCGGCCCAACGGGCAGCGAAGGGGCTTTTACAATGACCTCAACCCCAGATCTGGGTTTTGGTGACAGCGGCAATACATTGCAGGCAGCTCAAGATTCCATTATTAACTTCGACGGTTTAACGGTCACCAGAAGTAGCAACGAAATCTCTGATGTGATTGCGGGTGCAACAATATCTTTGACTGAGACAACGTCCACGGCAGTGCGCTTAAATATCGTCAGTGACAGGACTACGTTAAAGACCAATCTTGAAAATGTAGTGACTGCATACAATGATTTAAACACCCTGTTTACAGAATTGACTGCAGAGGGTTCTGAGGCAGAATTGGGCGGCGCACTGGCGGATGATACTTCTTTGGTCCGCTACCTCAAAAGTCAGATTCGAACCGCTTTATTTGCAGATTCCTCGACCACCTCGGGTAGTGTTTCAGCCCTGCGTGACCTTGGGGTTAGTATAGATAAAACGGGCAGTCTGACTCTCAATGAAACGACGTATGATGCAGTTGTTGCGTCCAGCTATGATGATGTAGTGATGATGCTGTCGGCTAATACCAGCGATCAAAATCTGTTTGGCGCAGAGAGTAAAGGTCTATCACAGGATATTGCTACAATTTTAGAAGACTTTAGCGACAGTACTGGTGTCCTTACCACCAGAACCAGTAACGCAGAGGGGTCACTGCAAGACTATAAAGACGAATTAGTAAAATTGGAGGCGCGTATGGAAGGTGTCTACCAGCGGTATTTAACCCAATTTAGCGCGATGGAATCGCTGATAGCTAGCATGGACACCACCAAGGATTACCTGGAGGGCCAGCTGGAATCACTCTCTAAAGCATACGACTCATAACAAGCATTAAAGTGTAGGCAAAAAAAACCCAGTGCTACCTATCAAATAGCACCGGGCACCGCGAGCGAGGATAGGGCTCGTTGGGTGTTTTTTTACTTCAGTAGAGCCATTACAGATAGTGCCTGCTGATTAGCCTGTGAAAGCATAGCAGTGCTGGCTTGCGCGATAATCTGCGTGCGCGCCAGTTCTGTAGTTTCCTTTGCATAATCTGCATCTGCAATACGGCTGCGAGCCGCTGACGCATTTTGTGAAGCGTTAGCCAGGTTGTCCACTGCAAACTCAAGCGTGTTTAGAGTAGAACCCAATACCGAGCGCTTTGCATCAAGACCAGCGATAGAAACATCAATCGCCGTTAAAGATGTGTTGGCAAGTGTAGCCGTGGTGATTGTCAATGAACTAATATCATTGCCAAACACACCGCCAGCTGTCGCGCCTGCTGAGTAGCTGGCGTCACCGTCAAGCTGTAAATCACCAAGATTAACGGTGATCGTTTGATCTGCTTCGTAACCTACTTGAAAAGTCATCAAGCCATTGGCGCCTGCTGAGCCATCCAATAAATTTGCTCCATTCCACTGGGTGTTGTCCGCAATACGTTCGATCTCTGTTCGCAGTGCAACAAACTCAGTATTTAAAGCAGTTAAATCAGTGCTGGACAATGTTCCGTTGCCGCCTTGAACAGACAGCTCACGCATACGTTGAAGCATGTTACCTACTTCAATCATTGCACCATCCGCAGTAGAGATAAGTGAAATAGCATCATTGCCATTTCTCACAGCCTGATCAATACCTCTGATTTGTGATGTTAGTTTTGATGCTACTGCAAGTCCTGCAGCATCGTCAGATGCAGAATTAATACGCGAGCCAGTAGCGAGTCGCTCCATAGCTTTTGTCATTTCTCTGTCATTTTTTGCAAGTGCGTTAGCCGAAATTTGAGCGGCAACATTTGTGTTGATAGTAGCCATTTTTTTTCCTTTTTTAACCTTTGAATTTTAGTTAACGTTGCCAGCTAAAATTTAACTTCTGACTCTTCGTTACTAAGGGTATCGGCAGTACTACTTTATACTTTAGATAAAGTGGCAATAATTTGCCGGAATTCGGCAAATTATTGCCAGAAAAAACGTTGCTCTTTAATTTCAATTGTTAACAATTGAAATTAAAGAAAAGCAAAATTTAAAAAAACCCGACAGTGCTGCCGGGTTAACATAAATAGCAATAGGCTCCCCGAAGGGAGCCTACTCTTATTTAAGCAGAGCTAATACGCTCTGAGCCGACTGATTAGCCTGTGAAAGCATAGCAGTACCGGCCTGAGCAATAATTTGCGTACGCGCTAGTTCTGTAGTTTCTTTAGCATAGTCTGCATCCGCGATCCCGCTGCGAGCTGCCGATGCGTTTTGTGAGGCATTGGCCAGGTTGTCTACGGCAAACTCAAGAGTGTTAAGCGCCGAACCGATAGTCGAACGTTTTGAATCAAGACCAGCGATAGCCGCATCCAGGTTAGTAATCTGCGTATTGGCTAGGGTAGCAGTCGTCATGGTGATCGCTGACAAATCGGCAGCGAGAATATCACCCGCAGCCAGATTCAAGTCGCCCACATCAGCAGTGATTGTCTGATCAGCTTCATAGCCGACCTGGAATGTTATTACTCCAGCAGTGCCAGCACTGCCGTCGAGTAAGTTGGCACCATTCCACTGGGTATTGTCTGCGATACGATCGATTTCAGTGCGCAGGGCAACAAATTCTGTATTTAGAGCGGTTAAATCAGAGCTTGATAATGTCCCGTTACCACCTTGAACACTCAGTTCACGCATACGCTGAAGCATGTTGCCCACTTCGATCATGGCGCCGTCTGCAGTTTGCAGCATTGAGATAGCGTCATTGCCGTTGCGCACAGCCTGATCGAGTCCTCGCACCTGAGCCGTCAGTTTAGAGGCGATGGCTAGACCGGCAGCATCATCCGAGGCAGAGTTGATTCTTGAGCCAGTAGCTAATCGCTCCATAGTTTGAGTCATAGCGCGGTCGTTCTTTGCCAGTGCGTTAGCCGAAATTTGAGCGGCGACATTAGTATTGATAACAGCCATTGTATTTTCCCTTAATAATGTGTGATTTTTAGTTAACGTTGCCAGCTAAAATTGCCCATCCGGCCCGCCCTTGAATAATGTATCGACAGCAAATTTGAATACTTTAGGAAAAGCGGCTTATTTTTGCCGATAGTTGGCAAAAACTTGCCAAAGCGGCATGCCACTATCCCCTTGTATCGACGAGGCGCTGTTGTTCAGGCTATTAGAGAAAAATCAAGGCGAAAAAAAACCCAGCAAAGTTGCTGGGTTTTGATAAATAGTGATGGGCTCCCCAGGGGAGCAAAACCCTATTTAAGCAGAGCCAAAACACTTTGAGCTGACTGGTTAGCCTGTGAAAGCATTGCAGTACCAGCTTGCGCAATAATCTGCGTACGAGCCAGTTCAGTGGTTTCAGTTGCATAGTCAGCATCTTGGATGCGGCTGAGTGACGCAGAGGTGTTTTGTGAGACATTTGCTAGGTTGTCTACAGCAAACTCAAGGGTATTAATCGTCGAACCTAAAGTGGCTCGCTTTGAATCAATACCGGCAATAGCTGCATCCAGTGCAGTGACCTGAGTATTAGCAAGGGTTGCAGTCGTTATGGTGATCGCCGACAAATCGGCAGCGAGAATATCACCCGCAGCTAGATTCAAGTCGCCCACATCAGCAGTGATTGTCTGATCAGCTTCATAGCCGACTTGGAATGTTATTACTCCAGCAGTGCCAGCACTGCCGTCGAGCAAATTGTCACCATTCCACTGGGTGTTGTCTGCGATACGATCGATTTCAGTGCGCAGGGCAACAAATTCTGTATTTAGAGCGGTTAAATCAGAGCTTGATAATGTTCCGTTACCACCTTGAACACTCAGTTCACGCATACGCTGAAGCATGTTGCTAACTTCGACCATGGCACCGTCTGCAGTTTGCAGCATAGATATTGCGTCATTACCATTGCGAACCGCTTGATCAAGGCCACGGATCTGCGAGGTCATCTTGGATGCTATGGCAAGACCAGCTGCGTCATCAGAGGCAGAGTTAATTCGTTGTCCAGTAGATAGACGCTCCATAGTTTGAGTCATAGCGCGGTCATTTTTTGCTAATGCGTTTGCCGTGATAGTTGCGGCAATATTTGTATTGATAACAGCCATTGTAAATATCCTCTTGTGTATAAAAAATTAGGTCATTCATTTAGCAGGTTATTGATAGTAACTTGCTCATACCAGTTAGATCGGCATGACCTATAAATACTTGAATACTATTTTGCTGTGGTGCACAGAGGGATCATTAAAGGAGAGAGATAAAGGGCTTTGCCCCTATGCATAACTTTATAGGGAGCCAAAAACACAACAACCCCTGGCTGAAGGGGTTGTTGGCATACATAACTTAATCACTAGGCCGTAACAGTTAGCCTGTGATTGTTCTTATCAAGATGAGCGTTAGCCTTTAAGCAGAGCTAGTACAGACTGTGCTTGCTGATTGGCCTGAGTAAGCATCGCTGTACCCGCTTGCTGGATAATCTGGGTGCGCGCTAGCTCAGTCGTTTCAGCTGCGTAGTCTGCATCTTCAATGCGGCTGCGTGAAGCCGATGCGTTCTGCGAAACATTAGTCAGGTTGTCAATCGCATATTCAAGGCGATTCATGCCTGCACCAAATACAGCCCGCTGAGCATTGATTCCGTTAATAGCTGTGTCCAAGGCGGCAATTGCACTATTAGCACCAACGTCTGTATCAATAGCGATTGATGAAATATCTGTGCCATAGACACTAGATAAAGCGGTAACCCCTACAGTGGTTTCGGCAACAGTCCCAGCCGTGCCGTTCTCGGATAATGTTGGTGCAACGGTTACAACGGCGGCATCATCGTAAGTCAGGGTTAACGTGCCGGTGCCATCTGAGGCGGTTAGGCGCGTCAATGAACCGTCAGCTTCAATAGCAGCGGCTAAGCCTGCTACGGTAGTTAATGCGCCGACGGTTGTGGCATCAAGCGTCAATGTATTTTGACCATCGCTGATGACAAAATTTCCCGCTAGTGCAGCAACTTGAGTGTCAGTGATAGTGAAATCATAAACCGCATTTACGCCAGTTACGTCAGAAGTCGATGCGTCGAGGTTCCAGTCACCAAAGGCAACACTCATTGTTTGTAGTGAATTGGCGCCGACTTGAAAAACTGCCGTGCCGTTGCTGGAAGTTCCAGCTGCACCGCTAAGTACATTCTCGCCATTCCATTGGGTCTGATTTGCAATGCGATCAATCTCAGTGCGCAATGCAACAAATTCTAGGTTTAGGCTACTTTGATCGGTAGACGTTACTGTGCCGTTGGAAGCCTGAACCGAAAGTTCACGCATACGCTGCATCATATTGCCAATCTCGATGGATGCGCCATCGGCAGTTTGGATCATGCTGATTGCGTCACCGGCATTTTGTACTGCCTGATCTACGCCTTGTATTTGTGCCGTCATCCGTGAAGATACAGCAAGGCCTGCTGCATCGTCTTTGGCAGAGTTAATGCTCTTGCCTGTGGATAGACGTTCCATAGTGGCAGACATGTCTCGATCATTTCTCGCTAGCGCGTTTGTTGTCATCATCGCGGCGATATTTGTATTTATAACAGCCATAGTTCATTCCTCATTAATCGTTCAAGTTATGCTTCTGAGACGCAGTGCGCCTCAGAACAGTCTTTTAGGTCAATATGCCGTGCGTTACCCACGGTTGCCTTAAGATTTGGCGATTGATTCAAAAAGGTTTATCAGTAAAGCCGAAGCTCAAAAGTGCTTACAGCTAAGATAATGCAAACATGATGCCAACTTTATGGGAGACGCCGCTTTAATAAATTAAATTGATAAATATCAGTAACTTAGAGGATTTTAGTGTGAGGGGGTGTGGTTCTGTTGCCGCTGATGTGGCAGTATTTTGCCGATTTGAAATACCAGGGTGTCAGAAATCCGGCAATGTAGCGGAACACATAGATGGTAGCTGGGTTACATAAGTCACTCAGCTAGAAAAGCGAGGTAATCTGGTTAAAACTTATCGTCAAACAATATACCTTTTAACGATTCGAGTTGCTTTGCCATACGTAAAATGGCGTCGCCAGGAACATTACGAATAATTTCACCCGTTGCAGCATCAGTGACTTGAACGACAAAGCGGTTGGATGCCTCGTCTATCGAAAACTCCAAACTCGTAGGCACCTTTTTAACTGAAGAGTTTAATATCTCGATAGCTTCATGTAAGTCTTCCACATTGATGCTAATCTGATCCATCATCTGGCTTTTACTCTCAGCTGAGGACTGACTCACTTCCGCAATAGAGATTCTAGGCGCCTTGGGCGGTTCAGAAATCTTAGGTGCCCTTTGCATTGCATCAGGAGATGCAGGTATCTTTGGGGTAATTTCATTTATTGCCATTGTTTTCACCATTTAATCTCAAGCATCCAGCTAGTTTTGCTCAATATTTAGTGCTAAACCCAGCGTCTAGTGCATCTAATTGATCCCTCGTCACTATCAATCGGTAGTACCTTAGAAAACTTTAATATATTTTTTGACTGCCTTTCTGCGAGTATACTGCCCGTGGTTTTTTAATTGCGAGGCAGGGTAATCATGGGTTTAATGTCGAATTTGATTGGGGCTATAGATCGCTTTACTGAGGCGACAGGTCGTTTTATCTCCTGGCTGACCCTATTGATGGTTGCTTTGGTCATGGTGGTAGTCGTTATGCGTTACTACCTAGAACTAGGCTCAATCGCCCTCCAAGAATCCGTAACCTATATTCACGCCATGGTATTTATGCTCGGTCTGGCTTTTACTCTTAAGCGCGGCGGCCATGTGCGTGTGGATATTTTCTACCGACAATTTTCTCCGCGCCGTCAGGCCTTGGTCAATCTATTGGGAGGCGTGCTATTTTTGATGCCCGTCTGTGTGCTTATATTTGTCAGTAGCTGGGATTACGTGCTTTCAAGTTGGGCATTTTCTGAGACCTCGGCAGAGAGTGATGGGCTACCATTTGTCTATCTGTTAAAAACCCTGATGCTAATAATGCCAGTGACACTGCTATTGCAGGGCCTCGCAGAAATATTAAAGAGTGCATTGATTATTAATGGTGGTCATTATAACTCTGCAGCAGAAACCAAGGAGTTAACACTGTAATGACAGAATTTATTCCCTTCTTGATGTTTCTGGTAGCCTGTCTGGTATTGATGGCGGGTTATCCGGTGGCCTTTTCCCTTGCAGGCACCGCATTGTTATTTGCTCTGGTGGGAACGGTTACCGGTCATTTCGATATGGCCTTTTTGCAGGCCCTGCCCAACCGGCTATTTGGCACCATAGAAAACACCACATTAATTGCAGTACCCCTCTTTATATTGATGGGGGTGATGTTAGAAAAATCCCGCCTCTCCGAAGACCTCTTAGAAAGTATGGCCGATGTGCTGGGTGGGTTTCGCAGTGGGCTGGGGATTTCTGTTGTTCTGGTCGGTGCATTGCTGGCCGCCAGTACCGGGATTGTCGGCGCCACGGTGGTAACCATGGGGCTTATGTCGTTACCCACTATGCTTAAACGCGGCTATTCTCCGTCTCAGGCCACCGGCGTGATCGCAGCCACGGGAACGCTGGGCCAGATAATACCTCCCTCTATTGCTCTGGTATTACTGGGCGACACTCTGTCCAGTGCCTATCAGCAGGCGCAGCTGAACATGGGCATCTTTACGCCCAAGACAGTGTCTATTGGCGACCTATTTGTTGGTGCGATTATTCCCGGCCTAATACTGGTGGTGTTTTACTGCCTGTATATTATTTT
>DDDD01000014.1 GCA_002335945.1 Porticoccaceae bacterium UBA1989
GTCAGTGCGTTGATTGGCGGTTTCTCTTCTGTGGAATCGGTCGCCGTTGTGGCCGAGGGCTACTGGCAAGCAAAGCAAGGCATGGACGCGCTTAATATTCAGTGGGCTGCTACCGAGAATGATGCAGCCTCTAGTAAAGGGATATTCGCGCAATTTGATAAAGACATTACCGCCAGTATTGATCTGCAATCGGATGTTTCACAGGGTGATTTGGCCGGGTCTATGGCTGAGGCCACTCAAGTGATAGAGGCCAACTATCAGGTTCCTTTTCTAGCCCATACCTGCATGGAGCCACTTAATGCCACGGCAGTGGTTGAAGATGGGTTCTGTGAAATTTGGATTGGCTGTCAAAGTCCATTGAGTTTTCGGCAAGCCGTCGCAGACTCTCTGGGTTTTGACGTTGAAAATGTCACCTTGCACAACTGTTTCATGGGCGGTGGTTTTGGTCGAAAATCTCGAGCTGACTACGCCGTTCAGGCCGCGCAACTGGCCGCTAAGGTGGGCCGTCCTGTGCAGCTGATTTGGTCCCGTGAAGAAGATGTGCGACAAGACTTTTACCGGCCAGCTGTTCAGAGTCGCTTCCGTGGAGCACTCGATGAGTCAGGCAATCTCACGGCATGGGAAAACACCTATGCGGGGAAAATGGAGCCTATTGAAGCGCCGCTTATCCCTTATACCGTGGGGGCCCAAGAAATTGGTCATGTTGCTAGTCCAACCCATGTACCTTTAGGGGCATGGCGGAGTGTGGATCATTCCCAGCATGGGTTTTTTACCGAGTCATTTATCGATGAAGTGGCTGTTGCTGCTGGCCAGGATCCCTATGAGTATCGGGCGGCGCGACTTAAACATTTACCACGACAGCTGGCTGTTTTGACCAGGGCGGCTTCCGAAGCGCAATGGAACCTGCCACTGGTGCCAGGTCGTGGACGAGGCATTGCCTTGCAAGAGTGTTTTGGATCGATTGTCGCACAGGTTGTTGAAGTGACGGTTGTTGATGGCAACTTATCGGTTGATCGGGTGGTCGCTGTCATTGATGCGGGGTACGCGATCTCACCGGATGGCATGAAGGCGCAAATTGAATCAGGTATTATTTATGGTCTAAGTGCTGCTCTGTATGGCGAGATTACTATTAAAGATGGGGCGGTGGCAGAGAGTAACTTCCATGATTACCCCTCGGTAAGAATGTCTAAGGCGCCGATCATTGAAACCCATATTATTAACAGCGGCGAAGCCATGGGCGGGGCCGGCGAGCCTGGCACACCACCCATTGCTCCAGCATTGGCCAATGCTATTTTTAATGCGACTGGCACGCGTATCCGTCAGCTACCTGTAAAGAACGCTATTTTTACGGTTTAAGGTTTAAGGGAAGCGTTTTTGCCACCTACCTTGGTGTCAGGCTTTATTAGGCTGCTGTTTACTAGGCTACTGCATTATTAGATGCCTTAGTGAGAGGTCGGAATCTCTTTTAGGCACCAACAATATCCCTCGCATTTCAGATGCGGGGGATTTTTTTGTCTGGGTTGTGGCAAATGAAAAAAAATCCAAACATCAGCAAGCTGATTTCTAGTCTATTCTGAAAGAGGGTCCTTTGAGGAAATGCTCAAGTCAGCCAAGGACCTTTTGCTAAGGATGGCCGTAGAATGTCAGATCTCTACAAGACTATTTATTTAAAAGCCACAGCCGTCCTAAGATACGACATAAATTGATAGGAGATGGGTGATGAAACGAGTAACCATATTCAGTGTATTGTTGGTGATAATGATTTCAGGTTGTGATAATGGCCCTAAATCTGGGCGTGGTTTCACGCTACCGGATGGTGATATGGATCGCGGCCAGGTCGTGTTTGTCGAGCTGGGGTGTAACGCCTGCCATTCTGTTGGGAATGTTAAACAGCTGACTACAGACGAGGCAGAGAATAGTATTTCAGTTAGGTTGGGTGGCAAGGTCACGTTGATCAAAACCTATGGACAACTTGTTACATCGATCGTCAATCCGTCGCATCGGCTGGCAGGTCGTTATTCTGATAGGCCGGTAAGTACGCCTGATGGCCAGTCACTGATGCGCAACTATAACGATGTGATGACGGTGAACCAACTCATTGATCTTGTTGCGTTTCTGCAGGCGAATTACGAACTACAGCCATACCAGCGACCGAGCGTTTATTTAAATTAGCCCGAGGGCTATTGCTAGGCACTTATTCCGAGGCTTTAGGGGCTCCCATCATTGATGGGGGCTGCCTAATAATGAAGGCAGCGGAGTAACGGTATACCGCTATTCAGTAAAATCTAGGTGTTATGCATTGTAACGGTAAAGGGTTTTTATCGAATGATGCTGAGCTAGGTCACTAGAAATCTACTCTGTCGTTCACTACATTTATAGCATTAATTCCGAAAAGGCAGCGCTATGAATAACAGATGGATTTGGATCCTGGTACTCGGTTTACTGGTTACTCTTATTTATTATGTTTCACGACCGCAGCTACCAGAGGTGACTCTTGTTGAACTATCGACGGGGCTGGTGGAGAACAGTGTTTCCAATACTCGCGCTGGAACCGTTGAAGCCTGTCAGCGTTCAAAACTGTCCTTGCCTATCGGCGGGCAGATCGCCGAACTCTATGTAGACGAAGGACAGCAGGTAGCGGAAGGGCAGCTGTTGATGTCACTGTGGAACGACGATCGTGCTGCTCAGGTGGAACAGGCGAAGGCAACGGCCAGATCGATGGACAAAGAGCAGCAGAGTATCTGTATTGCAACGGCCTCAGACTTGCATGAATCTCAGCGTTTAATCGAGCTGGTTGAAAAGCAATTAGTCTCCTCCGAGCGCGCCGATTTGGCTCTGGCCAAATCCAATGCCAGCGCTGCAGCCTGTGAGGCGGCCAAAGCAAGGCAGGGACAGGCCCAAGCCAGTGTTAAATTGGCCGAGGCGGTACTGGCACAAACCTATCTGCACGCTCCCTTCGCCGGACGGGTTGCCGAAGTGACCGGTGAGCTGGGAGAGTTCTCAACCCCTTCACCTCCTGGCGTTCAGACGCCTCCTGCAATCGATTTACTCACCGACGACTGCCATTACATCAGCGCCCCCATCGATGAAGTAGACGCTTCACAGATTGCCATCGGCATGCCTGTTCGCGTCACCATGGATGCCTTTCGCGAGCGCAATTTTCCGGCAACGGTCAGGCGTATTTCCACCTATGTATTGGATCTGGAAAAACAGGCGCGCACGGTTGAGGTCGAGGCCGATCTGGATATAGACAAGCAGATGCCGATTTTATTGGCGGGTTATAGCGCCGATATGGAAATTATTCTGGATGCCAAACCCTCAGCCTTGCGCGTTCCCACAGAGCTACTGGTTGATGAGAAATATGTTTTGCTGGTCAATCAAAATAATCGTATTGAACGCCGTGAGTTGGTCATGGGGCTGTCTAACTGGCACTTTACAGAAGTTATAAGTGGCGCGCGACAGGGGGATAAGATTATTGGCAACATAGGTACTCAAGGGTTGATTGAGGGTGCTGAGGTCAGGGTTGTTGACGCCCTATGATCAAACTAGAGGCTATCAATAAAACCTATCAGGTTGGCGGCTCTCCACTGCGTGCCCTGTGCGATGTGAGCTTGCAGATAGAGCCTGGCGAGTACCTCAGCGTGATGGGTCCCTCGGGTTCAGGTAAGTCGACATTATTAAATATGATTGGGCTGCTTGATCGTCCGGATTCTGGCCGCTACTGGTTTGACCAGGTTGCTACGGAAGAGCTCAACGAAGAACGTCGCGCCCATTTACGTGGTGAAAATATCGGGTTTATTTTTCAATCCTTTCATCTAATTAATCGACTTACTGCGTTTGAAAATGTTGAACTGCCGATGATGCTAGCAGGCCAGCCGGTAAAACAACGTCGCAGTGCGGTGACCGATGTGATGGCGATGGTTGGACTCTCCGACCGTGCCTCCCACAAACCTAATCAGTTATCTGGCGGTCAGTTACAGCGAGTGGCTATTGCCCGAGCCATTGTTATGCGGCCACGGCTACTACTGGCCGATGAGCCCACTGGAAACCTCGATTCTCATTCTGGCGGTGAGGTTATTGATGTTATAGAAAAGCTTAATCAGGACGGCATTACCCTGATTACAGTGACCCATGATCAGCAGCTGGGGGATAGAGCTAGGCGCCATATCCGCATGGTCGATGGGATGATTGACAGTGATCATAACGCTCATATAAAAGGCTCTAATATAAAAAGCTCTCAAACAAAAATCTCTGATATAAAAAGCGTCGACATAGATAGCGCTGATACAGAAGATAAGAAGAGTGACGATGCGACTATTTGATCAGCTTGTATTTAATCGGCAACTCTTTATGCGTCACAGGGTACGCACAGTATTACTGTTGCTGGCAGTATCCATAGGGGTGGCCTCCGTGATTCTGCTCACTAGTTTAGGTGAGGGCGCTCGTGGCTATGTTGATCGAGAGTTTTCAGCACTGGGTAATCGAATCTTAATTGTCCTACCCGGGCGCAAGGAAACCACCGGCGGTGGCCCGCCGATCTATGGTGCTTCGCCGCGGGACCTAACCCTAGAAGATGCCAATGCGTTGGGGCGAATTCCTGGGGTTTTGGCGGTGGCACCAATTATTGCTGGAACCACCACCATTGCGCATTCTAATCGTTCGAGAGAAGTCATAACCCTGGGCAGCACCGATGCTTTTTTTACTGTGCGGCAGCTTAATGTGGGTATGGGTAGGTTGTTGAGTGCGCGGGCTCGTACAGAGCCCTTGGCGGTCTGCGTACTAGGGGTCAAAGTAAAGCGTGAGCTGTTTGGCAGCCGCCGTGCTCTCGGGCAGTGGGTAAGGGTCGGTGATCGGCGCATGCGAGTGATAGGTGTACTTGAAGAGCGCGGTGAATCTCTGGGGCTGGATATGCGCGATATGTTGGTGATTCCGGTGCGCACTGCAGAACAGTTATTTGATTCGCCGGGACTATTTCGCATCCTCTTAGATATTGCGCCCAGTGCCGACAGTGACAAGATTCAAGAACAGACCCTAAGGGTTATCCGCAAGCGTCACGATGGCGAGGAAGATGTCACTGTCATCAGTCAGGATTCGATGCTCGCCGCTTTCGATAATATTCTCGCCACACTGACCATGGCCATAGCCGCAATTTCTTCTATCAGTCTGCTGGTGGCGGGCATTTTGATTATGAATATCAGCTTGATTTCGGTGAGTCAGCGGCGCAAAGAGATCGGCTTATTAAAGGCTATTGGTGCCAGTAGTCGCCAAATTAAACAGCTATTTATCGGCGAATCACTGTTGCTGATTTCTATGGGTTCGGCTCTGGGTATTAGTGTTGCCTTTGCCCTGATCTTTGTATTCGCAGGTCTGTGGCCGAGTTTTCCGTTGCAGCCCCCCACCTGGGCAGTGCCCGCTGCTCTACTGGTGGCTTTTGGCACCGGGTTGGTCTTTTCCATAATGCCGGCTAAACGCGCCGCAGCACTGGATCCGGTGCTGGCTCTGCGAGGGCTCCAACATTGAGAATAAAAGGACTCCAGCAATGAACTTTCGCGATAGCAGCACCTGGGTTTTTCGGGCTCTGTGGATGCAGCGCACCAGAACCTTTCTGACCATTGTCGGGTTCTCTATTGGTATTGCGGCAATGGTGGTGCTCAGTGCCCTAGGTGAAGGCTTGCGAGTGTTTGTGCTCAATGAATTCACTCAATTTGGCAGCCATATTATTGCCGTAAATCCGGGTAAAACCGAAACCTTTGGCATCGGTGGTCTGCTCAATACTACTAGGCCACTGTCACTCAGTGATGCCACGGCCATCAGCCAGATGCCCAATGTGGAAGAAGTGGTGCCCCTGGTGATGGGCAATGCCAAGGTTAAATACAATCAGCGTGCCCGCTACACCGACGTGGCAGGTGTCGGCGGGGCTGCGGATAAAGCTTGGAAGCTGGAGATCGCTCAGGGACGCTTTTTACCCACCGATGATTTGCAGCGCGCCCGGCCCCTCGTCGTATTGGGGAGTAAAGTCAAAGAAGAGCTGTTCGCCGGGATCAATCCAGTGGGCCGCTTTGTGCGCATTGGCAGCGAGCGGTATAGAGTGATTGGCGTGGTTGCGCCGAAGGGCGAATTTCTTGGCACTGATCTCGACGATATGGTGTTTATTCCAGCGGGAAAAGGTATGCAGTTATTTAATCGTCAAAGTCTGATGGAGATCGATATCTTTTTTAACCCCAGGTCTACCAGTGAGGCTATGGCCCACAGGATCAGTCGGCTGTTAATCGAGCGCCATGGTTTTGAGGATTTTACCTTGACCACCCAGGATCAGGTACTGGTCACCATGGACAATATTCTAAGTATTCTCACCTTTGCTGGCGCTGGACTGGGCGCTATTTCGCTGCTGGTTGGCGCTGTGGGTATCACGACTATTTTGATGATCACCGTTACTGAACGCACCGCGGAGGTGGGGCTATTGCGCGCCCTAGGGGGTACCACCCAAACGGTACGCATGCTGTTTTTGGGCGAAGCCTTGGTGCTAGGTTTGATTGGCGGTATCTGTGGTGTTCTGTTGGTGGCGTTCTTGTTGCTACTGATCTATCTGTTTGTACCGGCCCTACCCGTGGCGCTGAGTCCGACCATTGTGGTTGGCGCCCTGGGAATCTCTATGCTGATTGGTCTCCTTGCTGGCAGTCAGCCTGCGGCCAGTGCGGCTAAAATGACACCGATCGATGCTCTGCGGGCTGAATAGTTAGCCTTAGTTATCAGTACTGTTATTGCAGACCGTCTATTGGTCGTTTATCGCTTTTTTAAGCCCGCATTTATTCCCAGCTCATTGCATCGCCAATGTTCTGAATCATCAAAAACGATAGCGAACCTTTGCAATAATAGATTCCACCTGAACCCCATCCCAGCCCTCTCTAATAAGATCTCCTGGCCCAATATCCCCATCATCACTGGCAAAATATCCACCGCGACTATAAACAAGAAAAACATTCGACAGGGGTGCCAGCTCATAGCGATAACGAATCTGCAGTGCCGTATCACTCTGGCTGAAGTCAGAAGCAGTGCTCGCCGATAGGTTTAGATTGCCATCGGAATTAAGCTGGTAACTTTGCACCTCCTCTGCATCGATACCGACCCATTGGAATTTCAACCGTACTTCCTGCTTAGGGGAAGGGTACCAGTCAAAACGTATATCAGCATTGAAACGGTCAGTATCAAAACCGGCTAATTGTGCTGTATCGAAATCCCAGATTAACCATTCCTGTAAGTGTTTATATCTGAAGTCAGCACTTAGAGTCATAGTTTCACTGAGGTACATTTGGGAACTAAACTTGAGGCGTAAAGAGGTTTTCTCAATTTTGTCATAGACAACCTTGGCCTCGACATCATAGGCAAAGTCATCACCTCTCGGGCTGGAGTATCTTGTCTCAAACCAATAGTGAGCTGGGTCTGCAAACATGCCATTGCCACGGGTCAGTCTATCGTCCCAGCTCGAGGCTGAAGTGCCGGCTTTTAGGCCTAGCTTACGAGTCGATTTATAGGTCCAGGTATGGTCCAAGTTTGCGCGTAGTTCCAGTCGATCGCCCTGAGTATTCTCAGTGGTGCCATATTCAAAAACAGTGCTGCTTGAGAGAATATTAGAGCTAGATTCGTACTCGAGCTGATCATGCCGAGTCTTGCCAAAAAATTCTCTGAAGTCATTGCGCTTCATGAAGCCCATATCGTTCATATCAAACTCATCCCCATAATGGGATAGATAGACACTGTGGTACCACTCATCACTGGGTGCATAAGATAGGCTAGCCCAGCCAGCCGTATCCTGGTTGTCGGCAGTATTTTGACCATTGGCACTATTGGCCAGCTGCTGAATGTCGGAGTGCAAAATCTGCCCACGCACCTCTGTGGTTTCATCTTTTCTCCAAATTAGATCAGCGACCTGAACTGTCGCTTCTCTACCCAGAGTAGACCTCTCTACGTAGGTCAGACGGTGGCCAACGCTAAGTCGGCCAATCTTGTGCTGAATTCTGCTGGAGATAAACTCACCACCATAGCTGCCTTCAGCGTCGTCCTCTTTAACCACAAAAAGCCCTAGATCTGTCGCTTCACCGAAATGGGTTACCTTGGCTGCAATATCAATATCTACGAGCCCTCCGCCACTTCCTGAGGGGCCTGCACCGATTCTTCTTGTATAGAGGGCCTGATCGTCGTTAGGGATACCACTGCTGAACAGTGACTGGTTTTCAGTAAAAAAGGGACGCTTTTCAGTAACGAATTTTTCAAAGGCAGAGAAGTTCACCACCAGATCGTCACTTTCCACCTGACCAAAGTCAGGGTTAATGGCACCCGTTAACTGGGTGCTGCTATTGGGTCGCCAGATAAAGTCTAAGCCAGCGTTAAATTCCTCGCTGGAGGAACCCGCTACGCCATCCTGAAGGTCGTTGCTGTAGCTCACATAAGGAAACCAGTCCAATGTTGAGGTTGATACCTGATCGACTTCTAATGGTTGCCAGTCTTCCATAAAGGTGTTTCTGGAGTAATAGGCATTGGGAAAAGCGAATCGCAACGACTCATCAAAGACCACTCGTGAGAACCATAGAGCGATTGTCTTACGTCCGTCACCGGCGTCTGTCATAGGCGCCACTGTCCACGGAATATGGATCTCGCTATACCAGTAATCTTCCGTCGAGGAGGTCTGGGAGTACCAGGTGCCGTCCCAGTCTGCAGAATAGTCGCCGGGAGTCACAATACCGTCCTGCTGTGAATTGGCAGAGCCTACGGTGAAGTCATAACCAGCAAGGGCAGTGCTATCGAAATCGATACTGACAATATTACGGTCGGCTTCAATCTGCGAATCACGGGGAAACTGGCGATTAACACGCTTTACTGAGGCGGGTTGGTAGTTCTTAAAGCCGACAAATATTCCATCGGCATTGGTGATCAAGCGCACTTCAGTCGGGTATTTTGCCTGATCGCCTGTCAGTGGCTCCACTGTTACAAAGTCGCTGTACACCTGCGCGCCAGCCCATTCCTGCTCGTCAAGAACCCCGTCGATAACAATGCCGGCGAAGGCATTAGGTATAGACAACAGACAGGAGCAGAAGAGTACCAAAAGGGAGATTGATGTTTTATTTTGCATATCAGCGACTTTTTATTATTTTTATGGAGAATGCGCAGTATTTTATGGGATTTTACCTAAAGAAGCAGCCGAAATATTGCAATGAAACTCTGCTTAGGTGTTGAGGTTAGAGGGTACTAACTCAATCTGAATGCCATGACTTTTCCCAATATCCAACGGGTGAGTTTGGCTGCCTGAACATGAAACTGTCAGGGAAACTTTACAGGGCATAGGACGTTGTTCAAAACTAACCTTCACAGCGCCCATGCCGAAAGTTGTCGTCTGTTTATCCTGCGCAAAAATGTCAGGGCTAAGAAACTTAGCGGCCAATGCGTTTGATGTAGCCTTTTTGTTAACGCTAAATTGAATCTGCTCTAATGACAAAGCGCCATTCGGATGAGCCCCCTCAGTCAACGGCGGTATACGCATATCAATTGGGGTGATGTCCTCGAGCATAAAAGGCAAATCAAAACTGCGAGTGCCCCCTAAATACCATTGCAGAATCTGGCCATCAACGCGCTCTCTTGAAAATTTTTCAGACTTAAGAACATCCATTTCTGCGTTCTTCCAGCTACCTAATTGAGCCGCAAGATCATCAACACGAACACACCAATCAACGGGGCCCTGTGAACCCGTTACCCAGTTTAGAAGTCGGCAATAGATAGTGCCTTTTCTGTCGGCGAGCCATTGTAAAATGCCGAGTCGATTGATAGACCGCAGCAGCGGGGTATACCAAACAGGCACCCAAGCCAGCAACTCAATATAAACCTGATTTGAGAAAATGATTAAGGCATTTTCAGTCGCGCCATGAGCACCGCCCCGAGAGACCTCAAAGCCGAGATCAGTAAAATCCGTAATCGCCTCTTCGAGGCTCGCGACATAAATCACAAGGTGATCAAACTGGGCGCGCATGGCTGTGTCCTTAGAGTTGTTAGGCTAACCAAGGCCCTTAACGAGTATAGATGTGACTGTGCTGCCTGCATTGCGGTGCTTGGCTATCGCTTGGTATTCGTCAGAAGACATCCAGGTTAGCGCGCTTTTCTGTGAAGGGAACTCAATGATCACTGATCGAGTAGCGTCCCAGTCTCCAGACAGTACCATTGGCTCTTCATCAACGCTTAGCAGCTTGCCATCGAATTTTGCGAACACGTCTGCAAAGCCACTTTCATAAATATCATACTCACTGCGATCATGAATGGTGAACTTTGCAATTATATAAACGGACATAGTATTTTTCTCTGTGTTTTAAACATCAATATTGACGGGTTGATTACGACCCCTTGGACATATCATAAACCCCTATTATTGTCAGATACATTGATATATTAGACTCTCTGGACATCTAAACGGGCACTTAACCCAAGGTAAAGATTGATGCTGCTAAATGGGCTGTGTTAGGGGCAGCGGGGAGGGGGGTCATAGGAAAAGCGTCAGCTTTATTGTCTTTAAGACAATAAAGCTACCCATATAACCCCATTTATCCCTGTGTGAGATGGGGTAATAATGCACTCTGTAATGAACAGGCTGTATCTGCGTCTAGAGCTAATCAGTCTCACTATAAGAATAATAACTAGGTTCAGCCTAGGGGAAAGCAATGACCGCCAGTAACAATCCGATCACCAATTTTCTAAAAACCGCCTCCAATATTGAAGAGCGGGAAGTGAAAGCGGTCCTTAGCTCATTTCTATTCGTGGTTGTGTTGATGTCAGCCTATTACATTCTTCGGCCAGTGCGGGATGCCATGGCCAGTGACTGGACAGACGCCGAGGTTAGCTGGCTCTGGACCCTCAATTTCTTTATTAGTACCGCGGTGGTAGCGGTTTATGGCATCGCCGTTTCACGATTTCGTTTTCGGCTGTTGGTACCGGCTATGTACGGTATTTTTGCGGCATCCTTTGTTATTTTCTATGTGCTGGGATCCGCGGCGACTGACCGCACCCTAATCGACAAAGCATTTTATGTGTGGGTTAGCGTCTTTAGCCTTTTCCATATTTCAGTGTTCTGGAGCTTTATGTCGGATCTGTTCAACAAAGAACAGGCGGGCAGGCTTTTTAGTATTATCGCTGCTGGTGCCAGTGTGGGTGGCCTGATTGGTCCCTCTATTCCGTCATTTTTCTCTGCCTCTCTGGGCACCGATAATTTGATGTTAATTGCCAGTGTGATGCTGTTAATTCCAATACCGATTATATTCTATTTACAGTCATTGAAATCCACCGACTTGCACAATGCAGACCTGGAGTTAACGCCTCCCAGCGAGCCTATTGGTGGCAACCCGTTCGCGGGCTTCAAGCTGTTTTTCTCGAACCCTTATTTACTGGCTATCGGGCTGTTTATTTTTCTGTATACCGGTATCAGCTCGTTTGTTTACTTCGAATTAAAGAATCTACTCAGCGAACTTAGTCGGGCAGAGCGCACGGCCGTTTGGGCGCAAATGGATCTGGCGGTCAACATATTATCAATCGCTACGGGCCTATTCGCGACCAGCCGCATTGTGGGGCGATTTGGTATGCCAGTGACAATTGCACTGGTGCCAGTAATGATCTGTATCGGATTGCTGATACTGGCTGTTTCACCGTTCTTAGGGGCCGTGGTGGCCTTGCAGGTAATACGACGGGCCGGTAATTACGCCGTGACCCGCCCCGCCCGTGAAATGCTCTTTACCCGCGTTGATCGAGAGACTCGCTTTAAGGCAAAACCGGTGATCGATATCGTGGCTTATCGCGGTGGAGATATGTTGATGGCCTGGTTATTCACCGGACTTACTCAGGGCCTAGGCCTGGGTTTAGCGGCTGTGGCTGTCGTGGGTGCTGGCATAGCTGCGCTGTGGTCGTTGGTTGGTATCTATCTGGGTCGTTGGTTTGAACGAGATGATACCGAGAAGCAAGATGCATTAAAAACTATGGGTAGTATGGGACACAAAAATAGCACGGTATAGAAGTCACATTAAAAGCATTATCAACAAGCTGTAATGCCGATTAAATTATCGGTGTTATGTTTACAACAATCAAAATAGGTAACGGATTAACAGTATGAAAAATTTCACTATTATTACAACTCTGGCGCTTTTTTTAGGCGCAACCTCTTTCGCCTTCGCCGGCCACCATGCAAGTGGTGAGCACCAAGACAGGAAAATAAAATATGTCGGGTACAGCCAAATTGGTAACCCAGCCGATGTACTTGAAGTCAAAGAAGAGAGCGCCCGCGCGCTAACCAGTGGCGAAGTTAGAGTTAAGGTATTAGCAGCGCCTATAAATCCCTCCGATGTACTGCAGATTGCCGGCAAATACGGTGTAGACGCTGTGTTACCCGCCAGACCCGGTAGTGAAGGTGTTGGTCGAGTGACAGAGGTATCCGCAGAAGTGAAGAGCTTGCAAGTGGGCCAGCTGGTACTTCTTGCTAGCGGCACTACCTGGGCAGAAGAATTAGTAGGCCCGGCGGCAGGTTTTCTTCCCTTACCTAACCTTGGGCCTATTGGTGCTGACGTGATCGAACAGCTGGCTATGTCAGCGGTTAATCCGTTAACGGCGTTGCTCATGCTGAACTCCTTTGCTGACATTAAAGAAGGTCAGTGGATTGCGCAAAGTGCAGCGAACTCTGCAGTGGGCGGCTATGTTATTCAGCTGGCAAAGCAGCGCGGCATCAAGACAGTGAATATTGTTCGCCGTGAAGGGTTAGCCGAAGATTTGATGGCCAAAGGTGCCGACGTTGTATTGATTGACGGACCAGACCTTGCGGCTCAAATTGCCAAGGCAACAGACAATGCATCTATTATGCTGGCGTTGGATCCAGTAGGTGGTGATACCTTTGGTCGATTGGCCGATAGCATAGGTTATGGCGGCACGTTAGTAACTTACGGCGTACTGTCGGGTAAACCTGCGACCCTGAACACCGGCAAGGTTATATTTAACGACACTCGCCTGCGTGGTTTTTGGCTGTATAAGTGGTATCAGACGGCTACTATGCAAGAGAAGATGGCTGCTTTTGGGCAGGTTATTCCCCTTATTGCCAATGGCACTCTGAAAGCCAATGTTGATTCGCGATTTACCGTTGATCAAATTAAGCAAGCAGTGACTCGCGCTGCCCAACGGGGAAGAAATGGTAAGGTACTTATTGTGCCAAGCCCTCTTTAAATACGAAGCATTGCAATTAGGCTACTCAGCACTCTATACCCAGTACTGAGGCTGAGTAGCCTTTTATTTTTATTGCACTGACGAAAAGCGATCAACCAGAAAATCTACCGCGACCTTTATCTTGGGTACCAGATACTGTTGCTTTTGATATAACAGATAAATCGCCAGGTCGTGATTTTGGCTAACCCGAAGTGTTGGCTCAATCACTAATTCCTGTAATTCCCCGCTATCGAGATAGTCCTGCACATGCCATCGCGGTGCCATCATAATACCTTTTCCGGCAATCGCCTGTTCTCCCAACCACTTGCCATTGTTAGAGATAGCTAGGGGCTGTGCAGATACATCTAACCACTGTCCATCTGACTCACATAACCAAGGTTGTGGGCCGGCTGGTGTGCGAAAAAACAGGCCCTGATGCTGTTTTATTTCAGTGGCGTGCACAGGCGTTCCTGCCGCCGCAAGATAGCTAGATGCCGCCATCAGAATAAACTCATTGTCCATTAGGCGCACAGCCTGCACTCGCTCATTGGGGGCATAGCCGCCGCGTATAGCAATGTCTACTTCATCTCGCGACAGGCTAGACAGCTCATCACTGAGGCTGACATCTAAAATAATGTCTGGGTACAGGGTTTTAAATTCATTAAGCACGGGTAGCAGTAGTCGCTCACCAAAACTGACCAGACTACTAATACGTAGAAACCCTGTTGGCTTAGCCTGATAGCTGCGCACGGTTTCATCACTCTGCTCAAGCTGCGCCAGAATATCCTGTACCTGTTTAAAGTAGATCTGCCCGATCTCAGTCACCTGAACCACACGAGTACTGCGCTTGAGTAAGTTTGCGCCCAGGGTTTTCTCAAGATCGGCAATGCGTCTAGACAGGGAGGAGGCAGGTACCGAAAAGGCTTCGGCGGCTCGGGTAAAGCTGCCGGTTTCTACCACTTTGCTGAAATACCGCAGCGCTTTTAGCTGATCCATGGTGAGATGCCCCTCTAACCTTCAGTTTATTATTGTTTTAAAGGCAATAGAATAGCGCGTTTTACCCTGCAGTTGTTTTAAAACTGTAAGTAAACGCCTCGTTGGAAATACGTTATTCTGCGGCTGTACTCGGCGATTTATTCTTCAAAAAATACACCATCGGCGTCACGGCCAATACAATCCACATCATCAACTTAAAGTCATTGATATAGGCAATGGTCGCAGCCTGTCGATTGATCTCGGCGTCTATCGATAGAAGCATTGCTGCGGTCTCGTTATTAAGTGCCTGTGGGAGTTGTTGCAGCCCAAGCCCGAAGGTGTATGGGGTGATGTTTTCTGCGAGATAAGAATGTTGCATCTGAATATTGCGCGCAAACAATGCAAACACAATGGATACGCCAATACTGCTGCCCATATTACGCACTAGGCTAAAGATGCCAGCAGCCTCGGCGCGATATTCTGGGGCGAGAGTTATGTAGGCCATATTGGCCAGGGGCATAAACACAAAGCCGAGACCAAAGCCCTGCAGTATGCCAGTGTTTATGATCATGTATTTGGGCACAACAGTGTCGAAATTACACATCAGATGGAGCGAGTAAGCGGTGACTAGCAAGCCAAATAGAACCATGCTGCGAGAGTCGAATCGTTGACTCAACTTGGTGACGGCAATCATCGATACCACGGTCCCGATGCCTCTTGGTGCCAGGATCATCCCCGTATCAAGCACCGGATAGCCCATCAGATTTTGCATGTAGGGGGGGAGCAAGGCCATCGTTGCCAGTAGTATTAGGCCGATGGAAAACATAAAGCTCAGAGCAGCCACAAAATTGCGGTCGCGCATAATCGCTGGAGTGATAAAGGGATCTTTGGCAACGCGGGTGTGGGTGACATATACCCATAGAGCGCCCAGAGTGAGGGCACAGTAAAACTGTATTTCTCCAGACTCCAGCCAATAAAGATGATGACCTCGGTCCAGTATTAATTGAATACTGGCAATAAAAATTGCCAGAGCAAAAAAGCCCAATTTATCAAAGGGTCGCTCGACTCTTTTTGACTCCGGCATCAGGGTTAAAATAACAATAAAAGCCAGTACGCCGAGCGGCAAATTAATATAAAAAACCCAGCGCCAAGAATAGTGTTCGGTCAAAAACCCACCCAGTACAGGTCCGAGTATGGGTCCGATCATCACGCTAACGGCCCAAAACGCCATTGCCCGACTCTGATCTTCTTGGCGATTAATATCCAATAGAATGGACTGGGACAGGGGAACTAAGGCGGCACCAAAAAAACCCTGCAGCACACGAAACAGAATCATCTCATTGAGAGAGTTAGCAACGCCACAGAGGCCCGATGCAACGGTGAAACCAACCACGGAAATTAGCACCACATTCTTTTGTCCGTAGCGGCCAGACAGCCAGCCCACGGGCAGTGTCATAATGGCCGAAGCAACAATATAGGAGGTGAGTACCCAGGCCAGCTGTTCCTGGGTGGCCGAGAGGCTGCCCTGCATATGGGGCAGTGCGACATTGGCGATCGTGGTGTCGATCATCTGCATGATCGCAGCCAGCATTACAGCGAACGTTAGCGCGGTTTTTACCCCAGGGCTTAACTCAATGTTGGCAGACATTAATTAGTTGATCCAGGGCAGCTGACGGCGATGTTCGGTGTCAACACTAACCAGTGCGCTCATTCCTGGGGTCAATAAAATGGGTGCTAGATTTTTTTCGATACTGAGTTTTACACCAACTCGCTGGACTATTTTTACCCAGTTACCCGAGCTGTTTTGTGCAGGTAACAATGAAAATTCAGAACCGGTACCTGGAGTAATGCTTTGAACAGTTGCCTGCCACTCGAGGTCGGGGTAGGTATCAACGGAAATCGTGGCCGCTTGGCCGGCACGCAGATGGGTTAAATCGGTTTCTTTAAAATTCGCTTCAACCCAGATATTACTGCTATCTACCAGACTAAATAGCGGTGCTCCAGCAATAATATATTCACCCCTATTCATATTCAGGTTTGCGATCATACCGGAAGAGGGAGCGACAATTTCAATATGGCTCAGATTTAGTTTGGCCTGATCCAGCTCTGCCAGTGCCAGTAAATAATTTGGGTGCTCCTGCAGGGGGAGGTCTAAGCTAATCAGGCGAGCTTCTACCGCTAGTAATGCCTGAGTGGTTACCTGTTCTTCATTGAGTGCATCTTGGTAGTCATACTTTGCATGGGCCACCTGCACCTCAGATACGGCATTGTTTTCAAGCGCCTTACTCAGACGGTTGTACTCGCCGAGATAAAACGTCTGCTGAGTTTTGGCTTTATTTAAATCTGCCAGTTTATTGAAATAGTCTGCCTTGAGACTCTCTAGGTCGCCACCGACCTTGACCAAATTAGCCTCGGCTCGAATTAACGCAATCTGATAGGGCTGATCATCGACACGAAACAGCACATCGCCAGCTTCTACGCGACTGTTATCAGTAACTAAAACCTCAACCACTTTGGCCGAAACCTCACTGCTAATCGACACCATATTCGCCTTGAGATAGGCATTGTCTGTTTCCACATGACGACCGCCGATCATGTAAATCCATAGTCCGATTAACACTAAAACGGCTGGGCCCAACCAAATGGTCAGGTTATTTTTATTATTTTCTGACATGATTAATTAACCTATTTAAATATTTTCATGACTATCTTGAGATGACAAATTCTGACGTACCCGCAACATCAAACGGATCAATTGATCCCGTTCCTGTGCGGATAGCCCATGTAGTGCGGTGGCTCTAACTTCTTTTACGATCGCCTTAATATCAGACATGACGGGGTCGATTTTGGCGGTCAGATAAACCCGCTTAGCGCGGCGATCCTCTGGGTCTGGCTTACGAACCACCCAGCCGTCCCGTTCAAGCCTGTCTAATAATCCTGTCATGGTAATGGCTGTGACATCAGCAATATCAGCCAATGTACGTTGCTGTACTCCATTTTCGCGGATTAGTGCTACCAGCACCGACCACTGAGAACGGGTTAGATTAAAGGTCTGAGCACGGCGATCAAACTCCCAACGTAGCATTCTTGCAACGTCATGGATAACAAAGCCGAGAGTGTCATTGTCTAATTTAGTCATAGGCGGTGAGAGTAGGGGTAATTATGTATGGAGCTTATTGTAAGTATGCTAACTAAATTGGGCAAGATCATTCTTCTTAAGACTTTTGAGTTAAAAAGAACGCGCTGGAACCGTAGGTGGGATAGTATTGCGGTTGAAAAGAAGCTTCAGTTAGAATCAATAGTTAGGATCAATCTTTAATGCTACATATCGGCCTGCACTTTATAGTCCCACTATTGGTGGCTTACCTATTCTTTACCAAGAATTGGACGTTCGCCTTTTTGATCATGATGACGACCATGGTCGTGGATCTAGACCACCTATTAGCCGATCCAATCTATAATCCGACAAGGTGCAGTATTGGTTTTCATCCCTTGCATCAGCTGTGGCTAGTCGCGGTGTATGTTGCTCTGTGCTTTTTCCCTAAAACCAGACTTGTAGGTCTGGGCCTAACCATTCATATGGCGCTGGATGCGATAGATTGCCAGGTGATGAACAGTTAAACCATCTATGGTGATTTAGTACAGATTGTTATCACCGAGGGGAACCTCTAACGCGTTAGTGTCTGGTTTCTCAGGGCCGCCGATCATTTCATCATAGGGGCTAGTATGTCTGAGTACGGTCTCTTTGGCGGATACATGCCTAAGGGCCTTTTGCAGTTCGATTACCTTGCTTGATTTAAGAAATGCACCCCTGTTATCCGCAATATAATACTCCTCCCCCTCAACCATGGCCGATACCATATAGAGGCTCAAATCCACCGAGTGGTAGATCAGCTTTTCGACGACAAAATATTTTGCGAGCTTGTCAGCAGTCATTTTCATTATTGGTTACCGATTCTCAATGTGATTTTTGGTTAACAAAAAACCCTCCGAAGAGGGCTTTCGATCTGGCACTCTATAATTAGTGCCTTAGACCCAATTTAACCATTCACTGGTTATACTAAATTTACCGCCATCGAGATCATGCAAAAAATGCTTCCCATCCACACCAGCGACCTCATGTGCGAGCCGCCAGACATATAGATAGGCACATAAACAACTCGCAGGCCTAACCAAATAGTGGCTAGCTGGAGGTTATCGACGTCCATCTGCATAGACAGTAGGCACAGAGCTAGAAAAGCAGGCAGGCTTTCCTGCAAGTTTATTTTTGCTCTGTCCACACGACGTATCAGTGGGGTAGTGTCTATTTCTTCTTCACGGCTAGTTAGCAGGTAGGAAAAATTCTTGCGGTTGAGTACCATAGGTATTAGCCAAATTTGCACCAATACTAGGGCAAGAGTGGCAACGATGAGGGTAGACATTGAATCAGGCATGATCGCGTTCCTTTTTTATT
>DDDD01000126.1:0-5102 GCA_002335945.1 Porticoccaceae bacterium UBA1989
GCCGGTCCATCCCTGCTGACGTAACGCGGGTGCGAGTTGCGCTGCCGCATGACTCGCGCCAACAATAATGCATCTGGCTTTAGATTCCATTTGGATGATGATTCCTGCTTATCAGTAAGTTAGCGATCGACACTCTATAGTTAGGGCGCTTTAAGCCCGAAAGCATACCGCGTTTGAATAAAAACAAACACCTTTGATTGTAATATTTTAAAGGGTGGTGCTACGTTACGCGTTAACTAGGGAATTTTTTGAAGGTCCCACTCAGCCATAACTTATCGCTGAGTGGGAGGGGGTCGTTGCAGGCTGTCGACTACTTTAAGTTGGCGTAGTAGGCAGATAGGTTGGCAATGTCTGTGTCGCTTAGGCCTTTGGCCATGGCTGTCATCATGGCGTTATTACGTTTGCCATCACGAAACATTTTTAGCTGACTCGCTAAATAAGCTTCTTTTTGTCCTGCCAGGTTTGGCCACATGCCGTTGTTACTAATGCCGTTCATACCATGGCATCCAGCACAGGTCATTGACTTGGCTTTGCCTGCGACGGGGTCGCCGGCCATTGCTCCAAAGGATAATGTTGCTGCGATAATGGTGATTGCTAGTTTTTTCATATTACTTCTCCAATGATTAATTCGGTTGGCCTAGGCTATTAAGTTGTTTGCTAGATTATTTAATAAATAGCCTGTTAGATAAGCTGTGGCTAATAAACAGGGAGGCACTTAAGAGTGCGACAGCTCCCACCTGATGCGCGGCGGCGACAGGCACGGGAACATAAAAAATTAAGGTGCTGATACCCAATGTGACCTGCATTATAAGGAAGCCTATTAGGCAAAACACGCCAGTTCTGGCGTTACCTGTAATGTCTGACTTCAGAGCTTTGGCGGCAAATGTTAGTACTAGGGCCACAAGCACGTAGGCAAATATACGGTGGTTAAATTGGATCGTGGTGATGTCTTCAAAGGCCGATAACCAGGCCGGCGCCATGCTGTAAAGTCCTGCGGGGATAAAGCTATCTCCCATCAGCGGCCAGGTCGGGTAGGCGTAGCCCGCTTTGGTGCCTGCCACTAGGCCGCCTGAAAGGATCATCAAGAAAATCAGCCCACTTAATGCATAGGCAAATTTGCCTAGCTGAGCGGGCTGCTCAGTTTTCGGGCTGACCAGACCAAAGGCGGTCCAGAGTATGAATGAGTAGATCAGTACCGCAGAACCCAGATGGGCTGTAAGTCGATATTGGCTAACGTCTGGTTTGTCCACCAGGCCGCTCTTAACCATGTACCAGCCCAGCAAGCCCTGAAAGCCGCCGCCCAGTAACATAAGAATAAGCTTTGGGGTCAGACCAGCCTTAATACGCTTAGTAAAGTAGAAGAATAAAAAGGGCAGGATAAAGATTACGCCAATAAGTCTACCCAGCACTCGATGCAGGTATTCATACATAAAGATCGATTTGAACTCGTCGAGAGACATGCCCAGATTGATCTTTTGATATTCGGGAAACTGTTTATATTTATCAAACATATGTTGCCAATCGGCTTCGGACAGCGGCGGGATAATACCCACCAGCGGTTTCCAGTCGACCATGGATAGACCTGAATTGGTCAGTCGGGTAACCCCGCCCAATAAGATCATGCCAAAGATAACGGCGGCACAGAAAAACAGCCAGTACGCAATCTGGCGGTCGTATTCATAGGAGGGGATTAATGCGGGTTTATCTAGCGGCATTTAAATCTCTATTGTCTATTATTGCTATTTAAAGGGTACTTGTTAAAGGGTACTTGGCTGTTCAACTTGCATCCACGTCTTTTTACGAAAGCGGCGCATATTTAGACTAGATTTTATACCGAAATCCAGTAAAGAAGTTGCATAGAGCCACATTACATCGGCACCGATGGTAACCAGTATAAAAGGCACCAGTATGCGGCTGAGCGCAATACTGAAAATGGTAACCATCATTGGGTATCTGGTGTCGCCTGCACCCCGCAGTGCACCGGCCATACTAAACTCGATACCCATCAGCGGCAGGCTGCAACTAATGATGTAAATAAACGGCACCATAAGGACGATCACTTCTGGATCGTCAATCATAAAGCGCGAAATCTGTTCGGCAAAGAAGCTCATCACCGCACCACCAGCAACCATAATATAGGCACAGGTGCGCATGGTTCGCCATGCCGCATCGTAGGCGCCTTTTTTATCGCCGGCTCCCAGGTGCTGACTGACCAATGTGGCGCTGGAGATAGAGAAGCTAAAGGCGATAACAATCATCAATCCGAGAATGGATAAACCAATGCCGTAGGTGGCAAAGGCGGCATCACCATAGCTGGCTAAAAAGACCAAAAATACTAAGAGACCGGCCTGAAAAAACATCTGTTCGAATGCTGCCGGAGTACCAATTTTGATTAGTGCTTTGCTGTCGGCTAAAAACCCTGGTATTGGATTGGAGGGTCTAAATGACAGACCGCCCAGCAACCATATCAGTAAAAAAATAACAGTGCTGATAGTGGCGCTAACTCCGCCGCCTATAGCCAGACCTGAGAGGCCCAGTGCGGTGAGTCCATGCCAACCAAAGGTATAGGCCAGGCCCAAATAGATTCCGAATGCCACACTGACCAACGCAAGTAGCAGAGGCGTGGTGCTATCGCCGGTGGCGCGGAAGGCAGTGCTGACGACAAAAGAGACCAACATGGGAGGCGCAAACAATGCCGTCCAGTAGAAAAAGTCGATGGCTAAGCTGGTGGCCTCTGGGGATAAGCCAAAGATGCCCACGAGCTGTTCGCGAAAGGGGATGGCGATCCATGAGAGCAATATTCCATCGATACAAAAAATAATCACAGAGATAGCCGCAAAACGTCCTGCGCGCTCCTTGTCATCTGCGCCCCAATAACGGCCTACCAAAGCCGTTGTACCGCTGGAGAGTCCCATCATAACGGCGTGCAACATAAAGAACAGGCGCTGCCCGGTGGTGGCAGCTGCGACCTCGTCGGTACCCATACCGCCAGCGACTTTTAGAAAGACGAGACCCATTACCATAAAGGCAATATTGCTGATTATGGTCGGCCAGGTAAGGCGCCAGATACTGAGAGTAGAGACGGATTTCATTGCGGCTATGTTACCATTCGCAGCCTAGTAGCAGGTAAAGATTTAGGCTGGTTTGATGATGGAGATAACTATGGGTGATCCGGGTGCGATGAATCTGGATCAAAGTTGGCGCTCAGTGTTGGGCGACGAATTTGATAAAGATTATATGCACGGATTACAGCAGTTTTTAATCGCCGAGCAGGATGCGGGTAAGGTTATTTATCCGCCCAGCGGCCAGCGGTTTGCTGCGTTTAATGACACGCCGTTTGCTAAGGTGCGCGTGGTTATTTTGGGGCAGGATCCCTATCATGGTCCAGACCAAGCGCATGGCCTATGCTTCTCGGTACTTCCCGGGGTTAAGGTTCCGCCCTCGCTAGCAAATATGTATAAAGAGCTGGCGTCTGACCTGGGTATTATCCAACCAAATCATGGCTGCCTCACGAGCTGGGCTAAGCAGGGCGTGTTACTGCTCAATGCCACGCTGACGGTTGAGCAAGCCAATGCAGGGGCTCATCAGGGCAAGGGTTGGGAGCAGTTTACGGATCAGGCGATTCGCGCGCTTAACGATCAGCGCGAGGGGATTGTTTTTTTACTCTGGGGTAGTTACGCCCAGAAGAAGGGCGCCTTTATCGATGAGTCGCGGCACCTAGTTTTAAAGTCTGTGCATCCATCACCGCTGTCTGCGTATCGTGGATTTTTGGGTTGTAAGCACTTTTCTGCAACCAATAATTTTTTACATGAAAATGGCCAGCAGCCTATTAATTGGCAATTGCCCGATAAACCGGATATGGAATTCTAATGTTAAAAGAAAGTGAGCCTTCGATGACAGCGTCAACAACTTCTTCGGCAACTAGGTCTTGGCAGACACCCAAAAATTTACTGATTTTAATGTCGGTGGCCATGACTCTTGGTTTTGCCACCTGGATGGCGTTGCTCAACAACTTCGTCATTGAGAAGGCCGCGTTTACAGGCGCAGAGATTGGCATGTTGCAGAGTATTCGTGAGATTCCTGGCTTCTTGGCCTTTACTGCGGTGTTTGTGCTGCTGATATTAAAAGAGCAAACCTTTGCTTATCTGTCTCTCGCGGTAATGGGGGTTGGTATTACCCTGACAGGCTATTTCCCCTCTGTGCTGGGGCTGTATCTCACTACATTTATCATGTCGGTGGGTTTTCATTATTACGAAACTGTTAAGCAGTCTCTGGCGCTGCAATGGTTGAGTATCGAAGAGGCGCCGGTGATGTTGGGCCGACTTATTGCCGCTAGCTCTGTGGCTTCCTTGGTGGCCTATAGTTTTTTATGGTTGGCCCAGGATCATTTCGGGCTTAGCTACAAGACTATTTACGCGGTGGGTGGTGGTGCTTGCTTGGCGCTTACATTATTTATGTGGCTGGCGTTTCCGCGGTTTCAGGCCAAGGTACCTCAGCGCAAACATCTGCTGATTCGCAAGCGCTACTGGTTGTATTACGCGCTGACCTTTATGGGCGGTGCGAGACGTCAGATCTTTACGGTATTTGCTGGGTTTTTGATGGTAGAAAAGTTTGGTTACAGCGTGAGTGATATTGCTGCGCTGTATATTGTTAACCATCTTTTTAACTGGGCTTTTGCGGGTCGCATCGGTGCTCTGGTGGGGCGTATTGGTGAACGTCGTGCCCTAACGTTTGAATACTGTGGGCTATTCTGTGTCTTTACGGCTTATGCCTTTGTTAACGATGCAACCTGGGCGGCTGGATTATATGTGGCTGACCATCTGTTCTTCTCTCTGGCGATTGCGATTAAAACCTATTTTCAAAAGATTGCCGATCCGGCGGATATGGCCTCTACGGCGGGGGTGGCTTTTACCATTAATCATATAGCTGCGGTGGTGATTCCTGTGCTGTTTGGTTTGGTGTGGCTGGTATCGCCGATGGCGGTATTTTTGATGGGTTCTGGTATGGCGGTAATCAGTCTAGTGCTAGCGCGTAATATTCCGCGGGCACCCAGTGCGGGTAATGAGGTGATGTTTGGTAAGGTGCCCTATATTGCGGCGGCT
>DDDD01000126.1:5122-5578 GCA_002335945.1 Porticoccaceae bacterium UBA1989
CGGCGTTCAATGCGAAATTTCCCCGGGTAGTCGACCAATAATAATCCTGTGACCATGGTTAAAATCCCCTGGCCAGGTAAGAACAACATTAGGATCCCCGCTAGAATTAACCCATAACCCAGTAGGTTTTTGCCTATTAAGGCCAGCAGTCGAAGTGCTGGCCTCTGAGTTTTCCATGGGGTTGGTTGGCGTTTCTTGGGAACAAAATAATCTTCGGGAATTTTGGCCACCAACCAGGGCAGTGACAGAAGGCTAGCAATGAAGACAATGGCTGAGCCTGTTCCTACCCAGACTAGCAGCGGTTGGTTATTGCCTAGCCATTCCATCAGGTTGTTCACGGGGTGGATGGAATCTCGTAGGGCAATGGCAAATGTTTGGCGGCCATTATTGGGCCCTCGGCAATCTTTACTTCGCTGCAATCAGCGTATTTATCGCCTAACACGGCCAACACTTCGA
>DDDD01000126.1:5612-8317 GCA_002335945.1 Porticoccaceae bacterium UBA1989
GGCAATGCGGTGGTGCTGAGTTGCAGATGATGCATTCTGCGCTTTACTGCACCGCGATAATGGGCTCGCGCGACAATTTCTTGACCGGTGTAACAGCCTTTCTTAAAACTGATATAACCCAGCGCATCAAGATTTAACATCTGCGGGATAAACATGTCTGTGGTTTCAGCGACTACTTCGGCACTACCGGTGCGCAGTCGTTCTAGATCTGTGGGGTGCTGAGCCTCCTGAGGATCACTCAGCTCGCTGATCTCAGTTTTAAAGAACACGGCGTATTTTTTAAGGCTGGCTAGGGCTATCTCGCCCATGGAGCTGTGAATCTGCAAAATAACATTGTCCTGCTCGTTACAGGTGGCACTGAATAGAAAAATGATACGTCCCTTGGGGGTGCAATGGGCGCCATTAATTGTTTTGCCGCTGGTGAGTAACTCCATATCGCAGGTAACCTGGCCCTGCAAAAATTTGCGGCTATCTGGACCTGATAGTTGGATGTAGGTGCGTGGATCAATATTCGTCATAGGGGCCCAATTTTAGTGCTTAATGAATGTGTCTGTAGGTTAATTGATGATTGTCTCTTATAATGCCGCTTTAACACAATTACTGATTATCTATGAATAAGAACCGTCTAGTGTGGGCCAGTCGCCGTGGTATGTTAGAACTCGATCTGATTCTGCAGCCCTTTACCGAAAATCACTACGATTCTCTCCAAGAGTCTGATCAACTACTGTATCAGGAGTTTCTCGAGTGCGAAGATCAGAATCTATTTCTCTGGTTAATGGGTCGGGAAGTTCCAACCCATCCAGATACTCAAAGAATAGTGCAGATAATTCGTGATAGTCGAAAAAAACCAGGCGACGTTTAATCTCCGCCCTTCAAAAACGCTTCTTATTGCCCAAGTCGGGCTGACCCTAACCGTTGCCATTATTTTGTTTGGCCTGCCTATTTACTGGTGGGGCAGGCTGTTGGCGTTTGTTATAACGACGAGCACCGCTGTGGAATGGGTTAGATGCTGGAAGGCTCAGGGGGCAGAGGTACTGCGCTGTCAGGATTCTGAACGCTGGTCTCTTGATGCTAGTGGCTTTACGCTTAGTGGCCTTACGCTTAAGACCAATCAATTTGTCACGCGCAGCTTGGTTATTTTGTATTTTAAAACTACCGCAGGGAAATCACTGATTCGTGTTCTACCCGCGGATGCATTGCCTGCTGGGCAACATCGCCTATTGCGCCAACTTCTTATTGCCCGTTAATTTGCCCATTGAATGGGAGCACTAGTCTCTATTAATAATCATATTTTGCCCGGCGAAATTAACGGGCACCATAATAGTGTCACGAGCGATGGGCGATAATTCTGGGTAGTCGAGAGTGTAATGGAGGCCACGGCTTTCTTTGCGTTCCAATGCACAGCGAATAATTAACTCAGACACGGTGGCAAGATTGCGCAGCTCCAGCAGATCTCGGGTGACTTTGCAGTTACTGTAATACTCTCCAATTTCTTTTTGCAGCAACTTTATTCGGTGTTGGGCGCGCTCAAGGCGTTTGTTAGTGCGCACAATACCGACGTAATCCCACATAAATCGTCGCAGCTCATCCCAGTTGTGAGAGATCACTACATCTTCATCAGAAGAGCTAACCCGAGATTCATCCCAGTCGGCAATACTGTCCGGCTCGCTAATAGTGGGTGTCAGACGATTAATTTCGGCTGCTGCCGAGCGCGCATAGACCAGGCATTCAAGCAACGAGTTACTGGCCATGCGGTTGGCGCCATGGAGGCCGGTAAAGGCACTTTCACCGATGGCATACAGGTTAATCAGGTCGGTTTGACCATAGTTGTTCACCAGCACGCCGCCGCAGGTGTAATGGGCGGCTGGCACTACGGGAATGGGGTCGGTGGTGATATCTATGCCGAATTCCAAACAGTGTTCGTACATGGTTGGAAAATGTTCGGTAATAAATTCGGCGGACTTGTGGCTAATATCTAAATACAGGCAGTCGCTGCCAAGACGCTTCATTTCATGGTCAATGGCTCGGGCCACAACATCCCGAGGGGCAAGTTCGCCGTCTGGGTGAAAGTTTTCCATAAAGCGGCTGCCGTCGGGTAGGCGCAGCACTGCACCTTCGCCGCGCAGGGCTTCGGTAATCAAAAATGATTTAGCCTTGGGATGGTAGAGGCAGGTTGGATGAAACTGATTAAATTCGAGGTTGGCCACGCGACAGCCACGACGCCAGGCCATAGCCAGGCCATCGCCGCTGGCCCCGTCTGGGTTGCTGGTATAAAGGTAGGCTTTACTGGCGCCGCCAGAGGCCAGAACAACGTTCTTGGCTTGGAATAGGGACACGGCATCTTGCTCGATATCCAAGATGTAAGCGCCGGTGCAGCGAATTCTTCGGGAATCACTGTCGGCCTGAGTAACCAGATCAACGGCGCAATGCTGTTCATAGATGTCGATATTGTCGGCAGCGATTACCTGGTCGGCTAAGGTGCCGGTAACTTCTTTGCCTGTGGCGTCGGCGGTATGCAATATGCGTCTGTGGCTGTGGCCGCCTTCTTGGGTCAGGTGGTAGTTTTTCTGATCATCGTTCTTGGTGAAAGCGACCCCTTGATTGATTAGCCAATTAACGGCATCTGGACCATTTTCAACTACAAAACGCACAGCGTCTTCGTGGCATAGGCCAGCACCGGCGACCAATGTGTCTGCAACATGGGC
>DDDD01000114.1 GCA_002335945.1 Porticoccaceae bacterium UBA1989
GCATCTGATGCACAAAGTCAATCGCCTCCTTTGCAGTCACCTCAATACCTTTCACAATATAACTCACCCACTCGGCCCACTCGCCTTGCTCCCTAACGGATTGCAATAGGCGATAGTAGTCGTCTTTCGTTTCGACGATATAGCGGCTCAGGTATAAAATCGGCAAATCCAGCAGCTGATTTTTTACCAGATACAGAATATTCAGAATGCGCCCAGTTCGGCCATTGCCATCGTAAAAGGGATGAATGCTCTCGAACTGATGGTGAACAATCGCCATTTTTATCAGCGGGTCCAAGTCTGAAAGAGCATCATCATTGATATATTCAACCAGATTAGCCATCAAGGACTGGATATCATCAGGGTGCTGGGGAGGTGTGTAAATAACCTGTCCTGTACTGGCATTACCAATCACTGTGCCGGGTATTTTTCTCAAGCCTGGCTTATTGGGCTCTACAACTTCTTGTGTAGCAAGTATGTCATTTAGACGAATCAGCCCTGATGCTGCGGTTTGCTGGTAGCTTTCCCATAAGGCCCGCCGGTAGTTCTCAACCTCTTTTGTGGCTTGGTTGATCTGGTGCCCACCCAACACTTGCGACTGAAACAACTGATCATGAGTCGTAAATATATTCTCGATAGCCGAACTGTCCTTGGCTTCTTGCATGCTCAAGGTAGAAATTAGAATGGCTTCATTGGGGATGGTTTTGGCAACACCTTTCAGCTCTGCCAAGTAGCGATGAGCTTGTGCCACCTGCTTGAGCAGTGCTACTGACTCTAGGTTGCTTTCACCCACCAAGGGTAAAGGCGCAAGATGAGCATCATCTGGATTGAGGTTAACGGTCATATCCATTTCCGGCTATTTCTATGTATTAGCGGCAGTATATGTATATTTATTTCAACTTTCTATGCATATTTTTGCGATATGTATAGAAAATGGCGCTTTGGTGACGACATTAACCATCACATCTATAGCTGGCAGTTCCAGCAATTGGCAAACACGGTTAAAAAACCACACCCAAAGATTAAAGACGCTGGACCTTTGCAACACTGAAAGTAACATTCAGGGTTTATATTTTAAATAATATTCAATAAAAACAAATGGTTAGATTATTTTAAGGAGTCCTCTCCTGGCACCAAAAAACACGTAAGCTTATTCGGCTGAATCATCTATCTTAGCGCTCATATCCCTAACCGGGACTTGAACCGTTATGAGGTTCACAAAATCTGCATACATGCCATTCTTGGCAATAAGCACCGCAGGGGCGATTTAAAACTCTATTTCAGAGCTCACCCAGAGCCGTTTCCAACCACTCCATTCGGTGGCTATACCAAGACTTCAGATGATCAACCTCTTTTTGGTAAGTATCAAATACGACCGGATTAGGCCAAACAGCCATACCAATCGTCCGCCATTTATCATCATTCTCTTGCTGAGCCCACTCTAGCTGATCCGCATAGCCATCTATTTTATTTAGAATAAAATTCTGATTTTGCTTGAAGTAGGCAAAGCGAATTTTAACTTTTTCTACAAAAGCAGGATCTTGAAAAAGACGCTGATACCATGGGTGATGTTTAACCCAAAACCCGTCGCTGTATTGAGCATCGGAATAGTCCACATTGCCAAATGAGAGATCGAAATCCCAGAGAGGACCCATCTTGATTTTTCCTCCTGGTATAACATTGACGAACATACTGGACCAAGACTGTGAGTCTTGATTCTTGGTAATCTCGTTGATCAGATACCAATCGACAAAGCTGTCTAAATCAATGTATCTAGCATAGCCAGCGCTGGCACTGCGATAACTGGGACCGTATAAGGCTGTTTCAAAATCGTCGAGCAGATCTTTGATATACGTATATTCAGCACTACCAAATTCTAGGCTGGGCTCTTTAATATTAATCAAGAATCGCTCTGTGATGACACTGTCAAAATACACATCATCTGCATCGAGCCTTTCCAGCTGATCCAGTTCTAGCAGATATCCGCTGTCGCCCAAAGCTACTCGATTATCACTTTCTTCGACTTTTTGGGTAACATGGTAAGTGCCGTTGTACTGGTCGTTGATATAGACCTCGGCGAAGCGCCCCTGAGGTGTCCAGTCCAAATTGCTCAGATAGCCCATCTCAAAAGTAATCTTATTGCGCAGTAGAGTTTTATCGGAGTACTCCGCGAGAAACAGCCATTTTTTATCATTGGCCATGCTCAAAAATTCGGCTTTTTCCTCTAACTTCATTTGGAAAGGCTTCTTAGGATGTAAAAACCATGTTGAATTACCCCTGCCGCGTATTTGCATTTCGCTAGCAGGTAAGTCTGTGAAATCTCGACCACCGTCAATTGAAACATCGCCAGTTACATAGGTTTCCTTCGAGTCTATAGCTACAGCACCATCAGTCGCTAGATAGATAATCGGCAGACCGGTAAACTTGGTCAGATCCACAGTATAGCTCTCTGTGGCCCCCTCTGAATTAGCCACTGAATAGACAACAATCTCAGTGAAATCGTTAATTGAAGTACCGCTCTCTTGAACTACACCCTCAATGGTGACGGAACTGCCGGTGAACTCATAGCTAGCAACTAACTCACTGACCGGAGTGTTGGTGAGCACACGCCCGGTAAAAACCGAAGCATTCCCGTTTTTGTTCAGCACCAGATCTGCTGCCAGGCCAGAATTGTTAGCGGCGCTAAATGAAATCTGGCTAATGCTCGGGGCTGCAGCGGGCTCCTCAACTGGAAGGTTAGCTGTGACATTATCTGCGAGTTTGGCCGGAGAGGATCCACCNNCTTTATATTATTATTGTTGTCGGGAGCCGCTGACTATAACAGGCAAAAATACCTATATGACCACTATTTTTCTCGCCGCTAGAAATAAAGTGCGCCAATGATTGGCCTCCTGAGCACCATTTTGAAAATCGTCGACAGCTTGGTGAGAACATCAAACTGGCGTGTAAGCGCAGAGGCTATACCCAGGTCTTGATATCCGAGCGTACAGGGCTCAGCCGTCTCACTATTCGGAAGGTCGAAAAAGGGGATCCCAGCGTTTCAATCGGTCATTATCTTGCCGTGCTCAGTTTCCTCGGGTTGGCAGAAGATTTCGCCAACATTGCTAGAGATGATGAATTGGGTCGCAAGCTGCAGGACATCAAACTGATAGGTAACAAACCAGGGACCTCTTCATGAGCACAGATGTCTTGGTCTTTGCGGACTGGCAGGCGTTCGCTGGATACTCTTTGGTGTTTTATTGGCTGGCCTTGTCAGAGCCTTTATCTCGCCAGAGCAGTTCGGCAGTCACCATTATACATTCCTAACCAAACGCTTTGATCGCACCGAGAAAAGTCGCCTTCACTTTACATCGGCGATGACTCAACTCGACCATTACGATGGCGACAATGAAGCCAGCTATTTAGAGCTTGCACAATTCCTAACAGAGAAAGGCACAAATACGAAACAAGACCTCGCACAATTATGGCGTCGCATCGTATTTTACATCGCCATTTCGAACACAGATGATCATCTCCGCAATCACGGATTTATCTACCA
>DDDD01000047.1:0-1612 GCA_002335945.1 Porticoccaceae bacterium UBA1989
CATTGATTTCCGCGGAGCCTAACCCTTAGCAGACTAGACTTCACACCTGAGCACCGCGGGCTTACAGCCCGCCAAACTGACTGAGGAACAGAGGATATGTACGATGGAGGCTAAAGAGCAAACCAAAGTACCACGCACACTACCAGAGCTAGAAAAGCATACCGAAGCGTTCTGGACGGGAGGGCAATGCGGCCAACTGATGATTAACCAATGTTCAGCATGCCAGCATTATATTCACCCACCCGTCCCCATGTGCCCCATATGCCATAGCAGGGATGTTACCGCCACCCCTGTATCAGGCAAAGCAGAAATAGTCTCTTATACTGTTAACCACATGCCGTGGATACCAGGCCTGGAGGTACCTTATGTCGTTGCAATTGTGGGACTAACTGAACAGCAGGGGCTCAACATCACCACTGAAATTATCAATATCAACCCCGACAAAGTATTTATTGGAATGCAGGTTAAAGTTCTCTTTGAGCAACACGAAGAAATTTATCTGCCTTTGTTTGAACCCCTGAGCGCCACATAAAACACTCTACATAAAACATAGTACCGCTCCGCTTTGCTTTGCTTTATCGCTCTAACAGGGATTCCGTTAGGAAGGAGCTCAACTCTACCTAGTATCTCTTACACCAACGTACTCGGCAAAGTGCCCCTTACTATTTCCTCAGCCTCACCGATAATCCTATCCAAAAGTTCCTGGCAAGTAGGCACATCATCGATCAAGCCAACAACCATGCCCGTCGTAATAACACCTCTATCCTTGTCTCCACCAAACCACGCCTCTTGCTGGCGAGGCCCCGCCACCAATTCGCGAATATCTTCAAACTGTATATCCTTGCCCTTTTCTTTTTCTATACTTAATACTTCCTCGGTTACCGCATTTTTTAAGAACCGGGCAGTGTTGCGTAGCGGCCTATATAATAAGCGGGTATCACGCTCCGAGGACTCGACATAGGCACGTTTAATATTGTCATGAACGGGGGCCTCTTGCGTTGCCACAAACCGGGTACCCATATTGATACCTTCTGCACCCAGCGCCAATGCAGCCGCCAAACCCTGCCCGTTGGCAAAGCCTCCCGAAGCAATAACCGGTATATCCAACTGCCGAGCCGCAGCGGGTATTAACACCAGGTTCGATACATCATCCTCCCCGGGATGCCCCGCACACTCATAACCATCAATACTTACTATGTCTACACCGATTTTTTGAGCTGTGAGGCTATGCCTAACTGATACCGCCTTATGAATACAGATCAAACCGCCCGCTTTAAACTTAGAAATATACTGCTCTGGGTTGCGACCAGCTGTTTCCACTGCCGCCACCCCGGAATTAGCGATCACATCAGCATATTCATCAAAAGGAATTGGATTAATGGTTGGCAAAATAGTGAGGTTGATTCCGAAGGGTTTATCCGTAAGCTCACGCGTTGCAGCAATCTCCTGCTCCAGTTTTTCTGGAGAACCCGTTGTCAGCGCCGTTATCATGCCCAGACCCCCCGCATTGGATACTGCAGCAGCTAATCCTGCCCGCCCCACATTTGTCATACCTCCACATACGACCGGGTGCTTAATTCCCAGCAATTCCGTCACTCGGGTTTTAAAGACC
>DDDD01000047.1:1695-7929 GCA_002335945.1 Porticoccaceae bacterium UBA1989
TAATAACTATAGAATTAAAGATACAGACAGATTAAAACCATTTACAACGAAAAATTAAGGCCATTACACCGTACGCATACAGGATTATAATCCGCCATCGTCCACAATGTTTTTTTACTTAGGTGTAAAGCTACTGTAGAATACAATTTACTGATAAATGGGAGAAAACATGAGCAATACAAGTAAACAACCAGAAGCTGGCAAGATCACTGAGGCGACGCTAACACAGATGCAAGAACGCGTCGGCGTAGAAGTACCCGAGCCTCGCCGCTATCATAACGACTATGTCACCCAAGACGGCTCTCGACACTTTTGCTGGGGGTACGGTGATGACAACCCCTTGTATTGCAACGCTGAGTACGCCAAGAACACTCGCTGGAAAGGCCTGATAGCTGCACCAGGATTTTCTTATACCATGGGGGAAAATGACGTCGCCCCCCTGTCACCCGAAATGAAGAAAAAACTCAAAGGCGACCCGTTGAGCGGCCTAGGCGCCTATCAGGCCGAGATGAACTTTGAGTGGTGGCAACCTCTTCGCGAAGGGGATCAGTGCTACCTACGCAAAGCGCTGGTGGGAACCAAGCTGTCTGAGGGGCGCATGGGTGGAAAAACCATTCATGAAGTTCGCGGCATTTTTCAACGAAATCAGGATGGCGTACCGGTAGCATCCAGACGCGGCACCTTTATCGCCACAGAGCGCAGCGACAAAAAAGAGGGCGATAAAAAGAAAGACGATAGAAAATCCCCTGCACTACCCCAGCCTTACAGCGATGATGAGCTGGCTGTAATCGATGCCTGTTATGAAGCAGAGGCTGATATTCGTCGAGGCGACCAAACACGCTACTGGGAGGATGTCGAAGTCGGCGAAGCACTGCCGCAAATGGTTAAAGGCCCACTAAAATTAACCGACCTGATTCTCTGGCATATGGGATGGGGTCTACAAATATCACCCCCAGGGGCATTCCGTCTGACCCACGATATTCGCAAAAAAATACCTGGCCTGTTTCCCAAAGACCATTTAGGCGTACCCGACACAGTACAACGCTGTCACTGGCAGGATGATTGGGCACAGCAATTAGGCTTCCCCGGCCCCTATGATTACGGTGGTCAACGTGAAGTCTGGCTAAGCCATCTACTCACTAATTGGATGGGTGATGACGGCTGGCTATGGAAGCTATCTCTGCAACACCGTAAATTCAACTTCCTCGGCGACACCACCTGGTTGCAAGGCACGGTGACCGACAAAAAAATTGAAAACGGCCGATACCAAGTACACCTTGACGTACTCTGTGTGAATAGAGCTGGCGAGAATTCGACCCTGGGTACAGCCGTAATACTACTACCCTCTCGTGAGGGAGGAGAAGTACTGCTGCCGGAACCGCCCGCGGACAACCTCACCGACCTAATTAAACACCAGGTCGAAGAATACAAACGAGAAAGCGAATAAGCACAACTGGAGTAAGTATCAATGAATTTAGAAAATAAAGTCGCAGTAGTCACTGGGGGCTCCAGCGGCCTCGGCAAAGCCACGGTGGAATCTTTTCTAGCCAAAGGTGCCTATGTTGCCATTTTTGACTTGAATGAGGCCGGAGCACAGGAGTTAACGCAGCAACACCCTGGCCGGGTCAATTTTTACAAAACTGACGTCACCAATGAAGAGAATGTTCAAAGTAACCTAGATCAAGTTGTGCAGGACTTTGGAGCCTTAAATGTTTGCGTAAATTGTGCAGGTTTCGGACTCAGCATAAAAACCTACAGCAAACGCAAAGGCGCCCACCCGTTAGAGCACTTCCAGAACACCATTAACGTCAATCTGGTGGGCACTTTTAATGTACTCCGCCTGGCCGTAGAAAAAATGGCAGAAAACGAAGGCGATGAGAAAGGCGTTATTATCAATACCGCATCAGTAGCTTACATGGATGGACAGCAAGGCCAAGCAGCCTACAGTGCCAGCAAGGGCGGCATTGTCGGCATGACACTACCAATAGCTCGTGACCTCGGTTCACTGGGTATTCGTATCAACGTCATTGCCCCCGGTGTTATGGGCACCCCGCCCATGCTAGCGGCACCTGAAGAACTCCGCAAAGGGTTGGAGCAACAGGTACAGAGTCCAAAACGCCTAGGCCTGCCAGAAGAGTTTGGTCTGCTGGCCACTCAAATTGCCGAGAATGGATACCTCAATGGCGAAACTATTCGCCTAGATGGTGCCATCCGTATGTAAAAATAAACTGCCGCAGGCTTTCAGTTCCCTGAATGTTTGCGGCAGCCTGCAAGACCTTGAGCTAAACAATCAAAATCCTCAAAAATTGCAAACCATCAAAGAATTAAAGAGCGCACCCTACCCGCCAAAAAGATAAGAATTTGACAATCTATCAGCTGGCATAGCTTTATCCGTCTAATAAACTAACCCCGGTTTAACTTGATAACCATTAATTTGATAACGATTGAAGTGGAGTTTTTTTGTGAATAGCGTTTTGCGTCCGGCACCCTGTGAATTAGAAACTGATCACTACCCCTTTGTCACTGATGTGTTGCCCCGGTTCAGCGACTTGGATATAAATGCTCATGTCAATAACGTATCTATTGCCAATCTATTTGAAGAGGGTCGGCTGAAATTTTCCCTGCACTATAGAAAAGTCACCTTTAACGGATTGGTAGAGTGCGAGGAGAAAGTCCTTATAGTCTCTTCGCTTATCAGTTATATCGGCGAAGTTTTTTATCCCGATCCGGTAAAAGAGTATTTAGGTATAGCCGACATTGGAAGCAGTTCATTTACACAGACCTGCCTGATGACACAATACGGGCGACCCGTCGCCCATTCACGAGTTACCCTGGTTCGCGCTGAAGGCGGCCAATCGAAACCACTATCTGACGCACTGCGGCAATCGTTATCTAAACTGAAAGTAACCTGGCCGGTATAGGAGTTATCAAATGAAATTAATGGATCATGTCAACCGATCCCCAGCTAAGCCAGCGGTCATTGTCGAGGGTGGGCAGACATTGAGTTTTCTCGAACTGGAGCAACAATCGGCACAACTCGCCAACTTGTTTGCAGATATTGGCTTACAACGCGGCGACAACATTGCCATTTTGATGACAAACCGTTGCGAATATTTTGTTATTGCCTGGGCAGCGCAGCGCAGCGGTCTGTATTACACCCCGGTGAACTGGCACCTGACTACGGATGAAGCCAGTTATATTGTTAAGGACTGTGGGGCACGAATACTGCTGGCCGACGCCGAACTCACTAACCTGGCCTGTAGTGTCCACCAACAAACCCCTAGTTTAGCAGCCAGCTACAGTGTGGGCGGCCCCATTGAAGGGTTTATATCCATGACGGAGGCAATAAGTGGCTACCCAGCGACCCCGCGCGATTATGAACCGGCCGGTAGTATGATGCTCTACTCATCCGGCACCACCGGCCTCCCTAAAGGAATTAAACGACCACTCCCCGAGCAGGATTATGGCGCCCCAATTCGTATCGAACCGCTGATGGCAGAAATGTGGGGGTTTACCGCAGAGAGCAGTTATCTATGCCCTGCGCCACTGTATCACTCTGCACCGCTGTCCTGGAGTATGGGGGCGCACAAGTTTGGCTGCACTGTAGTGATCATGCAGAAATTCGACCCCGAGGCTTTTCTCGCGCAGATTGAACGCTATCGAATCAGTCATACTCAATGCGTGCCGACTATGTTTGTACGGTTATTGAACTTGCCTGACCCGGTCAAAAGCCAATATGACACATCATCCTTACAGGCAGCGGTTCATGCAGCAGCGCCCTGCCCGGTACATATCAAAGAGCAGATGCTGGACTGGTGGGGGCCGATTATCTACGAGTTTTATTCCGGCAGCGAGTGGTTTGGCACTACGGCAATCAATGCACTGGAATGGCTGGCACACAAGGGCTCAGTGGGTAAATCACTACAGGGCAACGTGCATATTATTGGCGAAGATGGTGTCGAATTACCTACCGGTGAAACCGGTCTGGTTTATTTTGAAAACCCACAGATAAATTTTCAGTACCACAATGCGCCGGAGAAAACCCAAGCCGCCATGTTAAATGATAACTGGGCAACTTATGGCGATATGGGTTATCTGGATAGCGATTCCTATCTTTATCTAGTCGACCGTCGTACCGATTTAATTATCTCCGGTGGTGTCAATATCTACCCCAGTGAAATCGAAAACGCCCTCTTGCAACATGAAGCAGTACTGGATGCGGCAGTGATTGGAGTGGCTCATTCTGAGTGGGGAGAAAAAGTCGTGGCGGTGGTCGAGCCGGCGCCAGGGTATACCGGTGATAATACACTAGCCGAGACCCTAAAGGATTTTTGTCGTCGGCACATCGCAGCGTTTAAATGCCCGCGACAGATTGAATTTTCCAACTTGCCGCGCACCGAAACTGGTAAGTTGCAACGCCGTAAACTTAAAGTACAGTATGCGACGGATACTTAAGTTGCCTTAACTTGTTCTCAACAGAAAGCACGAGCCCAAAGGTCCGCCGCCGTTGGCTACGGCAGCAACCTTGGGCTGAGAATCCAATTGCCTCTCCCCTGCCCTACCGCGCAACTGCAGAATTGCCTCATAGAAGTACCCAAACCCATGGGTGCGGCCGCCAGACATCTGACCACCATTGGTATTTAGTGGCAATAAACCTTCACGGGCTATATTGCTACCACCCTGTAGAAAATCCTTAGCTTCGCCTTTGCCACAGAACCCAAGTGCCTCCAGCCACGTCAACGTCAGCATACTGAAACCGTCGTAAAGCTGAGCGGTATCAACATCCGCGGGTGTTAAATCGGTTTGAGACCACAGCTGCCGGCTAGCATCAAAAGCCGCCATATCTGTTAGATCCGGAGAAAAATTATCCCACGAATCCTTGCCATGTAGCGCACAGCCCAGTGCCTCCAGATACACTGCGCCCCCCTTACTATTGGTGCAGGATTCAGCACGGGAGACAATAATTGCTGTACTGGCATCAACCGGGATATCACAATCAAACAAACAGAGCGGCGAACTAATCAGCCTCGAGCCCATATAGTCATCCATAGTTAATGGCTCTGTAAAAACAGCCTTTGGGTTCAAAGCGGCATTCCGGCGGCTATTAATAGCGATTTGTCCCAGTGTTTCGCGCGTGGTTCCAAAATCATGGAAATGCCGTTGGGCGCTCAGGGCAATAGAATTAACCGCCGAATATCCGCGAAAAGGCACCGCCCATTGAAAAGGACCCGATATGCGGTCGCCACCTGAACCGGACACACTGGCTTTTCGCCCAGCTGAGGTAGATGAAGATTCGGTAACTGTCCTGAACACCAACACATGGCGTGCCAAGCCACTAGCTACTGCGGCACAGGCATTAACAATAGCGCCAGCCTGAGCCGGGCCCTCCCAGCCAGCAGAATGCCAGTTCAACTTCAGACCCATGGCGTTTTTAATATCAGCCAGGGCAACAGGACCAAAACCGGGAGAAATATCATTACGCACCCCGGGATAGGAGCAAAGACCATCGATATCCTCTACATTCAGACCTGCATCCTCAATAGCTAGTAGCGCAGCGTCTAATGTAAGGTCAACGGCAGAACGATCAAGACGGCGCCCGACTGCTGACTGTCCTACCCCGCTGAACATGACTTTTTTACTATCAAGCATCGAAATCATTTACTCCATCTATTAGTGCAATCTATATCAAGGACGAGTGATTATGAATAAAAAAACATCTCAACAACACTTTACATTACTGTATAGTAAATATAATCTATGATCAATATTGGCAACCTTCACAACACACCACCTAATTGTTGTCATTTAACCGTAAAATTGATCCAGGACTAAGCCATGTTCGACTGCACAGTACCAACCCATGTCCCCGAAGAGCTTGTTTTTCATCTCGATGGCGACTCCCATCCAGAACTTAAAAAAGAACCCTTTAAAGTTTACGCTGAATTACACAAAAAGGCCCCCCCCATTTTTTATAATCCAGGTGCCTTTCAGGGAGCCGGCGGCTGGTCTATAGCCGACGGCGCAATAATGAAGGAAGTATTGCAGAATCCGGCACTATTTTCATCGAAAAATGGCACAGGGTTCTCCTTCCTTTTAGGTCATGAACTTGACCTGATTCCTCTGGAAATCGATCCCCCAGAGCACATGAAATACCGCATCCACTTTAATAAACCTTTATCACCACAGGCCATTGCGCCACGGGAAGATGCAGTGCGTGAAACCGCTGTCGAATTA
>DDDD01000178.1 GCA_002335945.1 Porticoccaceae bacterium UBA1989
TCGACTTGCATGTGTTAGGCCTGCCGCCAGCGTTCAATCTGAGCCATGATCAAACTCTTCAGTTTAATCTTTAACCTCACCGTTAGGAGAGGGAATGGTTACGCAAAACTTGCTTTACCATTCAAAATCTCAGTTTCATATTTTCGTGCTTGCCACACTAACAAGTTAGTATGACGAGTACTTACTATGATATTTAATAATCCAATATCAACTAGCAAGTGCCCACACTCATTGCTTGATTATATTTTTAAAGAACATTCGCTCCTCAGAGCGGGACGCGTATTCTATAGATCGCAGCCCCTTTGTCAACAGTGGAGAGTGAATTAAATAACTTATTTTCACTCTCTAATTTTGACGTTTATTTCGTGCCTCAACATTGCTGTTGGGAGCGCGCATTCTAGCGTCAAAAATACTCCTGTCAACTACTAAGTGAAATTAACTAAACTTGCTGTTTTCACCCGCTATTGCTGACCATTTCGTGTCAGCTCACCTTTGCAGGAGCGCGCATTCTACAGATAGGCGGTGCCCTGTCAACTACTAATTGGCGTTTATTTAAATAGAGGGTAAAAAGAGCGGAAATAAAGGCTTTTAGACCGGTATTGCAGAGCCCTTAACCGCGCTCGAAGATGTGGTATTTCTTTTTACCTAAACGAACCAGAAAGAAACGACCATATAAAGACTGCTCGGAGGCAAAAATAAATGCTGTATTCATATTATCTTGGGCACCTTTAGACTGCCCATTGACAAAAACAGAATCCCTAGCCAGGGCATCTTTTACTTCACGCCCGGCTTTCGCCATCCCAGATTCAGTTAATAACTGAGTGAGAGGGATATCCTGCAAGCCTTTATCGTCTATTAGTAGAGAAGAAGGTAACCCATCTTGTCGGAGCTGCTGGAAATCCTGTTCAGATAATGTATTAGGATCGCCACTAAAGAGCGCCTCGGTAATGCGGAGTGCTCCATTAAGGCCCTCTTCGCCATGGACTAGCTTAGTTGCCTCTCTTGCAAGAATAGCCTGAGCTTTGGGGCGGCCTTCCGCCGAGGCATCAGCTGCCTCTATAGCGGCGACCTCCTCAAGAGAGAGAAAGGTGAAGTAATGCAGAAATTTGTACACATCCGCATCGGCCACATTGAGCCAAAACTGATAAAAGCTATAAGGAGAGGTCTTGCTGGCATCGAGCCACACGGCTCCAGCCTCGGTTTTACCGAACTTAGTGCCGTCCGCCTTGGTAATAAGCGGAACAGTGAGCGCAAAACACTGTGATTTATTCTGCCTGCGACTGAGATCGATGCCGCTGATAATATTGCCCCACTGATCACTACCCCCCACCTGCAAGGTACAATCATGCCGCCGATTGAGCTCAGCGAAGTCCAAGCTCTGCAATAGAGAGTAGGAGAACTCAGTAAACGAGATACCTGACCCCTCTCTATCTATACGTTGCTTTACTGACTCTTTAGCAATCATATTATTAACAGAGAAGTGCTTACCCACATCACGAAGAAAATCTAGTGCGCTCATCTGCGCAGTCCAATCCAGATTATTGGCAACAAGGGCCGAATTGTCCCCGCAATCGAAATCGATAAACTGACTAACCTGCCCCTTAATCTTGTCCGCCCAACCCGCAATGACATCTGGCGTATTAAGCTTGCGCTCATCAGCCTTAAAGCTGGGATCGCCAATCATGCCAGTCGCACCTCCAACTAGCGCTATAGGTGTGTGGCCAGCCTCCTGGAAACGTTTTAACACTAATAGTGGCACTAGGTGACCCAGGTGCAAACTATCCGCCGTGGGGTCAAAGCCGCAATAGAGCGTGCGCGGCTGATCAAGATGCTCTGCTAACTCACTGTCACCAGAGATCTGGGCAATAAGCCCCCGCTGACGCAATTGTTCAATTAACTGACTGCCACTTTGATTCATATTTACTGTGTTCGCTGGATGGTTACAAGTTCGCCAACTCTACAGAATGGGACGCCAAATACAAGAATTTCTAATCTTCGCTTACCTATAATAAATGTGGTGCAATAGTCGGATCTCGAGGCTTGTTATTAAAAAGCATGAGGTTATCGTTGTAACTTATTAATTAAGCAGGCTAAAATTGCCTCAAGCTCAATTAGTTGGTGTTTTAGTACAATGAAATCAATGCAGAAATTAGGCCGTTTTTTGCTTTCAATGGCACGGGAGTTTCCTCGGAGACATCTTATGCTCGCTGCCGCCGCGACCGGCTGCCTGCTCGCACTACTTATGTACCCCGATAGCAATGCCGACAGCAAGCGTCAAACCAGCGAATCCATCCCCATCATTGTTGGCGATGCAATCCCCGAAGCCGCAATAACAACCCCGCAGGATTTCGACTTATTCTGGAAAGAACAGACTGTGGCAAGTGGCGACAGCCTGTCATTGATCTTTCAGCGCGCCAACCTTAGCGCCAAAGAGGTCTATCGAGTGTCTTCCGCGAAAGACGGCAAGGCACTGCGCAATCTGTATCCTGGGGAGAAATTTCGCTTTGGTATAGACAGTAAGGGCGAGCTCGTTGAGCTGCACTATATTAAGTCGGCTCTTGAAAGCCTAATCTTCACCCATGATAACGGCAGCTATAGCGCAGAACAGCGCCTACGCGAACCAGATGTATTAATGAGCTACAGAGAGGGCGTTATTGCCGACTCACTGTATTTGTCGGCTAAGAAAGCCAAGCTACCTGACAAACTTATTATGGAGCTGGCCAACATCTTTGGCTGGGACATCGACTTTGTGTTTGATATTCGCCCAGGGGATTCCTTTTCTCTGCTATTTGAAGACCGATATATAGAGGGTGAGAAACTTTCGCCGGGTAATATTATTGCAGCTTCATTTACCAACCGCGGTAAGACCTTCAATGCCGTGCGCTACAAGAACAGCAAAGGGTTTAGCAACTACTACACCCCAACTGGGCTGAGTATGCGTAAAACCTTTTTACGTACACCTCTGGATATTTTTCGTATTAGCTCGGGCTTCAATCTCAAGCGCAAGCATCCGATCCACAAAAAGATTAAGGCCCACCGCGGCGTTGACTATGCAGCCCCCAGAGGCACACCAGTCTACGCAGCCGGCGATGGCAAGGTAACAGCCACTGGCTACAGCAAAGCCAATGGTAACTACGTGTTTATTCAACACGGCCAGACCTATGTGACCAAATACTTACACCTCAATAATAAGAAGGTCCGCAAAGGGCAGGTCGTTCGACAACGACAGCTTATTGGTACGGTCGGTTCGACAGGCTATGCCACAGGGCCTCATCTACATTATGAATTTCTGGTTAATGGCGTTCACCGTAATCCGCGAACCGTTAAGCTACCTCAGGCCCGACCTATAGCCAAAGCTGAGAAACAGGCCTTCGCTAGAAGTACAGGTCCAGTGCTTGCCGAACTTTCGGAATATCAGGAAGCCACTCAGCTAGCTTCTGCACAGAGCGATAGCGCCAGTGCCAACTAGCTCAGCGCCGGCAAATGGGGCTAATATTTATATCGGGTTAATGTCGGGTACTAGTATTGATAGTGTTGACGCAGCAGCCGTTGAGTTTATTGATGGCAGGCTCCACCTTATTGGCAGTCATAGCCACCCCATCTCTGATCAACTGCGGCAAGATATTTTAAATCTCTGCCAACCCGGAATAGATAACGTACAGCTCTACGCTGAAACTGACCGTGCCCTCGGCGAGCTTTTTGCCGATGCAGCCCTAGCGGTAATGCACAAACTAGACCTAAGCTCCGAAAAAATACTAGCCATCGGGTCCCACGGACAAACCATTCGTCATGTTCCGCCCAGCGGCACAGATCACGGTTTCAGCCAGCAGATCGGCGACGCCAACATTATTGCCGCCCGCACCGGATGTCCGGTTGTCGCTGATTTCAGGCGCAAAGATATAGCCCTGGGTGGCCATGGCGCACCTCTGGTGCCAGCGTTTCATCGCCAACTTTTCTTCAATCCACTAAAGAATAGAGTCATCGCTAACATAGGCGGCATTGCCAATATTACCATCCTGAAAGCCAATGGCGATTGCAGTGGATTTGATACAGGACCCGGTAATATGTTGCTGGACGCCTGGTGCAAAAAGCATAACGGCAAGGCATATGATGACAATGGCCAATGGAGCGCCAGCGGAACGGCTAATAACGCCCTTTTGACGCAACTCAAATCTCATCCGTTTTTTGCTCTCCCCGCACCCAAAAGTACCGGGAGAGAAGACTTTAATCTGCTCTGGCTAGAGCAGCAGCTAGGTGGATTTAATCTACCTCCAGAGGATATTCAGGCGACATTAGTATTGTTTACAGCGCATACGCTTGCTGCTTGCATTAACAATATCGACAGCGCTATTGATGAGATTTTTGTCTGTGGTGGCGGCGCATTTAATGGCCAGCTTATGGCGCAACTAAAAAGTATCCTAGCGGATAGCGAGTTAAATTCTACGGCTCAATTAGAGCTAGACCCTAATTGGGTAGAGGCCTGCGCCTTTGCTTGGCTGGCGAAACAGCGAATGGAAAGTAAAACCGGCAATTTACCCGCAGTAACGGGTGCGCAGAGAGAAACAATTTTAGGTGGGGTTTATCTACCCTAAGAGCCGACAGTCATTAGAAGTAACTATATTCTTCATCTTCAATTAAACGCGTTAACTCATCAGGCCCAAACGGCACCGTACTGACAAATGGCAGCAAATTCTCGCCGTCCAAACCCGCTTTGATATAGCTGAATTGACAGACTTTTACATCGATTACTTTCAACGCCGTTAATTTGGCGGCGAGGTCGACGACTTTTTGATTTTTTTGATAGTTCTCTTTGAAAAAAATCGACACCGGTGGACCAAAGATAACGAAGGCTACCGGAGGATGACTAAGGTTGAGGCCTTCTTGTTGGTAGTAGGCCTCAGCTCGTTCTAGCGCACCAAGGAGTTGATCCGCCTGTTCAAAATCTACTCGAGCTACTAAGCCAGCTGCCTCAGTTTCTAAAACCTCGGCAGCTGTAGGCACGATCTCCAACTCTAGGGAGTAGGATAGCACTGAGAAGGATAGCGCTGAGAATGACAGCAGTAACAGGAAGAAAATCTTTTTCATGATCGAACGTCCTTTTTAAATCGAGAAAGAAGCGCCACAGCCGCAAGTCGTTGATGCATTGGGATTGGTGATTATAAATCTAGAGCCCATAAGACCCTCTTCATAGTCGACAGTAGATCCTGCGAGATATTGAAAGCTCAGAGAATCAATTAGCACGGTCACACCCTCTCGCGACACAGGCGTGTCGTCTTCGGCCATAAGGTCTTCAAAGGAAAATCCATATTGGAAACCCGAGCAGCCACCCCCGGTGACATAGACACGAAGTTTTAGCTCGTCGTTATCTTCCTCGGTTTTAAGGCTCTGTACTTTGGCAACCGCGCGATCAGTCACTTCCAGCGCGGTGGGTGTAAATGTTTGAATTCCTGACATATTATCTCCATGTCCTGCAACGAATTACGATTGCTTCTCAGCCTTCTTGGCCGATTCAGAAGAGTCTTCAGCACGACCCTCTTTAGGAAAAGCCGTTACATTGGTTTGCGGTTGCTCATGTACAAAGCTGCCCACCACCTCTGCGCCTTTCTCAATTTCAATCAAATTATAATGCACATTGCCTTCGACAACGGCTTGGGATGCCAGTTTAGCCTGTTTGCTCGCATAAATGTCACCAGTAACATGACCATTAATCAATACGGTCGCAACCCAGACATCACCCTTAACAGAGCCGCCCTTTAAAATTCTAATTCGAGCATCATCATCTTCGGACAGAATATTGCCCGTAATAGAGCCCTCTACTTCTAGGCTGCCTTTGAAATTCAAATCCCCTTCAAGTTCAGTCCCCTCGGCAATCAACGTGGTTGACCCCAATGAGAATGGACTGTGGCTATCACCACTTTTTATACCAAACATTTTTTACCCCTCAATTTTCCAATCAAATTTCTGATCAGATTGTGCCTCTTTCATCCAAGTGTATCTCAACGTAATTCTTACCTGCTCAGGCTCAAAGCCTTCAGGCAGCTGTATAATTCCCTGATTAATCGAGAAGTATTTAAACTCAAGTTTAATCGGTAAATTTTTGACCTGATCATCCAGCGCATCAACACTCAGACTAACCGCTTCACCATCCTGCATGCCAAGTATCCACATATCGGAGTAGACACTCAGGGTTTGCATTTTTACTGTTTTCTGGCGTGCGACCCAACGATACTTAAACCGTCCGTCATCCATTGCCACCAGATTCAAGTCACTCACAGACAACCCTTTAGGCTGGTTGTTGTCCTGCAATAGGTCTTGATAGAGCTTCAACTCTTCGCCACGCCGATAGATCTGGCGCTGCAATACAATCATTTCTTGCCGGGTATTCTCCAGCGCAACAGCATCTACTTCCGCACTAAGCTTGATAAGGCCCAGATTGCGATTACTCTCTAATACCTGCGATTCAAGGTCTACTGTTCTGGTTTCCAGCTGCACTTTCTCGATCATTTCCCTATCGAAGACTTTGCTGCCCCAGTACCGCCCTAAAAACAGCGCCGCAATAATAATAACCAGAATTGCTCCCAGCACCCAGTACGCCTGTCCTGGCCTGTAGGTAATAACAATCGGCTTGCGCTCTTCCATCAGGGCATTAATCCTGGCAGTTGCAGACCGGCCATCTCGGGCAGATCAAACATAAGATTCATGCACTGTATGGCCTGGCCTGAAGCGCCCTTGGTGAGGTTATCCTCAACCACTAGCACCACGACTTTTTTACCACCGCCTGGGCGATGCACCGCAATGCGACAAAAATTGGAACCGCGCACAGTGCGGGTTTCAGGATGACTGCCCGCGGGCAATACATCAACAAAGGGCTCATCGGCATAACGCTGTTCAAACAACGCCTGCACATCAACCTCTGTATCTATTAAGTTGGTATAGATAGTGGAATGAATTCCTCTATTTATCGGGAGCAAATGAGGCACAAACGTGAGGCTTACCGCGGTTCCCGCAATATCTGTCAGGCCCTGTTCAATCTCTGGTAAATGCCTGTGGCCCGATGCCCCATAGGCCTTAAAGCTGTCACTTACCTCTGACAGTAAATTGGCCACACTGGCCTGCCTGCCTGCGCCACTGACCCCAGAGGCTGAATTGGCAATCAGGTCATTCACATCAATACAGCCCGCTTCCAACAATGGCATCAAACCAAGCTGGACGCTGGTTGGGTAGCAACCTGGGCAAGCCACTAAATCGGCTGCTGCAATTGCCTCGCGATTGAACTCGGGGAGGCCATACACCGCCTTGGCCACTAATTCTGGCGCGGCATGACTCTGGCCATACCACTGCTCCCAAAGCGCAATATCTCTAATTCGAAAATCGGCGGATAGATCAATTACTTTAGCGCCTGAAGCAAGAATCGCCGGAACCGTACTCTGGGCGACACCATGAGGCGTCGCAAAAAACACCACATCGCACTGGCCAAGCTGATCCATATCGGGCTCAGAAAAAGGTAGGTCGACGATGCCTCTAAGGTTGGGGTACAGCTGTGAAACGGGAATGCCCTTTTCGCTGCGAGAGGTAATAGTCACCAGATCAGCATTGGGATGCCCAGCCAACAGTCGCAGAAGTTCTGCCCCTGTGTAGCCTGTTCCGCCTACTATGCCAATTTTAATCACCTGTGCCTCCCTTTTGAATATCCAGATACGTTTAAGGCGCTTATAATACCCGAAACTATTACAGCCAGATACGCTATCCACAACAGTATCGGTACTTCCAAGGGTTAAACGAGGCATTAAATGTATAAATGGGTTCTAGCCTTTCATGTTATTTCAGTCATCTGCTGGTTTGCGGCGTTATTCTATCTGCCAAGACTATTTGTCTACCACGCCATGTCTGAAGATCACATCAGTATCGAGCGATTTAAAGTGATGCAGCGCAAACTGTATCGCGGCATTGCCAACCCCTCAATGATTGCCACAGTCGTGCTTGGTGTATGGCTGGTCTCTATGGCGCCAGAAGCTTATCTGCCGCAGACATGGTTTCAGATTAAAGCAGCATTAGTAGTAGCATTGATTGGCTATCACTATCTGTGTCTTGGCCATATGAAGAAACTCGCCAACGACACCAGCGACAAATCCCATGTTTACTTTCGACTATTCAATGAGGTGCCAGTGGTATTCCTGGTGGCAATTGTCATATTGGTTATTGTTCAGCCCTTTTAATCCGGCCACAAACAGCCCCCGTATCTTTGGTCCAATAGAGCATTAGCTTTATCGACCAGCAACACTTAATCAGGACATTTTAATGACAGATTCAAACCTTCGCTCTCAAGAACTTTTTAAGGCCGCGCAGAAACATATTCCCGGAGGCGTTAACTCCCCCGTCCGTGCCTTTGGCGCAGTGGGCGGCACGCCGCTATTTTTTGACCGTGCCAGCGGGCCCTATATGTTTGATGCGGATGGCAAACGTTACATCGACTACGTGCTTTCATGGGGGCCAATGCTGCTTGGTCATGGCCACAAAGATGTATTAGACGCTATTCGCACTCAGCTAGAAAAAGCCATGACCTTTGGTACGCCCACAGAGCTCGAGATTCAGCTGGCTGACAAGATTTGCTCTATTGTCCCTGGCATGGAGATGATCCGCATGGTCAACTCCGGCACCGAAGCGACCATGAGCGCAATCCGTCTTGCCCGTGGCTATACCGGACGAGATAAAATCATCAAGTTTGAAGGCTGCTACCACGGCCATTCTGACTCACTGTTGGTTAAAGCAGGATCTGGCGCCCTAACACTTGGCGTGCCCAGCTCGCCTGGTGTCCCTAAATGTCTGGCGGACCATACAGTAACGCTTTCATACAACGACATCGATCAGGTGAAACAGGCCTTTGCTGAAATTGGCGATCAGGTCGCCTGTGTCATTGTTGAGCCAGTGGTTGGCAACATGAACTGCGTACCACCGATTCCAGGATTTTTAGAAGCCCTGCGGGAATGCTGTACAGCCAGCGGTGCGCTATTAATTATCGATGAGGTTATGACTGGCTTTCGCATCAGCCAGCAGGGTGCCATTGGTTACTACGGCATTGATGCCGACCTTATTTGTTTGGGCAAAGTTATTGGCGGTGGTATGCCGGTGGGTGCCTTTGGTGGCAAGCGGGAAATTATGGAGCATATTGCACCACTTGGGCCTGTCTATCAGGCGGGCACATTGTCGGGTAATCCCGTCGCCATGGCCTCAGGCCTGGCCACCCTCAACTTAATTTCACAGCCGGGCTTCCTCGAACCGGTCTCTGCGCGCACCACCAGGTTGGTTGAAGGACTCTGTGAACGTGCCGCTGCCGCTGGCATACCATTAACCAGCAATCACGTGGGCACCATGTGGGGAATCTTTTTTAGTGAAGAAGAAAAAATCATTAACTACTCACAGGTAATGAAGTGCGACACCGAACGCTTTGGTAAATTTTTCCATGGCATGTTGAAAGAGGGTGTGTATTTGGCACCGGCTTCTTTTGAAGCTGGGTTTATGTCCGCAGCTCATAGCGACCAAGATATTCAGGATACGCTGGATGCTGCAGAGCGGGTTTTTGCAATACTATAATCCTGAGCAGTTGAGGCTGAGCTATTAAGCCAGCCTCATAAATTGTAGAATCACCCACTGGCAGACACTTTAAATCGGAATACCTATGAGCTTTTCAACAAGTCGGGCGCCCTACCCCTATACCCGCATGCGCCGCAACCGCGCCACCCCTTTTTCTCGTCGCCTAACGAGAGAAAATGCGCTGTCTGTCAACGACCTTATCCTGCCGCTATTTGTGATCGAAGGAACAGGACAGTCCGAAGCTGTGGCATCAATGCCCGGCGTTAATCGTCTGTCCATCGATCTACTAGTCGAAGAGGCCATTGAAATAGCCGCCCTCGGTATTCCCGCCATTGCACTTTTCCCTGTGGTCCCCGAGGAGAAGAAAT
>DDDD01000136.1:0-11871 GCA_002335945.1 Porticoccaceae bacterium UBA1989
AAAATAATTGAATTATTTTTCATTTGACCGAATTAATGGGCCTCATCCCAGTTATCCCCTACACCTACGTCCACCACTAATGGAACTAACAGCTCGGCTGCAGACTCCATACGCTCGGTAAGACCCAGCTTAACTTCTTCTAACTCGGACTCTGGCACTTCCAGCACGAGTTCATCATGTACCTGCATGATCATGCGACTTTTAAGCCCGCTACTCTCTAACCAGCTGTCCACATTAATCATGGCGATTTTAATAATATCTGCTGCCGTGCCCTGCATCGGCGCATTAATCGCCGTGCGTTCGGCCCCCTGGCGTAGCATGCCGTTTCGGGCATTGATCTCGGGTAGGTACAGTCGACGGCCGTATACGGTTTCGACGTAGCCATTTTCGGCGGCACTGTGGCGAATATTGTTCATATAGTTTTGCACCCCCGGATAGCGGGCAAAATACAGCTCGATATATTCAGCGGCCTGCTTGCGACCAATATTTAGTTGCCGCGCCAAGCCAAAGGCTGACATGCCATAGATTAAACCAAAGTTAATGGCTTTGGCGCTGCGGCGCTGATCAATAGTGACTGCCTCTGTCTCAACACCAAACACTTCGGCGGCGGTGGCTCGGTGAATATCTTGGCCCGCGGCAAAGGCACTGAGCAAACTTGGGTCTTCTGACAGGTGGGCCATAATGCGCAGCTCAATCTGAGAGTAATCGGCGGCCACTAACTTGCTTCCCGGCGAGGCGATAAAGGCCTGACGTACTCGTCGACCTTCGGCTGTCCGAATGGGGATATTTTGCAGATTTGGATCAGAGGATGACAGTCTGCCTGTTGCGGTACCAGCCTGGTGATACGAGGTGTGGATGCGCTTGGTGGTCGGGTTAATCATGGTGGGCAATTTGTCGGTGTAGGTCGACTTTAGCTTGGCCAATCCGCGATGTTCCAAGATTACTTTTGGCAGTGGATACTCAAGAGCCAACTCTTGCAAGACTTCTTCTTTAGTCGAAGGCGCGCCTTTGGCAGTCTTTTTCAAAACGGGAATTTCTAGTTTGGTGAAAAGTATTTCCCCAAGCTGTTTGGGGGATGCCAAGTTAAATTCCTGACCGGCTAGGTCCCATGCCTGAGTTTCTAATTCGGCAAGTCGCTCTGACAACTCCTGACTCTGAGTAAACAATAATGTGTCGTCAACTTTTGCACCGGTGCGCTCGATACGCGACAAGACAGATATGAGCGGCAACTCAATCTCTGTAAAAACTTTTTCTAGCGTCGGGTGATTGCAGACCTGTGGCCAGAGTGCATCATGAAGTCTCAGGGTGATATCGGCGTCTTCGGCAGCATAGGGACCTGCCTCTTCTAACGGTACCTGATTAAAGGTTATCTGGGCTGCGCCCTTCCCTGCTACATCGGTAAAACTGGTGGTGGCTTGATCTAGGTACTTTAGAGCAAGGCTATCCATATCATGACGGGTCGCCACGGAATCTAGCACATAGGATTCGAGCATGGTGTCGAAGGCAATGCCCTGTAAATGAATACCATGCTGGGCCAAAACGCTCATATCGTATTTTAAGTTTTGGCCTACTTTTTTTATTTCTGGATTTTCTAAAAGAGGTTTTATACTTTCTAAAACATAGTCTTTAGATAGCTGATCTGGTGCGCCTAAGTAGTCATGGCCAAATGGGATATAGGCTGCCTGATTTGGCGCTGTTGCAATAGAGATGCCTACAAGTTCTGCACGCATGTAATCTAAACTGGTAGTTTCTGTGTCTACGGCTACCAGGGTTGCAGTCGTGATTTTTTCCATCCAATTGGAAAAATGTTTTTTTGTTAAAACGGTTTGATAATCTTTTTCGCTGTCATCCTCCTCTGACGCAAGCATCTCCTCTAGAGGCTCGTCAGACGCCGCCTCTGTTACTGAGGTCAGTTCGAAACTGGCAGGGGTATTGATTTCTGCTGTCGCTTCTTCAATCCAGGTTTTAAATTCCATGTCTTTGAAGAGCCCTAAAAGTACGGCCTGATCTGGCTCGCCATTTTTTAGCTCACCCAAGGGCATGGGCATTTCAACATCTGTTTTTATGGTGGCTAAGGTATAGGAGAGATAAGCGAGTTCTTTGTGCTCTTCTAGTTTGGGAGCCATTTTTTTCGCACCACGAAACTCTAGGGCTGCCACTTCATCGAGGCGTGCATAGATATTATCCAGAGAGCCGAGTCCCTGTAATAATCCCAATGCGGTTTTTTCCCCGACACCGGGTACGCCGGGAATGTTGTCTGACTTGTCGCCCAGTAACGCGAGATAATCAATAATCAATTCCGGTGGAATACCAAACTTTTCTATCACCCCTTCCCTGTCCAATAATGTATTGGTCATGGTGTTAACGAGCGTGATATGTTCGTTGACCATCTGGGCAATATCTTTATCGCCGGTAGAAATAATCACTGGCTGTTCTGCTGCAGTTGCCTCTAAAGCGAGGGTACCAATAACGTCATCCGCCTCCACGCCATCGATGACTAACATGGGCAAACCCATGGCTTGAATAATATTATGGATGGGTTCTATTTGACTGCGTAACTCATCGGGCATTGAGGGACGATTGGCTTTGTATTCGGGATAGATATCGTCACGGAACGTTTTGCCTTTGGCATCAAAGACCACCACCAGGGTGCTCTCGGGATAATCTTTTTGCAGGCGGCGCATCATATTAATCACGCCTTTGACTGCACCGGTTGGGTTGCCTTTGCTGTTGGTCAGCGGTGGCAGTGCATGAAAGGCTCGGTAGAGATAGGAGGAGCCATCGACAAGTATTACCGGGATTTTAGTAGACATATTTTCCATGGGTTTAGGCTGAGACACTGAGGTTTAAAGCATACATTATTTAGTCGAAGCAGGCCTTAAATTGGGCGACTAGACTGTGCATAAATTGCGAATATGCCTGCTCGTTTAACGGCTGATCAAAGCCCTGGGGGGCCAACGGCTGCAGTGGTAGCTGTAAGGATTGCGCCATGACCTGGGCATCTTTATCGCCATACTGTGGCTCGACAAAAATACATTGAGCCCTACCCTCCACTGCTGCCTGACGAAGTTGATACTGGGTTTTGGCACCCTGCTGGGCACCGCTAGCATCACGAATTGACAGGCTGGGCTGCAGCTTAAAAGCTGAGACAAAATGACCAAAGGCATCGTGGTGGCTAAGGTAATTCTGGCTCGCGTATGGCTGTAACTGTTCCTGCAACTGGGCTATCTGGGCTGCACTGATAATATCTGCTGCCGGCATGCCGAACTGAGCCTGAATACGCTTGCCAATAATATTGGCATTGTGGGGGTTTAACCAAACATGAGGGTCCCTGGTTAGGTCCCGGTGGCGGGTGCTGTCTTGGCTTTTTTCCTGCTCTTTGCCGTCATGGTGCTCAGCGCTTAAGTGCCTTAAGGGCAGATCAAGAACAGTCATGAGCTTATTGCCGGGTAGTTTCTTGAATGTTTTTGCCACTCGGGCTTCAAAATCCTCGCCAATCCAGATGACCAGGTCGGCCTGATCAATTTTACGCAGGGCAGAGACCTGCAGCGATAGGTCATGGCCAGACTGGCCGCTAGATTGCAGATATTCAACGGTAGCTGAGCCGCCCAGAGCAGATTTGGCGATGATCGCCAAGGGTTTAATCGTAGTAATAACCAGTGGAACCGAGGACTGAGTGCTCTGGGCGTTGGCTATTGAGCTCAGAAACATTATAGATAGCGCGATAGGCAGGACTAAAAATAGGCTTATAACGTTATATTGTATCTTTATTTTCATATTCTTCTCTTGAATTGCCTACTTAACCTTTACCAGACTTTTAAATCAGTACCTATTGCTGTTAAAGGGTTCATTCATTTACATTAATGTTATATTATAACGTAACACTTTATTAAAGCCGATCTTTTATGCTGACAAATTCACGCTTAGTCCATCAGGCCCACGATCATGGGCGCTGTATTAATGCTGCCCTAACCCGTGCCTTGGATCTCTGCGTCGAGCGCAAAGCCCGCATGACGCCTACTCGTGAGGCGGTACTGCGGCTACTCTGGCAAAGCCATCAGCCTCTGGGGGCCTATCAGCTTCAGGATCAGCTGGCGACCCTGCTAGACAAAACAATCGCGCCGCCGACAGTGTATAGAGCCATTGAGTTTCTACTGCAACTTGGCCTGATCCATCGAATTGCTTCGTTAAATGCCTATATTGGCTGCCCTTTTCCCAATAGCGACCATAGTAATCTATTTATGATCTGCAATAACTGTGGCAGTGCCGCCGAGGTGGCGCATGCGTCCATCAATGAGCTGCTGCAGACGGCCAGTGATAAGGCGAATTTTACACTACAGTCCCAGACACTTGAACTTTTTGGTCTCTGTCCACAATGTGCCAGCATCGAGAATGAATCGAAATGATGAATAAGCCACTAATTAGCTTAAATGGCGTGAATAAGGCCTTTCAGGGTCAGGATGTGCTGCAAAATATCTCTTTTGTGGTGAATCCAGGGGAAATTACCACATTAATTGGGCCCAATGGCGCAGGCAAGTCGACGCTGGTGCGGATTATGTTGGGTTTGATTGAGCCAGATTCGGGCTCTGTAGTCTCTGCCCAGGATCTGCGGATTGGTTATATGCCGCAAAAACTCAACATTGACCCTACGCTACCCATCTCTACCTGCCGCTTTTTACAGCTGGCCAATATGTCTCATGATGCTTGCCACGAGGCGCTTGCCCTTGTGGGTATTAGCCATTTGTCGGCGACGCCTATCCAAAAACTGTCGGGTGGTGAGGTACAGAGGGCGCTGCTAGCTCGAGCTATTCTCCGCAAACCCAATTTATTGGTACTCGATGAGCCAGTGCAGGGTGTCGATGTTAATGGTCAGAATGCCCTTTATAAGATGATTGGCGACCTGAGCAAGACCTTGAGCTGCGCGGTACTAATGGTTTCCCATGACTTACATATTGTTATGTCGGCGACCGATCAAGTTATCTGCCTCAATCATCATATTTGCTGTCAGGGGCGCCCGGAACAGGTGGCCCAGGACCCCGCTTATTTGGATATTTTTGGCCAGACGGCTATCTATGCCCACAACCATGATCACAAACACAGCCTGCATGGTGAGGTGTTGGATGCTGATGGTGTGCACAGGCACGGGGAGGGCTGCCAACATGATTGATTTTCTACTCTATGCCCTGCTGGCTGGACTTGGTGTCGCACTGGTGGCCGGGCCTCTGGGCTGTTTTGTGGTCTGGCGACGGATGGCTTATTTTGGTGACACCTTAGCCCATAGTGCTCTGTTAGGGGTTTCGCTGGGTGTACTGCTGGATATTAATCTGAGTATTACTGTGACGGCAGTACCGCTACTGATGGCACTGGGACTGGTGTATTTGGAACAGCGTGGGATTTTATCCCTGGATACCTTACTGGGTATTCTGTCTCACTCTGCACTGGCGACTGGTCTGGTGGTTATTTCGCTGCTGCCAGATGTGCGAATCGACCTGATGTCACTGTTGTTTGGTGATTTACTCTCAGTAACAATCAATGATCTCTGGGTTATCTATGGGGTAGCGACGGCAGTGCTGCTATTACTCGGCCTGCTGTGGAAGCAGCTGATCAATATTACGGTCGATCCTGAGTTGGCGGCAGTGGAGGGCACGAATGTGGTTCTGGTGCGCACCGCGCTGATGCTGGTGACCGCGTTGGTTATTGCTATTGCCATGAAGGTTGTTGGGGTGCTGTTAATAACCGCTTTATTGATTATCCCGGCGGCAACGGCTCGTCGTGTCAGCCAAACCCCAGAACAGATGGCCGTGGCGGCCAGTGTTATCGCCATGCTCTGTGTGGTGATGGGGTTGGCCGTCTCCTGGTATACCGACGCACCAGCTGGCCCTGCTGTGGTGCTATGTGCGGCGCTGCTCTTTATGCTGTCACTGGGTTTCAGGCAGCGCACTTAACCCCGAGTCCGCGCCCTTTAGAAGGTCGCGGAAATTGATCGCCAAGTACTGCGGAGGGTGGTTTCCATATGAGGCGCTTTAAAGAATCCATGATAATGGCCTTTGGGATTGATCAATACCATCTGGGTACTATGGTCCATCGTGTAGTCTTCACCTTCTAAGGGCACCTTGTTATAGGCGACGTTGAGCTCTGCGGTTAAACGACGAATAAGATGCTTATTGCCAGTAACGCCAATAAATTCTTCATTGAAGTAGGGCACATACTCGGCCAACGTTTCAACCGTATCGCGCTCGGGATCCAGTGAGATCATTACAATCTGCAACCGTTCCTTCTCGCTGTCTTTCATCTTACTGTAGGTGTCGTTGAGTACCGCTAGGGTTGTGGGACAGATATCGGGGCAGTTGGTGAAGCCAAAAAATACCATGGTCCAGACATCTTGCATCCGCGCGATGTTAAACACTTCACCGCGGTGATCGACGAGTTCGAAATCACTAAAAATTCTTGGCTGGTTCAACACAATGGCGCCATTAGCTCGCAGCTGGTCGTCATTCATGGTGACCGGTTGATTCATGCGCCAAATAAAGCCGTAAACCACGAGCAATATAAAGGCTACAACCATGATTACGGTGCGACGAATCGCTGCTTTCTGTTCCATTTTTCTGTCCTTTATTACGCTGTGAGTGACGCCGCCGGTTTTAAACTTACGTATTGATGAGCTGAATGTGTCTGCTTTAGGCTATATAAAGTACTTTTTCGATCAGGTAATGGTCCACTAGCATCAGGGCAAACAGGACCATTAAGTAAATAATTGAGAATCGGAAGGTTTTCATGCCACTGTCTTTGTCGAACCACATAACCACGGCCCAATACAGAAAACGAGCGCCCAATAACAATGAGCCGGCCAGATACAGCCAGCCAAACATGCCGGTTAGGTAGGGCAATATGGTAACAACAATCAGCATCACGGTGTACAGCAGGATATTAATCTTGGTGTATCGCTCGCCATGGGTCACGGGTAGCATGGGAATGTTGGCTTTGGCGTATTCCTCTTTACGGTGTATCGCTAGAGCCCAGAAATGTGGCGGGGTCCAGGCAAAGATAATCAGCACGAGAAGCAGGGCATTGTGATGTATCTCTCCGGTCACGGCTACCCAGCCTAATAGGGGTGGCGCGGCGCCGGCTAGACCGCCAATCACGATATTCTGTGGCGTGGCACGCTTTAAATACATGGTGTACACGAAGGCGTAGCCAACAGATGAGGCCAACGTTAGCCAGGCGGTGAGCACATTAGTGAACACTAGCAAAATAGCCATACCTGCAAGGCCAGTAACAGTGGCAAATATCACTGCTTGTTGGGGGTCGAGGCGTCCCTGAGCGATAGGGCGGTTAGCGGTACGTGCCATTTTGTCGTCTACATTGCGATCGACAATATGATTAACGGCGGCCGCAGAGCCTGCGCAGAGTGCGATACCCAGATTTCCAAAGACAAAGATTTCCCAGGGAATAAACCCATCTGTCGCCAGCAGCATGCCGATCACGGAGGTCAGTATCATCAGGGCGACAACATTCGGCTTGCAGAGCTCTAAATAATCGCGCCAGGTGACTGTAGTGGTCGTATCAACGTCAGACATTATTTTTTCCCAGATGAACAGTTGTTATCGGTTTGGCGAGTATTTTAGCAGATGTTTGAGGTCTTCAAGCAGTCCACCGCCATCATGTTCCTGCGTGTAATACAGCACGGTCTGATTATCTGGGGTAACTACAAAATAGCGCGTGTCGCGCATATCCCAGTCAGCGGAAGTATCCTGCAATAAAGAACGCATAGCCGAATTTTCAATAGGGTGGATAATGAGATAGGGGTGCGCGGCCTGGAGCTGTTCCATATCAATAAGGTCTAGGTTGGCACTATCCGGAAGATAGACGCGCTCGAGACGACCGCTAGATTTACCCAGTAGCATATGGATATTACGGCCATTGACCAGCACATCTTGGCAACCCTGATTACAGCCTTCACCGCCGGCCGCAACTACTTTCCACTTGGGCGCTTCACCCTGAGGCAATGCGGTAAGCAGGGGACTCATATCCACGGTAGGGCTAACAATCTCGCCCTGATTGGTAGTACCCATGCGTGCCATCATGGCCTGCCGTTGTTCTTCGGTGGTTGGCACCATCAAGAAGCCCGCCAATATCACGCCGAATACAATAATTAGCATGATCCATATTTGATACTGAAAGCCGCGTTGCTGGGCTGTTATCTCTGTCTTTTCTGTCATGGTCTATCAATCCTGTATTGCTTGCTCGATTTCGCTCTAGGTGCCTGAGCGCTGTCTTAACCAGTCTGCCAGATTTGAGTTGGCAATCAGGGTCATTATTATTAATACCATGGCCATCACAAACCACTGCACGGCATAACCTGTGTGCTTGGAAGGCTGTACGGAAACTGTCGGCCATCCGGTGTTTAGTGCGCCCTGACTGTCTTGATCCAGACGAAACTGATAAGCAAAGAAGTCTTCACCGTAGAGTTCTTCTGCCCGCGCGGCGGATATCCAACCAACCCGTGCAGGCCATTGTTCAACTAAGCCAATACCATCATCGAGTCGGTAACCGCCCAATGTCTGATAAAGCGCACCACGCAACTGATTTGAACCCAGCAGCGGCGGTATTTCGGGTAGCTGGTTGCGATCCAATGAGGCCGGCACCCAACCACGGTTAACCAGTACTTTTTGCCCTAAGCCAACAATGCTTAGGGCCTCTAATATTTCATAACCTGGACGGCCATTTTTAACTCGGTTGTCGAGAATCAGTCGGCGCTGTGAATCCAGTTCGCCCACTAACCAGGCGCTGCGATACTGCAGGTTACTGTCACCCATCAGATCCGAGACCATTGCCGGAGGCGCTTGCTGGTTAGTATTATACTGATCGAGGATACGTTGTTTTTCATCCGCGCGATCTAATTGCCAGAATCCCAGTACCACGAGTAGCGGAAACAGACAGAGGCTAAGCACCAATAATTTTTTATTGGGCTGCCATTGAAATCGCTGCGTAGATAAGTGGGGCTCAGTGGTCATCTGTGTTTAAATTCCAACCTTTCTCAAGAGTGGTTATTGCCATGTTATTAAAGACTATTATCGTTGTTCTATTTATCGCCGTGGTTGTCAGCCTATTTAGCGGCCTGCGCTTTCTGGTCAAAGACCTTGGCAATTCAAAACGTCGCCTGCTATTTGCTCTGGGCCTACGGATTACGCTAGCAGCTCTGCTACTGGGTACTGTTATATACGGCGCATATACCGGACAGATCAGCAGCCGGGCGCCCTGGGATCGACAACTTCACCCTGAGGCTACCACGCCTTATCCAATAAGACCCAGGCCCGCCATGCCTGCACCTGAAAAAGCGATTCCTGAACAGTCTGTCCCTACTGAAACGGCACCAGCTGCACAGTAATTTAGAGCAGAGATGAAAACGGCCAGGGGTTACCTGGCCGCTTCGGTAAATCTACTGTGGCTTACGCAAGTACGTAGACAAACAGGAAGAGTCCTACCCAAACCACGTCAACGAAGTGCCAGTACCAAGAGGCCGCTTCGAAACCAAACTGGTCATCATGGGTAAAGTGCCCTTTCAGTCCGCGTAACCATTGAATCAACAACATCACTGTACCCAGGGTAACGTGCATGCCGTGGAATCCGGTCAACATAAAGAATGTGGTGCCATAAATACCTGACTCAAGTGTCAGACCCATGTGCTGGTAGGCTTCAATATATTCTTCAACCTGCAAGAACAAGAAGAAGATACCTAGGGCAACAGTGATACCTAACCAGGTATTAAACTTTTTGCGATCGCCATCTTTAAGCCCTGTGTGTGCAATGTGCACAGTCACACTCGACGTCAGCAGAACGAGCGTGTTCCAAAGTGGTAACCAATGCAAAATACGGTCCCAACCTGGGAAGCTCATATTCTGATCTGGACCCTTAAACTGTGCCGCGTCACCATTAACTGCCTGATCTGGTGTGATCATTGGCGGCCATGCGGCTTCGTAGCCAGGCCATAGGTGCTGAGCATTAGCTGCTGCTGCATCTGTTGGGGTGTCGTCAAACCAACCGACGGCGGCTTCGCCACCAATCCAGGAGTTCACCAAGACACGAACATAGAAGAGGGCGCCAAAGAAGCAGGCAAAGAACATCACTTCGGAGAAGATAAACCACAGCATACCCAACACATAAGAATGCTTGAGCTGTGGGCTAGCGAGACCGCGCATATTTTCGTCAATGACGATGCTCCACCATTTGTACAAAACGCCGGCCATAATCAGTGAGCCGATCAGGAAGATAGTGGCAGTGCCACCGTCCAGAACCCATGAGGCAGCACCATAAGCCATTACACCCATACCAGTTGCAGCGATAAGCGGCATTTTGCTCTGTTCGGGTACGTAATAAGTACTTTCAGTTGACATTGTTACTCTCCGTTTACTGTACTTGTGAGATCTGCACCTTGGTGCGATCTGTTATATCAAACATTGTGTAGGACAGGGTTACTGTATTAACACTGGCCGGTAAATCTGGATCTACGATAAACACCAACTCCAGTTCAGCTGTTTCGCCAGCCAGCAGGGGTTGGTTGTTAAAGCAGAAGCATTCCGTTTTATGGAAATAGTCAGCTGCATTATTCGGCAGAACATTCGGTATAGCCTGTCCTACCATATCTTGCCCAGTTCTATTTTGAGCGTAGAAGGCTACTGCACGAGACTCACCAGGATGAACGATTACGCGCTCTTCTAACGGGTAAAAATCCCAGGGCATGGTTGCATTTTTGGTCGCAACAAACTGCACTTCGATCTCTCGTGAGGTATCTACTTCGACAGATACTGCTGTGTATGCGCCGTCTGTCTTGCCGCCAATTCCAGTAATCTCACAAAAGAGATCATAGAGTGGCGGCAACACAAAGATTGCAAACAAAAACATGGCAGCTGCTAAAGCAATTAACTTCGCAAGTAGCGGGCCATTTCCAGAGCGCACTGACATGTTTGCTGCCTCTTACTTAATCTTCGGCGGCTTGGCGAATGTGTGATAGGGCGCTGGTGTGGGCAATGTCCACTCCAGTCCTTCTGCACCTTCCCAAACTTTAGGGTCCTTAGTAGGCTCGCCCCAGCCGATGGTGCGGATCACGTTAAACAGGAACAGGATCTGTGCGCCACCGTACATAAATGCACCGATGCTTGAGACCATGTTCCAATCCGCAAACTGCAGACCGTAATCAGCGTAACGACGTGGCATACCTGCTAGACCTAGGAAATGCTGTGGCATAAAGGTGATATTGAAACCGATAAAGGCGATCCAAAACTGGACCTTACCCATGGTTTCGTTATACATCTTGCCGCACCACTTTGGCAGCCAGTAATAAACCGCTGCAGTACCACTAAATACCGCACCAGCGACCATTACGTAATGGAAGTGGGCTACTACGAAGTAAGTATCATGGTATTGCATGTCCGCCGCTGCAATCGACAACATCATTCCGGTGAAGCCGCCAAAGGTAAACAGAATCACAAACGCGATGCTGAATAGCATGGGGGTTTCATAGGTTAATGAGCCTCTGTACATGGTGGTGATCCAGTTAAAGACCTTCACTCCAGTCGGCACTGCAATCAGCATAGTGGCGTACATAAAGTACAGCTCACCCGCAATTGGCATGCCTACGGTAAACATGTGGTGTGCCCAAACTACAAACGACAGGAAGGCAATCGCGGCAGTGGCGTAAACCATTGACGAATAACCAAACAGCGGCTTGCGGCTGAACGTTGGAATAATATGAGAAACCACACCAAAGGCTGGCAGGATAATAATATATACCTCTGGATGACCAAAGAACCAGAAAATATGCTGGAACAGGACCGGGTCGCCGCCACCAGCTGCATCGAAGAAGCTAGTACC